>DFNM01000262.1 GCA_002376045.1 Firmicutes bacterium UBA3567
TCCTTGATAAATAAGGGTATATATATCCTGTTTGGCACAGCAACAGCCGGAAACAAAAACTGAAACTTGCCAAACTTCATGCCAGAATCAGAAACCAGCGTCGGGACTTTATTCACAAACAGAGCAGAAAAATAGCAAACACCTACAGCCTGATGGCCGTGGAAGACCTGAACGTCAGGGGTATGGTCAGAAACCATCATCTTGTCAAAAGCATCTCTGACGCCTCCTGGTCGGAGTTTCTCGCAATGCTCTGCTACAAAGCGGAAGAGGCTGGTGGCAGGGTAGTGAAGGTAAATCCCAGGGAAGCATCGCAGCAATGTTCCAGTTGCGGCACCAAAGTATCAAAAAACCTGTCGGTGCACATCCACCGAGGCCCGTATTCCGGCCTGGTGCTTGACAGGGATGTGAACGCCGCTAGGAATATTCTGGCACGTGCGTTGGCTTCGGAAGTGGCCTAAAACTTCCCTACCGCAGGGACTGCGGAAAGTTACGCCTGTGAAGTTAGCCCGGTAGGGTTACGATGAAGCAGGAAGCCCCTTCATGAGCCAAGCAAAGGGAGGGGTAGTTCACCCGGGGAAGCCCTGTATTATTCCGAATGAAGGATAACCCTGAACAGGTGGTGGAAACACAGGGGGGCAGGTAATGCAGGGCGGCAGATGAGCCTGTAGCGGTGATAAACCCTCAGCCAATGAAAGCTGGCAATCGACCGGAGGGTAAAATTGAAGGGATGCTTCACCGAGTTGCAGTGGGCATAGAGGGCCAAAATCTTCTATGCAATGTGAAGGAGCGAAGATAAAACAGAAAGTGCACCCAAAGAACCGGACAGTCCAGGGAAAGAGAAGACAACCGAGGCTGAAAAGCTAGGGAGAACGTTAATATTTGGGGTGACAAGCCCGCTGGTAATAACCCCCGCTCAGGCAGAGTGCTGTGTGTAAACTTCACAGTAAGATTGCCATTGAGCCAGGTATGCTGTGATGCCGCAGGAAAGAAGTCTTTCTATTTATAAGAAAAAACCTAAAACTTCTACCTTCAATTAACACAAAATGACAGTGATGCACGAACCTATTGATTACAGCACTGGCCAGCACGGGGTCATAAAATATTTTTTCCCACCCATCAAATACTTAAAATAATATTGAGGGGTAATGTCTCAGGACATTACCCTTCTGCTTTAAAAGTCCAGTTTTTGACCTACTCCCTGCTTTTAAGCTTTGTCATGTATTTTTTTAGCTGTTACGACATCCTGTATGGCTTATACCCGCTGTTTTAAACAATGTGATTTGTTTTTAATCGTTTCTTTCATCAAGTTTATCGGCTACAATTTCTCTCAATTCACCATTTATTCTATCTTCATTAATTGAGCTTTTTTTCAAAGGAGAGCCTCTATGTAGAACACCAGTATTACAGGAACTACATTAATAGCTGAAATGTAAGCCAGAGCTATTACCGCAACCGGAATTACAAACTGGGTGTTAAGGGTTTCCGGGAGTTTTTTGTCATCAACAAATTTTTTGCTCTGTATACAATGGTTAATAGTGTAAAAGCAGAAATTTCAAATGTAGATAAGAAGAACGCCACTGGGGCCCACGTTGCAAAAAACAGATTGTTTCCAGGAAGACCGTTCCAAACCTTGTGTTTGTGGGCTATAAAGTCACGAATGAATTTAATAGCGAACACCCGTTGACTAAAACTTCAAAGTCAACACTATTTTAACCATAACACAAACCCCTTGCCTTTAAAAGTAGATTTTAGAAATGTCTGACAGATAAACTAAAATCACATAACCGTCAATTCCTTTGTTTAAAGGTTTATTGAATAGGATCCCTAACAAATTGTTAACAATATAACGTGAACCACTTATAGAAACAAAAAAATTACAATTACAAGATTATGGTTAATTTGTAAAACTTTTCTATAATATAGATACATTTATTGGGGAAACAAATAAAGGGAATACTAATAAAAAATAAACCAAAGGAAGGATGGTATATGAAAATAGGCATTATAGGTACAGGATATGTGGGTTCTACAACAGCTTTTGCTCTGATGATTCAAGGTATAGTATCGCAGCTGGTTTTGATTGACAACGACTCTGATAAAGCCGAGGGAGAAGCTCTGGATCTCATCCATTCAATGTCTTTTGTGCATCCTGTGGAAATATATGCAGGTGATTACAAAGATTTAAAAAGTTCTGAGATTGTAATTATTACTGCAGGACCTAGTATTTCCAAGGGGGAAACAAGATTAGATTTGGCCAACAAAAATTACAAAATATTAAAGGAAATAATACCTAAAGTTATGGAAAACAACCAGGATTGTATATTGTTAATTGTAACTAATCCTGTAGATGTGCTGTCTTATGCAGCCTTAAAACTTTCTGGTTTGGACAAAAGTAAGGTTATAGGGTCAGGAACCGTTCTGGATAGCTCTAGATTTCGAGCTGCTATCAGTAGGAAGTTGAAGGTAGATGCTAGAAACATCCATGGATATATCATTGGTGAACACGGAGATTCCCAGGTTGCTGCCTGGAGTTTGACAAACATCATGGGTATACAATTTGACCATTTTTGTAAACAACATTGTGATGACGAATATGATCCTGTTATGAAAAAAGAAATCGAGACGGAAGTGAGAAATTCTGCATACAGGGTAATCGAAAAAAAAGGCGCAACAAGTTTTGCAGTTGCCCTTTCCCTATCAAAGATAGTAAAAAGCATTTTAAGGGACGAGAATTCTATACTGACTGTTTCTACGTATATTGAAGACCCCTATTATGGGATTCAAGATGTTTTTCTAAGCCTGCCCTGTGTTGTAAACAGGAAGGGAATAAACAGGGTTTTAAAAATACCTTTGTCTACCCAAGAACAACAATCTTTGAGGAAATCAGCAGAGATTATTAAGAAATACATTTCACATTTGGAGTAACAAACTTTAAAACACAAAGGATCGGGAATCTTTTACCCGGTCTTTTTATTGTTTTAAAAAAAGTACTATCTAATCGTGTTCTTTATAATAGCTGCTGTTATTTTGCCTCCAGTGCCTTTTTAATGGTCTGCTGCACTACCGGAGCACAGCATTTTCCCGTAGGATTTTCAACTTCACATTTGCAGTTCTGCATGGTGCCCGTTAATTTTATAATGTCTTTGATAGTTTTTGCATTGTAATCGATTACTGCGTCCATAATTGCTTCTTCTGTTACTTTGCTGCAGTAACAGATGTATTTTGGATCCGCTCCCTTTTTGAACCAAACAGGAACCTTAACCTGATACTGTAAAAATCGCACATCTGATTCGGGTTGAAAATACACAATATCACATGCTTCACTGCTGCACAAATAATAATCCTTATTCCCAACCTGATCTGCCAATTTATTGTGGACCAAATGCCTGACAGTTGTGTTTTTTACCGGGATTCCTGCCTTTTTGCATACGGGGCACACATTGCTTTTTTCTACTCTACAAGTAGATTCAGCTGTTGTTTCTCAACAGGGTTTATCAAAATTTTTCCTTTGCATAATAAATCCCTCCTTTCAATCCTTAATTATCTAAATTCCTGTGGATTTCCTGCTGTAGGTTTCAGATTTTCCTTAACATTATTTTTACACATTATTGCCATAATAAAAAGGTTTTCCAAATTTTATGTCGAAAATAATAATCTACAAAGTTTTAAACAGTGTAAAGACCTTAAAGCGGGGGTAGCATGATGACAGTGTTCAAAAGGGCTGTAAGCCTTTTGATAACCGTGTTTTTGTTGGTTTCAATAATTCCATTAGAAGTCATAGAGGCCCAGGAACCGACAGCAGTTGACATGGAGATTACTGTTTACCAGGCTGTTTATTCTGACTACACGGAGTTAGAGGAAGGTGCTAAGGGAGTAGATTGCCGTGTTACAGCCATCAAAATCGAACCCCAGGCTCCTTTCGAACTAAACCCTCAAACCGCTATGGAAGGAATAAAAATAACCGCTAATGGCATTTATGATGAGACCCCAAAATTTGATATTACTGAAGAAGGAGAAAGCATTGTTTTGAAGTTGAGGAATTCCGATTCCGGCATGGCTCAGCCTTATTATCGACTGCAGGAGACAAGCCTGTATAACATCTACATACCCCAGGGATTATTTATAAATTCTCAATCCAATGAGGTAAACAGAGCCATAAACTTTAGTTTTGTTACCGCCAGTGAAGATATGAGCATAGATGACATACTTGTGAGATCTTCCCCGGAAAATGGAGCCTATGAAGTTGACTACAGCACAAGCACCATTGAATTTGTGTTTGTGGATGATATACAGATAGACCCCGTTACCATATCAGACCAGGTATCTATAATCACGAACCCCGTATACCCTGGAATTCCGGGATATGAAGCCGATTCCATCGACAATTACAACATATATGCTGAACAGAACCGATTGGTGCTGGAGGCAAAGGATGGTACCGGTTTAAAGGATTTTGCCGAGTATCAGGTTGTGCTGGAACAAGGAGCGGTGAAGCTTGCGGACAGTCCTGATGTCGAGATAACCAATGGCCGGTACACCTTAATTTTCACAACGGATAGAATGCTGGTAACTACTTACCCGGAAGACAACCAGGAAGAAGTGGAAGTTGAGCCTACTATACAATTCGAATTCAAGCATCCCATCGAGATTCTGGACAAAGCTTTGATTTCCTTAAGTTCGGGAGCAGAGGAAGTGGAGATTGATGAAGACAACATTACAGTATCCGGTGATACCACTTTGGTAATTGAGATAAATGACCTTGAAGGCCAGCAGTATCCTTTGAGGAAAAACACTCTTTACCGGGTAACTGTAGGAGAAGGAGCGGTCCGGTTCAAGGATTATCCCGGTATATTCAACAGAGAGATGGAGCTCTGGTTTATAACAGGAGATGGAGGCCAGAGCCCCCATGTGACGAGATTTTCTTCGAACATAGAGGGTACAGATGATATCACTTCCTTAACGGGAACACATCTATCCAGTGACGGCAGCATTTTTATCCATTTTGACAGAAAGATCAGATGGGATAAACACACAGCACACCTTCCTCCCCTGGAAGGAATCAGGCTGTATAAAATCCCCGGAGCATCGAAAAAAGCATACAGCGGGGAAGGAATGCTGTATGATGCGGAATATACCTTTGATTCCAGCGGGGTAAGCGTTATTCAGCAGGAAGAAGTTGTCGTTGAAAAGGTAGAAATCGTAGAAGGCAATATCCTCCGGATAGATCTCAAATACCCCCTCCTGTGGCTGAATAACTACAGGCTTACAGTAGATAAAGAACTCATAGAAGACACAATGGGTTACAACATTCAACAGGATATAGATGTAACCTTGTGGACCAGAGAAGCGGAGGAACCTGCAGGAGCTTACTGGGCCGGGATACAGAGCGAGGGGACTGTGGATATAAAGGAAGATGCTGATGCACCCTATAAAAGCTATACCTTGTTCGGCGCACCTCGCTACGACAGCAGTAATCCTATAGTGCTCCTGATAGATGGGGAAGTAATAAAAAAGGCAGGAGATGATGATGCCTTTGACAGGATAACCCTTGTTGAAGGTTATGATACAGAGGCCAGGGTGGATTTCCAGGAATACAGGCTGGAGTACTATTTTCAGAATGGAACCAAAAAGACCAAACTGTATCTATACCCTGCCCAGCCCCTTGATTACGGAAAATACTACAGATTAAACATAGCCGGAAATGTCTTCCACACCCGATCAGGGATTTACCTGGAACCTTTGGAATTGAGCTTTGTTACTTCCACAAAGAGAGATGCTGCTAAAGGTATATATGGATTGCAGAACAGCATCATCAGAGTAACGGATTTTATAGAAGGAGAAGTCAGTTTTTCCATAAGGGGATTCAATTTCAATGAAAACATAGCGAAAGTGACCCTGATTCCTGTATCAGGCAATGCAGCAGAATACGGCTACACCATAGTTGTAGATGGTTCGGATGTGGATTTTGAAAATTCAACACTATTGGTAGTAAAACTGAGGGGAGAAGCTGCCCAGGACCTTTCAAAAGAAAGCCGTACCGGGGAGTATAGGGTTTTAGTGAATTTTGATGATGACTCTCCTTACCAGCAGGTGGATTCTGGTGTATCATATCTAACGGTTTTATCCAAAGGGCGGCCTACAGTCAAGCGCAAGTTTCCTGATGAAGATGACAGATGGTACGATGAGAAATCCCTGAATCCCAGGGTGACTGATGGAGTTACCAGGTACTTTATCAAAATAACCTTTGATGATATTGAGGGCACTCTGAGGTTCAATGACCTGAATGGTTTATCCTTAATAAACACTTCCACGGTGTATCCAGAGGGGGGCAGCCGGGCTTCATTGGTAGACAGTGAATTTATATATTTTATACAAAACCTGGAAGATAGTGCTAAACAAAACTACATATCCAGCTACATATTTAACAAGAATGAAACAGCCAGAGAAGCCTATCTGTATATTCCAGTAGAACCCCTTAGACCTAATACTACGTATACCGTTACCATAAATTCCAACATAGTATATTTTTCAGATGTAGCAGGAGGGGAAAGCGGAAACAGCGCCCTGACATGGTCCTTTACCACAATGACACCACCCGTCGTAAACAGCATTTCCCCTGGAAGTGTGCCGGAGGATTATGATGAGGATGAACCCATCGTGATTAAAGGAGACTTTTTCTACAGCGAAACCATGCAGGTGTATTTTAATGAAATAAGGGCAAGACGTGTAAGGGTTAGGGAAAACGAAGATACAGAGGAGAAATATCTTGAAGTTTACCTTCCCGATGGTCAAGACAGACTGGAACCTGGTATATACAAAGTAACGGTTCAAAATGACGCCAACCACAAGATGGAAGTCTTTGGTTCCTTCAGTGTGGTAAAAAGGGGTGGATACGTGTCTGAAGCTGGATATTTGGTCAAGAAAAGGGAAAAAGTAGGAGATGTTGTTGCTGAAAGGGGTCAGAGCAGAGATACCCTGTTCTTGAAATCCGGGTATGCGAATGAAAGGCGCCTGGAACTTGATCTGGATGAACTCATGGGAGAGGATGTGCTCGTAAGAAGGATTAAGTTTGAAGGGCACAGAAGGGACAGCATCGGTGCCCTGGAAACCCGTTCAAAGTGGGCTGATATAATCCTGTATGGCTTGACACTGGATTACCCGTCACAGGATGATGAAATTACTCTGAACCTTGGTAGAACAGAACCCCTGGTGGTTCAGTCCATAAGATCGAAGCTGAGGGGTGTAACAATAAGATCGGAATTTATTCAGGTAACGGGAGAGAACTTTAAGGTGAATCGAATTGCTCTTGTCATACCCTTTGACAACAGTGATGGCAGCAATTTGAAGGCTTTAAGATATGATACAACAACCAGAAGCTGGTCTGAAACATCATTCTATGTGGACAAAACAACCAGGAGGGTAACAGTCTTCAGTGAAAAACCAGGGATTTTCGTGATTGTGGAGTAAGGGGGATGGGATGAAAATGCTTAGAAAAACCACAGCTGTGCTTTTAATATTAGCAATTTTCGTTGCTTTACTGCCCCACATGGGCAAAACAGCAGAAGCCTTTGACCCGGACAACTTCTATGTGGAAAGCGTTACTGTAGGTAAGACCTATGATAGAAACAGGATTTTTCAGAAAGCCTACATCACCATCATAGGAAAATACCTGAAAGATGCCGAAGTGGGGATAATCACCTACAGTGAAGGATATGTTCCTCTCACTAACAGAACAGTAAATTCCTTCGGTATACTGCAGTTTGAGTTGACAGAAGAACAGCTGGGTAAGGAGCTCTACATTGAAGGCATAGCAATACCCATAAATGAAGGAGAAATGCCCGCACTAACGGGAGTTAACCGAAGCCTGGAAATGGGCCAGGATAACCTGGGGTTGCTGGGAACAAAACTGGACAAAATTGATGATGACACAAATTATGATGATGAAGACCCCGTCAAAGCCCTCTTCGGAAAGGGTAATTCCTACACCAACATCAATAAATTCAATATTACCAACAAAACAACTGCTGCCCTTACCGTTGAAACTCCGGTGGGAGAACTGGGACTTCAGGATATAGTTTTCAATAAAACAACTATGACGGATCCCATTGAGTTCAATCAAAACCACACCAATCAAGTTGAGATACAGATCAACTACACCTACAAAAACCAGTTCAGATTCTTTGAAAAGCTTCCCATCTCCGATGATCTGGAGATGTTCCCCAACAGGGGTCAGAAAGGAGACACGGTGTTTTTCAGAGCCACACAGCTGGATGAGTACGATGTGTTTTTCCTCAAATCCCTGGATGGTACTGATCCCTACACCATTTACAACAGGGGCCAGAATCCCACATACAAGGCAAATGTGGAAGGGGATAAGGATGTCCTGACGGTGCAGGTTCCGGATCTGGCGACAGGGGAATACTATGTTGTTTTGACCAGCAAGATTTCCGAAGGCAAGGATCCCATGGAAGCAGTAACGGGAGAGTGGATTGTCCGGGTGGACAACAGCGATTCCGGTTCAGCTCCTGAAACCTTTATGGTGATTGATGCGAGCCAGAAAGCAAGAATTCTGGATGTCCAGCCCGATATCGGACCTGATTCGGGTTCAGCTGTTAAGATATACGGCCAGTTTATAGGGAGCCTGAACATTGCAGAATTTACTCCCGATGACCCTGATCAGGAACCCACCATCAGCACAGAATCAACGGACAACACTCTGGTGGTGGAGTACGTTTACGGAGACTACAAAGGGATGAGGGCCTATGCCAAACGCTATATAAAGGTGTTTATTGGAAACCAGGCAGCCTTCAACAAAAATGCTTCTGGAGAGTATGATGCCAGTTTTAGCAAGGACCTGGACAGAATCAACATTCAAACTTCCCAGGTTACCGATGCTGATGAAGACCCTGTTAAAGACGTTGTCATAGAAACAGAAACGGTTTTTGAGCTGGAAAACGGCGAAAACATCGTAATAAAAGAAAGGACAGTGAAACAGGATGGTTTTACATACTATTTGAGCAAAATAAAACCGCAGGTTGATAGGGTAGTTCCCGATAAAATCCAGGTTGGAGAAGCAGAAACGGGGTATGTTGTTGATAATGAGTTTATGATAGCCGTTCACGGCAGTGACCTGATGATCCATAAGTACACAGATCCCAATACTGGAGAAGAGATCGTAAGATACCCCGTTATCAGGTTGGGGAATGAGATTGTTCTGGACAAAAATCAAAATCCCGATCTCAAGGTCTACGTGCTTGATGATAATGGGAACATCCTGGATGGCTCCCAGGGCAATGAACTGGGTACAAAAATCATTGCCTACATACCTGAAAGTCAGGAAGTTTCCAATCTGGGTAAAACCTTTGTAGAGGTAATCAATCCGGTAAGGAATTCCCAGAGCATGGGTCTGAGTGATATAAAGTATGACATAATCGAGTTTGTGAAAGTAACAGAGGAAAAACTACCCATAATTTCTAAAGTCGAACCCAATGTGATTGCCACAGACAGCCAGGAACAGATAGTGATAGAAGGCAGCAATTTCAGGGAAGGTGTTAAGGTATTCATTGATGGGGAAGAGGTAACCCCCATTGACCGTCAGGAAGACGGCAAGAAAATCACCTTCCAGGCACCAATAGGCAGGGAAGGAGAAACCCGGCTTCAGGTGATGAATCCTGAAGGAGGGATAGCATCCTGGCCCTTCATATATGTTAAAACCTACACCAATCCCGGGATTACTGACTTCTCACCCAAAACAGGGAATACCGGAACACTGGTATTGATAAAAGGAGAAAACTTTCTGCAGCCTGACCCTGCTGTTTCACCGGATGATATACTGTATAAACTCGTGGGAACAAGAGTGCTGCTGGAGGGGAAAGACATCAACCAGTACAATGTCAACACTGAGACCAAGAAGATAGAGTTGATAGATTACGAGTCACCGGATGAAGACAGGTTGATAAGGGTTGAAGAGAATGAGTACGGAACAAAAGTTGTAAAACTGGCGAATTATTATTACAGCGTGGTTTTACAGGAAATAGATACAGCCAGCGGACAACTAAAAGACCATTTTTATGTTATACAGGTAGATAAGCTAGGCAGACCGGTGATTACAGATGGTATAAACAGTATCTATACAATCGAACTGGGAACCGGAGATACGCTGAAGGCCAACAGAGAAGGCGGAAGTGCGTATGATTTAACAGTTGATCGGGATAAAATCACGATCCATGAAGACCCCCACATAGAATTAAAATTGAGAACCCTCTACAAAGTGGAACAGGATGAACAGGGGAACAGCATTGTAGTGGGGAACAATGTCAAAGTTGTAAACCGCACCACCATTTATTTCACTGTGCCCATACTGGAAGCTGATGGCTGGTATGATGTTACAGTAATAAACCCCGATACCAAAAGGGACAGCCGATTAAATCACGAGGGATTTTACTATTACAGACAGCCTCAATCCAGACCCGTAATAACTGAGGTTATTCCGAATCAGGGTTCCACCGAAGGCGGTTACACCATTGATATATATGGACAAGAATTCCAGGACAATGGAGTGGAAAAAAGCAGGGTTTACATCAATGGTGTTGAAGTTGCGGAGGAAGACACAACAGTCAGCCCCGATGGAACGAGGATTACCGTCAAGGTACCGCCATATCCTGGAGATTTGAGGGAAGAACCGGAAGCTGACCGTTTAACAGTCCCCATAGTTATAGTAAATCCCGATGGTGCTAGTGCCAGCAAAGAGGATGGGTTTACGTATGTTGTACCGACAAGCTATCCGAAGATAACCAACATAATACCTAACAGAGGGAATGCCGCCGGTGGTGAGGTCATTGAAATAATCGGTTCGGATTTCAGATATTTCGAACCCTATAATGATGCCAACCGCAACCAGGTTAAGGATGATAATGAAACCTTCCTGGATATGAATGGCAACGGCATATGGGATAGTGAAGCAAATGTTGATGAATGGAAGGATCCCCAGCCCCTTGATCACAAACAGTATGATAAATACTTTGCATCTCCCATTCTTCCCAAAGTTTATTTCGGCAGCAAACAGGCTAAGATCGTGGAATTCTCCAGGGGTTACATAAAGGTTATATCACCCTCAGCGGAATCAGGGGAGACAGTGGTTTGCCTTGTTAACAATGATTCGGGTGTATCCAATACTGTGGCTTTTACATACGAAGCTTCCACCCCTGAGATCTACAGCATTGTTCCCGATAAAGGGAAAAAACAGGGTAGAGATGTTGTAGAAATCCATGGTAAAGATTTTATGGAAAGCGAAATTCAGGTTTATGGTGTGGATGAAGTATCAGGGGAACTCGTACCTGAAACCACGAGGATGGTAACGGTGCGTTTTGGCAGCATAACCAACACAGATATTCCTAGGCAGGAACCCAATTCCGGCCGCATCGATAACGGCAGGGCTACCGTTAACCTGCCTGGAGGGCTGCGGGTGGAATATGATGCCAATAAAGGAGAAATAGATTTATTAGTAGAAACGGGAGATGAAATATATAGTGAAACCTTCCCGTATGATTACACGGATTCAGAGGACAGCGTGAGATACATACCATTATGGCTGCTGAAGAATGATGATGGAGAATCATACAACAGCGGTTATGAAATGGTTAGAATAGAGGTAAAGGACAGGAGACTTCTGGTTGAAAGGGGTTTTGCCCCCGATGTGGACTACATAACTTCTGAACAGCTGTATGTCTACACACCTTCCTACTACACAATAGGAGTTGTAGAAGTGAGGGTGATCAATCCTGATGGAGGAGTTGCAGTAGGCCAGTTCGAATACAAAAATCCCGACAGCAGCCCCAGCATTATAAACATAACTAAGGAGGGCAACTCACCGGTAGTGGAAAACATCATAGGCTATGGTGATGTTAAGGTATTGAGGATGACCTACAAAGGCGGAAACATAGTAAGTGTTATAGGGGCAGATTTCAGGGAAAGGGCTGAAATCAAGATTGGTGATTTTGTAACCGTTAAGCTGGAGGATATCACCTACTCCCTACCCACAAAACTGACCTTTAAAATGCCGCCTGTGCCTGAAGAAGAAGTGGGTAAACTCCACAGGGTCATGGTTATAAATGAGGACGGTGGTGTTGCTGCTTCCGATCAGGCACAGCCTGTTCCCATATACATCATGTTCACCAAAGGGGAAACAGCCCCTGCCATTGAAACAATTACACCTGACAGAGGGCCTTCCAGTGGAGGGACAAGGATAAAAATAGAAGGTAAAGATTTTAGAGAAGGCCTGACTGTCTACTTCGGTGAGGTTGAGGTGCCTCAGGAGGACATAACGGTGGTGGATTACAAAACTATTTATGTGACCACACCACCTCATGAACCGGGAGAAGTTGAAGTCAAAGTAGAAAATCCTGATGGTGCACTATCAGAACCAACGGGGAGCTTCCTATACCTCAGCAGCCCGCAAATTTCAGCGGTAGTAGATCCCCGGGATCCAACGGAGACCACCAGGTTATACCAGATTTCCGTTAAAGGAGGACAGGAAATCAAGCTTAAAGGTTCGGGGTTTGTGGAAGGAGCAAGAGTTGTTTTCAGTCCCGTTGTAGCAGGCCTCGGAGCAGAAAAAGATGCCCAGGGGGATGTTATATATATTCTTGGAGAACCATACGAACTCAGGGAAGGCAGAGAAGGCGTTGATGTGAAATTTATCGATTCGGAGACACTGGTGCTGAAAACCCCTGGAGGAAAGCTGGGAAAAAAGGGCGTAATGGTAATAAATCCGGACGGTGGAGCCAGTAAGATATACGAAAACCTGGCTTATGGGCTCCCTGAACTTGCTCAGCCTACAGGAGTCAGGGCTGAACTGGTCTATGACAGATACATAAAAGTTACGTGGATAGGTGTAACAGGAGCCATAGAATACGAAGTGTATGCCCTTGTGGAAGACAGACTGGAATTTGTTGGTTCCACCCAGTTTGAAAGCTTTGTCTACGATGATCTGGAACCCAGAACGAGATACAGCTTTGTTGTTAAAGCCATTGGAGAATATGGTGCATCCAAACCCTCTGAAAGGAGCAACACTGTAAAAACGGGCAGGAGGGTTGGTCCTCCCGATGATGATGGGGGAATCATTGAAAAAACCAGGATGAACAAAACAGGGCAAACCGCTGATATAATCATTGGTGAGGATGATTATGATGATAAAGAGATAAAAGTAGATTTGACGCGGGGAGAACTGGCAGGCAGCAAGGAGGCTGTAGTAAGCATTCCCGCCTCAGTAGTGGTGAAAAATGATGCGAAGGATATAACGATAATCGGTAAGGATTTTGTTGTAAAGTTCAATCCCCGGGTTTTCAGAACTTCAACGATCAACCGATACAAAAGCAGAGAAGATGCGGGCATAAAGTTTAAAGTAGCTCCTTACTATGGAAGTCACACTGCAAATCTCACTAAAACACCTCAAACCCTTCTGTCAAACCAGTATATCGTCCAGGCATACTTCTTCATAGGGAAAGAATTCACCAGCCTGGATTATTTGACAGGGAATATTCAGATTACTATTGATTTCGATGTTGATAAAGCGAACCTCAGAAGGCTGAGAAACATCAGCCTGAACAGGTATGATGATTACAGTGATTTATGGCAGTCCATTGCTTACCCACAGGGTGATTATAATACATCCATAACGGCATGGGTAAACAGGTTAGGTAAATTTGCAGTTCTGGGAAGCAGGAGGTAAAGGGATGAAAAAGACGATAATTTTGGTCCTTGCATTAATAATAATGAGTGTAACCTCATCATATGCTGATCCCCTTAATCCTTACCTGCAGGGTTACATTGAGGGATTCATCAAAAACATTACTCCAAACATCATAAAAATCGAAGAATATGATGGGACGGTTCATGAGCTGTTTGTTGATGCAAACACCCGGTATGTTATTGATAAAAGGCCGGCGGTTTTAAAAGATTTCAAACCGGGGATGGAAATAAATGCAGAACTAAGAGGTAAAAGCATCAAATACCTGGAAAGTTATTCTACAGAAATCCCCGGCTACATTCCCCCTGGAGGCAAAGTTAGGAGAGGGGTTGTTAAGAAAATTGATAGAGATCAGATAATGGTTCAATTACATACCGGTGAAACAAAAACCTATTTTACTTCTCCAGCCACAATTGTTTTAAAGAATGGTGTAAGTGTTCCCCTGAGCAGTCTTTATGAGGGGGATAATGTCAAGCTGCTTTTTGATGAAATAGATTCTGTAATAATTAGCAGTATGCTTATAGAGGGAGATTCGGTAATCGTTAAGAAGCTTTACAGGGGACAGATTGGGATATATGATGAGTTTGAAAACAGCATCGTTGTCGAAAACATTGAGGAACTTAAAAATGGCAAATGGAGCTACGTCATGGCTGCTATGCGCATATCCCATTCTCATGATACCCCTCTGTATATAGGAGGCCAGAAGATACCTTTCAGATATTTAAAGTATTTTCGGGGCAAAAGGATATACCTGGCTGTCAAAGATTTCTTTGGGAAGGAACGGATTGCCAGGATGGTTGTGAAAAACCGGTATGAATCCACCTATTCAGATAAGATACGAGAGATTAACTGGTACACTGAAACTCTGGAGCTATCTAACAACAAAAACCTGAGGTTTTATGGTGGAACAATCATTGTAAAACACGGCAGATTGGTTGACAAGTATTCCATCAATCCCGGCTCAGATGCCTTCATTGTTGCGGAAGTCGGGGAAGGTGGAGCACTGGCAGACCTGATTTACATTTACAATGAAGCCATTAACAACTCCAGCAGAGGCCAGCACTGTTTGTTTGCGGGGAGGCTGCAGCAAATCATAGCTGAAAAGCTTTTACTGGAAGACTTCTTCCTATTGGATAAAAATGAGTGGGAAGCGTTTGAAGACGAGAAGGAACTCTGGTTTGATAATGATACCTACATCTATGACCTGGAAGCACAAAAACAGATAACTCCCCAGGAATTTGTGGCAGGAGATTATGCCGTTGATGAAGATACAGATTATGCAAGGGAAAACAACCTGAAAGACTGGTATGGGTATGTCTACACAGATGGAGATAGGGTAATGGCAGCCATGGTCAAAAAGGATATGGATTCCCTGCTGCGGCAGAGGGTTACTACAGGGGTTGTAGAGGTGGTTGAAGAAGATCCCTTTGTTGGATGGACATTAAAACTAAGGGATGCCAGAGACTGGAGCAGTATCAAGCAGAAATGGGTTCTGAAAAACTCCTCAGTGAGAATAAACCTGGAAAAGGCTATGATTATTAAACAGCAGCAGGTGATTACCCCTGAAGACCTGCAGGTGGGGGACAGGCTATACATCGTTAGGGATGATTTTGAAGGTAAGGTGGTAATTGTTAAGTGACAGGGGTTTGTTTGCGAAGCGGCTTGCCTTAGATGTTCATCCGCTTGCAATTCAGATGGTTCGGAATACTGCTTCCAAACAGCATCTGACTAATGTGGAAACTATTTGTTCTGATTGCAAAACTGGATTGCCGGATAATAGCGTAGATGTAGTTCTCCTGTACGATGTAATTCATGATTTGAGTAATCCGGGTGAAGTATTAGAAGAGTTGCATCGAGTATTGAAATCAAATGGGATTCTATCTGTTAATGACCACCATATGAAAGAAAATGAAATAGTATTTAAGGTAACGAATAAAGGATTATTTAAGCTTGCGAAAAAGGGCAAAAGAACGTATAGTTTCTCAGAAGGTTGGTAATAAAGAAAAACGGTTCTTCTCCGAAACAGTTGGTTAAGAGTTAAGCTAATATATCTAA
Source organism: Firmicutes bacterium UBA3567 (assembly GCA_002376045.1). Classification (GTDB taxonomy): domain Bacteria; phylum Bacillota; class Thermosediminibacteria; order Koleobacterales; family UBA3567; genus UBA3567. The sequence continues at coordinate 15,803 of DFNM01000262.1, forward strand.
CAAACTTT
>DFNM01000163.1 GCA_002376045.1 Firmicutes bacterium UBA3567
TGAGTTCGATTCCTTCCCACACCATTTCATGGGCTGCATAAGCTACAGAAGCTTTTTCATTCAGTGTGATGGGTGGTTTTGTCATAACTTTTGATATTTTAACATCATCACTAAAATCTGTAACATCCTTGCTTGTAACAACACCCACAACTTTTTTCTCCTCATCAACCACCGGGAATCGGCTGTGACCCGTCGTTTTTACCAGTCTTTTCCAGTCTCTTACCATATCCCCTCCATGCAGATAATACGGTTCCTTAACCATTACATCTTCCACAAGAATTATATCTTTTTTGATCATTCTTTTAAAAATAGCTTTGTTTATCAGAGTCGCTATGGTAAAAGTATCATAGGAAGATGTTATGATAGGAAGCTCTAACTTGTCAGCTAACTCTATGATTTCTTTTGTTGTACCAAATCCGCCTGAAATCAAAACAGCTGCATCGTTTTTTAGTGCAATTTCGTGAGCCTTTAATCTGTTTCCAACAATCAGCAGGCTATTGGGATTTATATACTTCTCCATCTCTTCAATTTCCATTGCTCCGATTAAAAACTTGCTGAGGGTTTTGTGAAGCCCTTTCTTCCCACCAAGGATAACTCCATCAACGATCTTAACTACCTCCGCATATGTTAGCTTTTCTATTTCTTTTTTCTCGATTTTTTCAATTCTAACCGTTCCTACTCTGGGTATGGTCTTAACATATCCTTCTGATTCTGCCTCTTTTATCGCCCTGTATGCAGTTCCCTCGCTCACTTCCAGTTCATTTGCAATCTGCCTGACAGAAATTTTGGCACCTGTTTTCAGTTTTTTTATATAATTTATAATCTGCTCGTGCTTTGTCAATTCAAAACCCCCATGATATGAGAATATAGAATTTTATTCTATAAAATAAAACAAATTTCCTGCTGAACCGACTACTTCTGTTTGTGTTCCCGTTCCAAATCTTCTGCTATCTTTTCGATTTTCCTTATTCTATGATTCACCCCTGATTTGCTTATCGGTGGTACCAGCTTTTCTCCCAGTTCTTTCAAGCTGGCATCGGGATAATTCAGTCTTAATTCTGCGATTTCCCTCAGGGATCTTGACAGTTTGTTTAAACCTATGTGCTGTTTGATATAATTTATTTTCTCTATTTGCCGTAAAGATGCTTCTATTGTTTTTTCCATATTAGCAGTTTCACAATTTACCAGCCGGTTTATTCTGTTTCTAACCCCTCTATAAACCCTGATGTTTTCAAATTTCAACAGTGCATTATGAGCTCCCATTAAGTTCAACAAAAGAATAATCTGTTCTGCATCTTTTACATATACAACAAAACTGTCTTTTCTCTCCATTACTTTTGACCGTATGCCAAAGGTGTTAATCATTTTTGAGAGGTCATAGGAAAGGGCTTCATCCTGTGTAAAAAACTCAATATGATAGTTCCTTCCCGGATCACTTATGGATCCTGCTCCCAGGAAACTTCCTCGAATGTATGCTCGTTTACAGCAGTTCCTACCGAATACTTTTTTATCTATGCCATAATGGATGTGAAGCCCTTCTTGCTTACTTTCGTGCAAAATGTTTAAATCTCTTAAGACAGTATCAGCTCCCATGGCGGGTGTCACATAAATCAAATAGGAATTATTTTTCTTTAATTTTTTTCGCTTTCTAACCACTATTTCTGTGTGAATATTGTAACACCTCTTAAAGAGGGTAAAAATTTTTCTCGCTGCTTGAGCATTCTCTGTGGAAATTCGAATAGCAAGTCTGTTATGGCCTTTAATAGCAATGCTGCCACTCGTCTTTATTATAGCCATAAGCTCCGCTTTTTGACAGCAAATATCATCCGGTAGTATCCTTGATAGTTCATTCTTCGTCTGCGCAGAAAAAGACATGTGAACACCTCGTTTCTATAACTCCTGACTTAATCCATGTGGATGATTTCCTTAAGCTTTTCCCCCCAAAAATATAGGTCAAGAATTTTAAATTTTTCATTGCTGAATTTATACTCAAAAATTAATCTCATGATGGTTCGTGCTAATCTGTGTGAATCATGACGTACAAAATGGTTTTTACTGATAAAATCTCCTGTTACTGTTTTTATCCCCATACTTTCAATTTCCTGGGTATCCGGCATTACCGGTTCTGCACCTTCTTCTTCATAACGTTTTTTCACCTTTTCAGGTATCTCAGAAGTATTAACCACAGCATACTCGATTAAACTCTTTCCACCATACTCCAAGAGAACCTTTATATGATCGGAAGCTTTAAAACCTTTCGTTTCCCCCAGCTGAGTCATGACATTGACTACAAATATTTTCATGGCTGACGCCTTTCGTATTTCCTCGGGAATATCTCCAACCAGAAGATTGGGAATTATACTGGTATAAAGGCTGCCCGGACCGAGGATAATTGCATCTGCTTCTCTTATGGCATTTAAACTTTCTTTCAAAGGCCTGACATTTTCGGGCTTTAAATATATTTTTCTAATGACCTTGGAGTTCGTAGATATTGCCGATTCTCCTTCAACGTACTCCCCATCTTCCATCTCCGCACATAAAATGGTATCTTCAAGGGTTGCCGGCAGAACCTGTCCCTTAACGGCCAGCACCTTACTAAATTCCTTAATAGCAAGACCAAAATCTCCCAGAATATCAGTCATAGCAGCAATAAACAGGTTTCCGAAACTGTGACCTTCAAGGCTTCCTGAGGCAAATCTGTACTGAAAGAGTTTTTCCATTAAGGGTTCGGTATCAGCCAAAGCCAGCACACAATTTCTTATATCACCAGGGGGAAGTATTCCCAGTTCTCCCCTTAACCTGCCCGAACTGCCTCCATCATCGGAGACCGTTACAATAGCCGTTATATTGCTTGTAAACTCCTTAAGGCCTCTCAATAATACTGAAAGTCCCGTGCCTCCTCCTATAACTACAATCCGGGGTCCCCGTTTTAGATGTCTCTTTTCATACAATATATTAATTAGTTTTTCCTTGTTTTTGGGTATTAATAAATTGGTTACAGAGCTTACTGTGTTTTTTATCCCCATAATACATATAACAAAACCTATTGCTATAAAAAGCAAGCCAATCAGCTTTATATTCTGATCATTAAAGAAATTTTGAGCAATCCTGTGGAAAAGGGATTCAATGGCACCCAGATATTGAATACCAACAACCATCTCCGTCCCGATAACTGCCAAAATGGCTCCAAACAGGCTAATTACAAGCCACCTTTTTACTCCCAGTCCGGGAAAAAGCCATTTAAAGGATAACATTCCTCTCTCAGCTCCCTCTTTCATCATGGTAAACATCCCGGTGCTTTACTATTACACTATGGCTTTTTTCCCTGAGTATGTCAGTAAGTTTTCTAGCAATTGCTACTGACCTGTGTCTACCTCCAGTACATCCTATTCCTATTACGAGATGAGTTTTACCCTCTTTTATATAATGAGGAATCAAAAATTCCAAAAAATCCTCCAGTTTTATCAAAAATTTTTTTGTAACATCCCATCTTAAAACATACTTCATGATTTTTTCATCATTACCGCTGAATTTTCTTAAAGAATCCACATAATAAGGGTTTGGAATAAATCGAACATCAAACACCAGGTCTGTATCTACGGGAATTCCATATTTAAACCCAAAGGAAAGCACTGTTATGATCAGTTTTGGATATTTTTTACCTTTACTAAACCTCGCAATAATTTCTTCTTTAAGCTGAAAAGGAGTAAAGTTTGATGTGTCAATTATTTGATCTGCCTGCTCTTTTAATTCCCTCAGCTTTGCCCTCTCCTTTAAAATACCATCGATAATTCTTCCCACCGGTGCCAGTGGGTGAACCCGCCTGCTCTCTTTAAATCTTTTTATTAAAACCTTGTTTGATGCTTCAAGAAACAATATTTCATAATCAAATCCCTGTTCTTTAAGAAGCTTCAAGTTGTCAAAAAGGGTATCGAAAAACTTCCCGCCCCTAATATCAATAACAAGGGCCACCTTTTCTATCTGGCCCTTTGTCTGGGAACACAAATGGGCAAACTTCAGTATTAGGGTAGGCGGAAGATTGTCAATGCAAAAGTATCCCATATCCTCAAAACATCTTATCGCTTGAGTTTTACCTGCTCCTGATAAACCGGTTATAATAATAAACTTCAGTTTCATCATCTGCATCCTCCAAACCCCTTCATGTTCTGGCATTTATAATACGGCACACAGGTATTCCCATCTTTTCTACCAGCTTTTTCCCCCATTCAACATCCCCTACATCTTCGGGAGAATGAGCATCACTGCTTATTAAAAAATTTGCACCTTCTTCCAAGGCAATTCTTATATAATCTTCAGTTAAATGGCGATGACCCGAATTGATTTCTAAAGCCACATTGTATTCCGCCGCAGCTTTTGCCAGTTCTCTGGTATCAATGGATAACTTTAACCCCGGGTGTGTAATAACATCAATAGGATTTCTTTTGATGGCATTGACTAAAGCCCGGGTATTGGTTGTTCTGGATGACTTGTTAAATAATTCCAAATGTTTTGCCAATTGGTTTTTAAAAAAAAGGTCTATTCCATCACGAAAAGATGCTGGTTTTACAAAAGGGTGTAAACCCACCAACACAATATCCAGGCTTTTTAATATTTTAAGCGGTACATCTAGCTGACCATCAACTCCAATCACATTTGCTTCTACTCCCAGTTTTATTTCTATATTATCATATTTTCTCCGAAGGAAATCTATTTCCTTTTTCATTTTATCAAAATCTTTTAAATCCATCCCTATTCCTATATTTGCAGGACCATGGTCAGTAATACCAATTGCCTCTAAGCCTTTTTTTATGGCCACCACAACATTTTCTTCAATAGTTCCCTTACCATGACTGTAAACTGTATGTGTATGGTAATCAGCAAATATTCTCATACCCATCCCCCGATTATTGTTATAAGTTTAGTATACACAAAATTTACAGTTTTTTAAAAGACACCTCTTGATTTTACAGCACAATTTATTATCATAATATAATATAGATTAAAATTTGAACTAAAATCAGGAAAAGGCTGGGTAAAGGCATGATCACTACAATACTTTTTGATCTTGATGGAACACTGCTGCCTATCGATACAGACAATTTTATAAAAGAATACATGAAATTGATTACTGTGAAGCTTACACCTTATGTTGAACCTAAAAAAGTTCCTGAGTATTTGATGAAATCCACGTATAAGATGATTCAGGATAAAAATCCCCAAAAAACCAACAAGGAAGTCTTTATGGAAGATTTTTTATCAAAAGTTTGCTGCTGTGAGGAAGAAATCACCCACATCTTCATGTCATTTTATGCAAAGGAATTCAAGAAGCTCAAATCCTGTATAAAAGAATACCCTGAAATCCGTGAAATCTTCGCCATCCT
>DFNM01000165.1:0-3384 GCA_002376045.1 Firmicutes bacterium UBA3567
TAGATATATTAGCTTAACCCTTAACCAACTGTTTTGGAGAAGAACCTTTATTTTTTAACACTACATGATTCTCTAATTATTAACTCAAAAGGTAATTTTACAATCCTTTTTTCCAGGGGTGCATCGGTCAAAATCTTAATCAACATCTGCATAGCTATCGCTCCCATATCATACATGGGTTGCGCAATAGTACTTAAACGGGGGCGAACTTTTGTTGTCAGGTCAATATTATCAAAGCCTAAAACAGCAATATCCGCGGGTACCTTTAGTCCGTTATCCAGAATCGCGTTCATAGCACCTACTGCCATTTCATCACTGGCAGCAAAAACTGCTGTCGGTCTGGGCTGTAACTGCAACAATTTTCTCATATTTCTGTAACCTGTTTTATAGGTGAAATCCCCTTCCAGGATTAATTCCTCTAGCACCGGAAGTCCTTTGGCCTGTAATCCCTGTTTATACCCGGTTAGGCGGGTAATACCGGCAATAGGGTCGTCAAAAGGACCACTGATAAAAGCGATCCGCCGGTGACCCAGGCCTAACAAATATTCGGTTGCCACCCGGGCTGCCATAACGTTATCAATGTTAACCGAAGGCAACAAGCCTTTATCATCATGGGTAGCCACCAGTACTACCGGCAGACGGCTCTCGATAAAACAGTCCAGGTGTTCATCTGTTACCTGTTCGCTTAAAAAGATTAGACCATCTATTTGTTTTTCCTGGAGGGTAGTGACATATTTCATTTCTCGCTGGAAATCCAAATCGCTGTTACACAAAATGACATTGTAGTTGTGTATATTGGCTATATCTTCAATACCCCGCACTACTTCTGCTGAAAAAGCGTTGGAAATGTCCGGGATAATCATTCCAACAGTTTGAGTTTTTTTGTTTATTAGACCCCGTGCCAGGGCGTTAGGTTTGTAGTTTAATTTTTCAATGGCTTTCCAGACCCTTTGCCTAGTTTTTTCCTGAACAAGGGGACTTCCATTGAGAACTCTGGAAACGGTAGCAATTGATACCTCTGCTAGTTTAGCAACATCTTTAATAGTCGGTTTCGTAATCATCTCCCTCCTGTCTCAATATTCTTTTTGTAAACCTTTTCATTTGTTTTTTCTAATTATAATATATTTATTAAACATAATCAAGAATAAAGAAGTGTTTTAATTTGTGGAAAATACAGGTAAATTGCTAAATATATATATAGTAATTCTCACACAGTTTAAAATTCAGGCTATTTTGGCTGTATTTATGTATTTTGGTTGATTACATCTTTTGGGCTTATGTTTATATCTGTAAAAATAGTTGTTATTAAAAGTAATACAAAAAAGACTTAAGCTGTATAACCTCAATAGAAAAACCCCGGATTTAGTTCTTCCGGGGTTTTTCTATTCACTTTAAGAGCAGTACAGTTTCCAGAGAAAATTTTGATTTTAAAATCATGTTTACTGTTTGTTTAGAATTTTTTTGAAGTATGATAAATCCATCCAGTCATACATGTAATTGCGGTGCAGGGTCATTTTGTTGTCTCCAACTTCTACAAATCCTCTTTTGGTAGTAAAACCCATATCAAAGCCTGCCTGTTTGGCGTAAGCAATAATAGCATCATTGTATATGCCGTGAGGATATGCGATAGCCGAAGCTTCCTTTTCGATTAAAATCTTGATCAGCTGCCGAGAGATTTTTAGGTCCTTTATTATTTCAGATGGCCTTGTGCGCATAATCCTGTAAGCTTCTCCTTCGAAATTGTACATGTTGTGGGTAAGGCTATTTACATCGATAATGCCTTTTTTTGACAACTCTTTTAGCCTGTTCCATCCCATATAGGAAAGGTCAGAAGTTCTGCCTACTGCAGTTGTCTCAACAAACACTATTCCATGAAAATTATATTTTTTCAATAAAGGGTATGCATACATGTAAAAATTGGAATAGCCGCCATCAAAGGTAAGGACCACTGCCTTATCAACCAGCATGTTTCCGTCAATAAATGCTTCGAGGGCTGCCAAATCCAGGGTTGAATAGCCATTCTTGTGGAGATATTCCATTTGGGATTTAAAGTTTTCCACGGTGACGAAACTCTTTCCGAGGTAATCCAGTTTTTGTTTCTCCGGGATGATGTTCCCGTAGGCGAGAACAGCCACATAGTTTTTAGGTGACTTCAAGTAGGCTCTTTTCAATGAATTGTCCCATGTTATTTTGAAACCAACGAACTCGGCAGCGGACCTCAAGGGTATGTAAACCGTGCCATAAAAGCTGCGCAGATTTATGGTGATTTTTTCTCCGGTGTTCAGGTTTTTGAAGAGTTTTGTATTCTGATCAAGGAAAAATTTGTTACTGGAAAAAAGCCGGGTGTTTTGTATCTGAGAAAAAAATTGTTTGTATGGAACATATAATCTGCCGTAAATGTTTTTTACGGGAAGGGAAAAATTCAGTGATTCATCATCCAGGTAAACGGAAGGAGTTTTTGAGTATGTAAATCCGAGCAGCAGCATTGCAGAAATTATCAGTATTATGATTATTGGCCCAAATGTTTTTTTCATCAAAAATTCACCTTTCTAATATTTTGCCTTATAAATATATTCTCTTAAAACTGGAAATAACCTTCTATTTATATAAACCAATTTTTTCACATTTGCCTGGGTCATTCGACTATGTTTATAAATATGTTGTGGTTTTCTATTTGTTTCTTTAAGGGATTTATTGCCTTTTTCCTGTTACTGCGGGGATTAAAGGCGGACTTCATGGAACCGCCCACAATTATTTCGTTTACACCATTGGCTTTTGCAAATTCAGCCAGGGTTTTAAAGACTTTTTTACCCTTTAAAATTGTTACACGACCACCCAATTTTTGAGCGTAATCGAAAAGCTCCTGGAGAATTTTGTGTTGGGTGAGATCACTGGAAATGTAATCGGATTTATTAACGTATACACTGCAGAACTCACCGTTTTTTTTGAGAGCTCTGTTGTAACCTTCTTCTATCAATCTTCTGCAGCTTTCTTGAGGTGTTATGCACACCATAATTTTGTATTCGGCATTAGGACTATAATGATTAAGCATGGAAACACACTCCCAATAAAAGATTCCACCATTTGTAAGTATGTATTAAAACAGGCTGTTTGTCAAGGCAGCCTGTCCCGAATGGTGTCAGGTGTAAAGGCTGCATCCCCTGACACTAAATTAACCTATCGGGCTTTTAACAGAACCCGTATCAGGAAAGGAAGGCAGTTACACGACGGCCTTCCTCTCCTTATTATGGCAGCAGGTCTTTAATAAACTATATTCACCAGGGGGAATATTTTCAAGTTTCATGTTTCGAGTTCTACAGCCTTTAAAAAATCATTATCAATCTGTGCTGTGATAACATTCCGGGTTAATACCATTATGCTGCG
>DFNM01000165.1:3705-6567 GCA_002376045.1 Firmicutes bacterium UBA3567
ACCATTATGCTGCGATTTTAACCCTCCGGTTGATAAAAGCTTCAAAGTGCTTTTTCAGCCTTTCCGTAACCATGCCTTTTCTTCCTTTCTGAATTAAGTATGGTGCTAAGGATTAACATCGATAAGGGTATTGATGTTGTTAATAGGTATCAAGAAGACACTACAATTGGAAATCAAAGTAATGGTCGCATTTCCAACCCTTGTTAAAACGCCGGTGATCTGTGCAGAATCCACAACGATAGTTACAGTCTGAAACAGATACCTTTCAAGTTCTCTTTTAAAGGTAGAAAGGCAAAAGGGTTTATCCTGGGGCATTGGGATGATTTTTTCCTTTTCAAAAGTTTCAGCTGTGTATTTTTTTGTTTTGTTTTCAATCTTATCCGTTATTGCGCCTTGAGGTTTTTCATCGAGGATGTTTATTGGTTTTTCTGATTTCTCAAGTTCTTCAGCAGCTGTTTCATCATCAGTTGTTTCTGTATCAAAATCCTTGTTATGGATGTTTTTCTCCTTTACCTTTTTACCCTCCTTTTCTGAAGGTTCATCTTCTTCAGCTGAAACAGCATCTTCTTCATCATAATCTTTATTTTTAGTTTTTTTGTATTGGATTTTTTTATGCTGAATGGGCTTCCCAAAATGTTCAAGGGTGAGAAATACCACCAGCAGGGAGACAAGAAAATAATCCACTCGGTTTCACCACCTTGTTTTTGTTTAATCAAGTTTTTATGTAATGAAACCCGGGAAGACCCCCGGGATTATTTAGTTATGGATTGGTATCTTCTACAAAATCTATTCGAGACAATTGATATACTTTGATGTTACCGCTGCATACTTCTACAGCTCTGACAAAATTATCATTAACTTCAACAATTATAACATCCTGAGCAACACCATCAGTTGTGATGTTGACTCGTTTATTTACAAACATCCTCAGTTCATTTGCTAAGCCACTTACCCCATTCGGCATTTGAGTTTCCTCCTTTCCCTTGATAAAGGTTTACCAAAAAGTGAGTTTGCAGCAGCAACCGCCTTTAAACAACGTCTCTTTCCTTTATAATTGCCCTTATTTCGCCTTTTATTATCAAATCAACCTTGGTTTCAGAGAAGCGACCCCTTCCCATTTTTAAAACCGATGCTATGCATTGAGGTTGTTTTGAGAATTCAAGGTCTACCTGGGCAGCATCTGATGAAATCTTTTCACAGCAGTTATCGTACACACATTTGATAATGGGAATTTCTTCTTTTATTTCCTGACGAAGGCCTTTGATTTTGGTCCTTGGTGCTCTATCGAAAGACCCCAGGAACAGAATGGGAGTATAACTTATATGGGCAAGGATTTTATCCTTTGTGCAGTCCAGTGCCTGTAATTTTATGTTTATCAACTCACACCTTATTTTGTAAAAATGTCTTGGAACTCTAAAGTGCATTTTATGAATAAAGGTCTTGGATCCTTTCCCTATGATTCGTTGGGCCAATTACACAACCTCCTTTTTGTTGAGTTTAGTGTTATTTTATTCATCAGAACATACATTGCTACAAAAAGTATGTATTGCATAAAAATAACACGCATAAGCATAAGAACATTTTTTGCATTATAAGCTGGAGATGTATATAAAGAATATGGAGAAGCAGATTGATGCATGAATATTCCTTTTGTGTTACAACAATGATATAGCTTATAATCTATTATAGATACAATGATACAGAGGAGGATGTCATGAGAAAGTTTGAAAAAGTTGTTTTGGTTTTAGTGATAGCCTTGTATGTTTTTGGTTTTTGGGTACCTTTTGAAGCTGAAGCAGCTGCTTACAGGTCAGCGGGGTTTAGAGTTTACAAGCCCGTTGCGGTGATTGCTGAAGAAGGTAAGGTTGTTGCTGATTCTTCTCAGGGGATACAGGAGCAGTCCGGTCAAAATCATGAGGATTCACTGGCCCGAAATGATGCCGCAGAACCCGTTCCTGTTTACGGCAGCAGGTTTAATAGGGATTATTTCCAGGTGGGCATATTCCCAGCTTCAGCACAACCGGGAGATGGAGAATCGAGGACAAACCCGGATAATGCTGAATCTTTTCAACAAGCCGGGAATGGAGGAGTTATTCAATCTGAAGAAGCTGACCAGGATGGTTACAATTACAGCAATTCCTATTACGATAGATACAACAGAAGGGGCGTGTATGTTCCATCAACCCAACCTGAAGTATCAGATAAAAATCAGGATGGACAGCAGGCATCACCCCAGGAGCCGAAAAAATACCAGATGCCTGAAACACCTGCAGGTCTAACTCCTGATGAGGCAAAAGCCTTTGAGCTCCTGAACGAATTCAGGATTGAAAATGGAGTTCCTCCTGTGGAGATTGATATGCAGCTGGTGGAACTTGCCAGGATGAAGGCAAGAGACAAGGTAGAAAACGGGTATTCAGGACATATTTCTCCAACCTATGGTTCTCCGGGAAGAATGGTTCAAGATGCGGAAATAAGTTACAAAAAAGTTGCAGAGAACTATGCTAAAGCAGGAAACGTGACTCAGTGTCATTACCTGCTGGCATACAGCAGCAAGGGACACAGGGAAATTATGCTTAATTCCGATTACACCCATGTGGGGATAGGTATCGTAGAATTAACAGATGTACCGGGAATCATCATGATACAGCTGTTTATTCAACCGAGGTAGCGTGCGCAAGAAAGATAAGACCTTTAAGCCGATAGAGGCCTAAGGGTCTTTTTTTATACGAGGGGAGGTTATGGAAAAGATGAAAAAGATGATATGGAGGAATAGAGGTAGCGGCTTTTTAACATGTTAAAGCTATACGCAGGTTGGTTAGATAGCCCTGCCCGGCTTGAAATGTTTTACACCGGCCAGCTTCG
>DFNM01000165.1:6916-7159 GCA_002376045.1 Firmicutes bacterium UBA3567
AGGCAACCCTTAAGGGCGCCTTACGGCGGCCTTGACTACCTCATTGCCCGGTGTAGATACAAACCAACCGGGCAAAGGAATTCCTGTATATCTGGCTGTCAGGCTGCAGCTGATTAAAGTATGTTGCTTTGCTTCATCAAAAACCTGGGCAGCGGTCATCGAAAAAACGACTTTCCTTTTCCATGCCCATCGAAATTCCGGATACCTGTGAACTACATTCGCTGTTGTTGAAGTATCCGGTCA
>DFNM01000111.1 GCA_002376045.1 Firmicutes bacterium UBA3567
ACTGTTTTGGAGAAGAACCACAAAAAATTAAACATCAAAAGAATGGACTTGCTGTAGTATTATTTAGTATTATTAATATGGGAATTTGGTATGAGTAATTTAGTAAAATTAACTACTCATACATTTTATAAAAAAGCTGATAGACCTGTTGTATCTTTTTTCTGCTTCTTGCGGGAAAAAGCATCCAGGGATTTCGTTGTTTCTACGGTGATATTCAACACATGCACAGCAGTTGCCTTTCCTGGGACACGGTTCATAGGTGCAGGTGCAGTTTTTAAGATTGTTTGGTTTTTGGGTGCATTCCGACAATACAGATCCCTCCATGTTTTTATTTTGATTTCTAATTTACAATTCTATAAATATCGTTGATATCCTTTTTGAAATATTGATTTTTTTTGTAGATATTATTCTTGAGAGAAAACAACTTCAACTCTCGAAGACACGAAGATTTGACCGGGTTCAATAGGTGTAGATATCTTGTATTTAGCACCGTAACCTCTGTACCCCTGCAAAGCATAATTAAAACTCCCGATTTCCCTTATAGATATTACCCCTGTAATCTTTGTCCCTGCTGCAGATGCAAGAGCTTCTGCTTTTTTGCGGGCATTGTCCACAGCCAGTTTCAATGCCTTTTGTTCAAGTTCCTGACTGTTTTTAATAGAGAATTTTATGTTTCCAACCTGATTGGCTCCGTAGCTTACAATTTCATCGATTAACCTTCCAATACCTTCAACATCTTCACTTCTTACCAAAACAGTGTTTATTGCCCTGTAACCTGTGAGGGTTCTGAGCTTTTCTTCTCCAAAGTCCGTTGTCTTGGAAACGTAGTTCCATTGAGGCTCAATGCTGAACCTTACTGTTTGAATATCTTCAGGTTTTAAGCCTTTCTGTTTTAAATGATCGATTACTCCTTTCATTTTTAGCTTGTTTTTCACTAGAGCATCTTCAGCTGTTTTTTCCATAGTTTCCACAGTAAAATTGATAAACACGACATCCGGGACCGTTTTTATTTCGGATTCTCCAGTAACTGTTATTATTTTATTTACATCCTGAATCTTATTAGCAGCAGATATTTTGGGGAGATTCGTTTCCATTGGGAAAAGCAAAACTCCTAACACAATAATAATCAAAGCAGATACAAGCCATTTTCTTTCCATAATAGATTCCTCCTGATAAGTTTATTTGTTTTTTAAGACGTAATAAATGTTAAAAAGTTCCACAAATTTTTGTTAGTAAAATTTGTTAAGCAGAGTTTTTCGATATATAATAAAACTATAAACTGAAAAAGAAGGTGTTATTAAAGATGGAATGGAAAAGACGTTTTTTAAATGAATTTAAAGAAAAATTATTAAAGGATAGACCAGGTATTGGTAAAGTTTTTGGCGAAGTCCTGGATGTATTGATGTATATAGACAAAAAAATTATGAGTTATTGCGGAAATCATTTGAGCTATCATCTGGCTGTAAACCTCTTTTACCATATTCTCGAAACGTTAAATATACCTGTAAAAGGAATTGATTTTAAAGGGGAAATTTTTAAAGGAGTAAACAAAAAATACCCAATAGCATATACCATTGCAAAAACAGCCTCTGAACATATAAAGGAGAAGTTTGGAATCAACATGAATGAAAGAGAATTAACCCACATGGCCGTTCTTTTAGCTGAAGCAACGAATGAATTGTCTAAAACTTTTTATAAGTTTAGATACAAATAAACAAAATTTTAAAAAGGGGATGGGAAATAATGAAATTAGCTGCGGATTTGCACTGCCATACCATTTCCAGCGGTCATGCTTATAGTACGGTCCAGGAGATAGCTAGAGAAGCTTCAACGAAGGGCCTGGAGATGATTGCAATAACGGACCATGGCCCATCAATGCCCGGTGCACCTCATTTATATCATTTTGGAAACTTAAGGGTTTTGCCAGAAGAGATTTATGGAGTTAAAATCTTAAAAGGAGTTGAAGCCAACATCATAGATTATGAGGGAACACTGGATTTGCCCAAAAGATACCTTAAAATGCTAGATATAGTTTTGGCAGGATTTCATACATACTGTTATCCAGGAGGTACGGTAGAAGAGAACACGAAAGCGATGATTAATGCAATGAAGAATCCCTTTGTAGATATAGTTGTTCACCCGGGGAATCCCGAATTTCCAATAAATATTTCAAAAGTTGTAAAAGCCGCACGTGATTTAAATGTTTTTATTGAAATTAATAACAGTTCTTTTACAGTCAGCAGAAGAGGAAGTGAGGAAAATTGCCTTGCAATAGCAAAAAAGTGTGCCGAGTTGGGTGCAGGAATATCTTTAGGGAGTGATGCCCACATTGCCTTTGATGTTGGAAATTTTCATAAAGCCATGGAGGTGGTTATAGCGGCTGGGATTAAAGAACAGCAGATTTTGAATACATCTGTTGATAAAATCAAAAAATACCTTGAAGAAAAAGGAAAAGGCTCAGTTCCGAAGGCTAAAAAAGCCAGTAAAATATAATGAAATACAGCCCCCTGTTTCAAGTTTTTTAGAATATTCTAGAATGCAAAATAATATAATTAAATAAAGCCTTGTAAGGGGGCTTGTTTTATGCGTAACAAGAAATGGATTATTGTAGCATTTCTGATTTTCATGGTGATACAAACGATGGTAGCAGGCTGTTCTAAAAGGGATGAGAGCACTCAGGAAAAAATAAAACCTGAAAATACTCCCCAGGGTTTTGAGGGGGTGATAACCCTCTGGGATTTCCCCAAATGGGCAAATTCAAAGGGCAACAGGTTTTACTGGATTGAGGATATGATTGAGGGATTTGAAAAAAAACATCCGGGCGTGTTTATAGAATTGAGAAAACTAACATGGGAGGATGGGCCTTTTGAACTTCAAGCCGCTATAAGCTCAGGCACACAACCTGATATCGCATGTATAAGTGGAAACATTAATTTTTCATGGTATGAAACAATAGAACCCCTTGATGAATATCTGTCTTCACAGGATGTTGCTGATTTTCATAAAGGAGCTTTAGAGGTTGTCAAACACAATGGAAGAATATGGGGGCTACCTTTCTACATGACAACGCATATCATGTTTTTAAACCTCGGTATATTTAAAGAAAGAAAGGTTGAACCACCAAAGGATGGTATCTGGACATGGGAAGAATTTATAGCAAAATTAAAAAAATTAACATATGATAGGAATAAAGATGGTAGAAACGATGTTTATGGATTTCATTCTTTTATCAAAGAAGGATATTATAATTTGTGGGGCATTGTGATGTCAGATGGTGCTTGCCCTCTCAGTAGTGATCTAAATTCCTTTACTTTTCACTATCCTGAAGCAATTGACGGTTTAAAGAAATTGAGCAGCCTGGTTAATGTGTATAAAGTTACTCACCCGGATTTTGGTAAAGCAACCCCTGAGGAAGCCTGGACTGCTTTTGCAGCAGAACGAAAGGTTGCAGTGTACCCGGCGGGATCATGGGCTGTTAAAGCCCTTTTGGAAAAGCAGAAAGAAGGGGAAGGTTTTGAATTTGATGTTGCGTATTATCCGGTGGGTAAACTGGGGATGCCAAATATTATTCATCCTGGTGTTGCATCATATGTGGTTTTTAAACAAAAGGATGAAAAAAAAAGAAAATTGTGTATAGAATTTGTTAAAGAGATAACATCGACAGAACAACAAAAAAATTTGCATCTGTATGGAGTTTTTCCGGCCAGAAAATCAACCGGCAACATTTACATAAATAGTCCTTACATGAAGAGAATTCAACAAAATCTGGAGTACACAATGCCTCCTCCAGGTCATCCCAGATGGAGAGAGATTGAAGCAATAGTTCAAGAGGAAATAAGAAGGGTTTTACTGGGCGAAAAAGAACCTGAGGGCGCAATGAATGATGCCAAAAAGAGAATAGATATTATTTTAGGAAGCGGTCATAAAGTGGATTGATATGAAGGAGGGATGGGTAGAGCTTATACCTATCCCTTTTTTGTTAAACCGGCAGGAATTTGTCAAACATAAGAGTAATATATATAGAAAAGACATTTTAGCATGGATAATTTTGTTTTTCATATGTTTAATATTTATATTATAGGAGGTTAAAATACAAAATAAATTGTAGTGATCTACCCTACAAAAAACAAGTTAATTAATGCCTGAAGGGATGAAAAAAATGTTTGATAAAATGAAGATATATAACAAATTAATAAAAATACTCGACCCAGCATTGGTTAAATTGGATGAACCCTTGAGCAAGCATACTTCTTTTAAGATAGGAGGCCCTGCTGATATCCTTGTTATTCCAAGAAATGAGGAAGAACTAAGAAAAATATTAAAAGCCAGTAGAGAAGAGAAAATAATTCCTTATGTTATAGGGAATGGTACAAATCTTCTTGTTTTAGATAAAGGTATAAGGGGTGTAATAATAAAAATTGCTAATAACATGAATAATATATTCTTTGATGGGACACGAATAACTGCCCATGCAGGAGTTCTTTTATCGGCTCTTTCTAAGGCGGCAATGGGAAAGGGTTTAACCGGTCTTGAATTTGCGGGAGGTATACCCGGGACTGTAGGTGGAGCAGTTTGTATGAATGCTGGAGCCTATGGTGGAGAAATGAAGAATGTAGTAGTCAGCGTTGAAGCTATGGATTTTAATGGTGGTGTCAAAAAATACTCCAAAGAAGAAATACGATTTGGTTATAGGACTAGCATCTTCCAAAAAGAAAAATTGATTATTTTGAAAGTGTGTTTTGAGCTGCAAAAAGGAAGCTATAATAAAATAAAAAAGCAGATGGATAAGCTTTCAGAAAGGCGCAGAAAAAAACAACCTTTGTGGGAACCTAATGCGGGAAGTACCTTCAAGCGGCCGGATGGAAGTTATGCTGGTTATTTAATTGAAAAAGCCGGATTAAAAGGATACCAGATAGGAGGTGCACAGGTTTCAAAAATTCATGCGGGTTTTATCGTTAATAAAGGGAATGCGACTGCAAAGGATGTTTTGCTGTTAATACAACATATTCAAAAAACTGTGGAAGAAAAATTTGGTATAAAACTTGTTCCGGAAATAAAAATACTTGGTGAAGATTAAAGAAAGGAGTTGATAATTTGGAATTACAACAAACCATATATGGGCGCTGTAGTATCAGGAAATACAATTTTGTAAAAATACCCCTTGACACTTTTTTTTAATGGTGTTAAAATACAACATAAAATCGATACCTTTGGTATGGAGTTAGAAGGGAGTGTACCTAGGGTTCCGCCCTTATCCCTGATAAGGGGCCTGTGACCGAGCGGTACAACCGGAGGTTTTCGGCACACCGTGGGTATAAAAGACCCAGGCGGCAGGTTCCTTCTAAAGGGATGCTGTTGCTTGGGTAAATTTATTTTGAATATAATACTGTATTCAGTATATTATAACAAAAAGTTTTATATACTGTAAGGTAATGATGGAGAAGGAAATGTGAGGAAGATGACAGAGAGTCGGGTAAGGTGAGAGCCGATATCGGAATCACATTTCTGCTCGCTCCTGAACCCATTATTCGAAAGCCAGTTTTTTCTGGTCAGTAGGGTAATGCACACCCGGTGTTAATGGGAAGAGTGTTTTTTATACACTCGTAAGAGGCTGTATTATAGGTGCAATTGCCATAATACAGTGAAGTAAGGTGGTACCGCGAGAAATTCCCTCGCCCTTATAAGGGTGAGGGAATTTTTTGTATTGATTCGAAAGGAGGTTAATAATTTGAATACAACAGGAGCTGAAGCATTGATAAGGAGTCTAGAAAAAAAAGGAGTAGAAATAATTTTCGGTTATCCGGGTGGTTCGGTATTGCAGATATATGACCTTTTGAGAGATAGCTCAATCAAACATGTTTTGACAAGGAGCGAACAGGCGGCTGCCCATGCAGCCAGCGGATATTCGAGGGTTACTGGTAGAGTTGGAGTGTGCCTTGCAACTTCTGGCCCAGGGGCAACGAATTTAATTACCGGAATTGCTACTGCATACATGGATTCAATACCCCTGGTAGCCATAACAGGACAGGTATCAACGGATATGATCGGGAAGGATGTTTTCCAGGAAGTAGATATAACGGGAGCCACTGCACCTTTTACAAAACACAATTACCTTGTTAAAGATGTAAAGGAACTGCCGAGAATTGTAAAAGAAGCATTTTACATTGCATCTACAGGCAGGCCCGGTCCTGTTTTGATTGATATACCGAAAGATGTAGCTGCAGCGGTTTTCGAATACACCTATCCTGAAAGGGTAGATATTAGAGGCTACAAACCCAATTATGAAGGC
The DNA here is from genome assembly GCA_002376045.1 of Firmicutes bacterium UBA3567. Taxonomy (GTDB): domain Bacteria; phylum Bacillota; class Thermosediminibacteria; order Koleobacterales; family UBA3567; genus UBA3567. The sequence goes on from DFNM01000111.1 coordinate 6,290, forward strand.
CATCCTTTGCAGATACAAAAAGCTGTTAAGGCAATCAATAGAGCGAGGCAGCCCGTGATCTGTGCAGGTGGCGGAGTGGTGTCTTCAGGATGCCACAATGAACTGTTGAAATTAGCCGAAAAGTGTAAAATACCCGTTGCTATGACTTTGATGGGGCTGGGAAGCATTCCGGGAGAACATGAACTTGCTTTGGGGATGTTTGGAATGCATGGAACCTATTTTGCCAATAAGGCCGTTTCTCAAGCAGACCTAATAATAGCCGCTGGAGCCCGGTTTGGTGATCGGGCAATTGGGAAAAGGGATAAATTTGCCCCCAACGCAAAAATTGTCCACATTGACATTGACCCTGCTGAAATCGGCAAAAACATTGATACCTATATACCTATTGTAGGGGATTTGAAACGGGTTTTAGCAAAAATCCTTGAAGGAACAGAAGAGGTAAAAGAAAGGGAATGGCTAAATACCATAAAAAAACTAAAGACAGAGCATCCTCTGAAATATGAAAAATCCGAAAAGCTCAAACCTCAATTCGTGATAGAAAAGCTTTATCAGCTAACGAGAGGCAGAGCTATTGTTTCAACAGAGGTTGGGCAACATCAAATATGGACCGCTCATTTCTACAAGTTTTCTGAACCCAGAAGATTTATAACTTCTGGAGGCCTTGGAACGATGGGTTATGGATTCCCGGCAGCCATTGGTGCCCAATTGGGCAGGCCGGAAGAACGTGTGATAACCATTTCAGGAGATGGCAGCTTTCAGATGAATCTACCTGAACTGGCTACAGCCCTAGAAAACAATCTTCCGATAAAGATAATCGTGCTAAACAATGGAACCCTTGGTATGGTAAGACAGTTACAGGACTTTTACTGTAACGGGCGCCACAGCTGTGTGGATTTCAAATTCGTGCCTGATTTCAGCAGGATAGCTGAAAGTTATGGTGCATTGGGAGTAAGAATACAGCGAGAAGATGAAGTGGAGGATGCCCTGAAAACTGTTTTGAACTCCGATAAACCCGCTGTTGCCGATGTCATAATAGATTCTGACGAAAAGGTTTTCCCTATGGTGCTTAATAATTCGCCTTTAAGCGAAATGATTGGGGGGTATTAAGGTAATGAAACACACTCTGTCTGTCCTTGTAGAGAATCATCCGGGTGTTTTATCGAGGATTGCGGGGTTATTCAGCCGCAGGGGCTTTAACATCGATAGTCTTGCAGTGGGAACCACTGAGGTTCCCGATATTTCCAGAATGACCATAGTAGTCAATGGTGATGATTATATTGTTGAGCAAGTCAAAAAGCAGCTAAACAAGCTCATAGATGTCATAAAAATAAGTGAAATTGATCCTGTAAACTCTGTAACCCGAGAACTGGTGCTCATCAAAGTTAATGCTGATACTTCATCCAGGAGTGAAATCATACAGATAGTTGAGGTTTTTAGAGCTAACATCGTCGATGTCAATAAGGATTCCATGATAATAGAGGTTGTGGGTGATGAAGGTAAAGTCAATGCCATGCAGGAGCTTTTAAGCCAGTATGGGATTAAGGAGCTTGTAAGGACCGGAGTAATTGGATTAAACCGCGGTCCTAAAACAATAAAATAAATATTAAAAAAGGAGGAAGCATAAAATGGCAAAAGTTTATTATGAAAGTGATGCTGATTTAAGAGTTTTGGAAGGGAGAAAAGTGGCAGTTATCGGTTATGGTAGTCAGGGGCATGCCCAGGCTCAGAACTTAAAAGACAGTGGTATTGATGTTGTTGTAGGTTTATACGAAGGAAGCAAATCCTGGAACAAAGTTAAAGAAGACGGGCTTGAAGTGGCAAGTGTGGCAGAAGCTTCTAAACAGGCTGATATTATTCAGATCCTCGTTCCGGACCATGTTCAACCGGACATTTACAATGAACACATCAAACCAAATCTGGAGGAAGGCAATTCTCTGGTGTTTTCCCATGGATTTAATATCCACTATCATCAGATTATCCCGCCTGAAAATACGGACGTTTTCATGATAGCTCCCAAAAGCCCGGGACACATTTTACGCAGGATGTACACAAAAGGTGAAGGAGTACCGGCACTACTGGCAGTTTACCAGGATTATACCGGTAATGCAAAAGAAAAAGCCCTGGCTTATGGTAAAGCCATTGGATGCGCCAGAGCGGGTATAATTGAAACTACTTTCAAGGAAGAAACAGAAACTGACCTGTTTGGCGAGCAGGCTGTGCTGTGTGGAGGGGTTACCGAACTGATAAAAGCAGGATTTGATACCCTTGTAGAAGCGGGTTACCAGCCGGAAATAGCCTATTTTGAGTGTTTGAATGAGCTTAAACTAATAGTTGATTTGATTTATGAAGGTGGCTTGAGCTGGATGCGTTATTCAGTAAGTGATACTGCTGAATATGGAGATTACGTGGCTGGAAAGAGAATTATAAATGAAGATACCCGCAAAGAAATGAAAAAATTATTGAAAGAAATCCAGACAGGTAAATTTGCTAAAGACTGGATCCTTGAAAACAAAGCCAACAGACCTGTATTCAATACAATAAGAGAAAAAGAAAAGAATCACTTGATCGAAAAGGTTGGTAAGAAGTTGAGAGACATGATGCCGTGGTTAAAATAACCTAGAAGAGGTGAGAAAGGATGGGGGATAAAGTTTATATTTTTGATACTACCCTGAGGGATGGAGAACAATCTCCCGGTGTCAGCCTGAACAAACATGAAAAGCTTGAGATAGCGAAACAGCTTGCCAGATTAAAAGTGGATATAATCGAAGCGGGTTTTCCAATAGCTTCAAAGGGGGATTTCGAAGGGGTTATGGAGATAGCCAAAAGAGTCAAAGGACCGGTTATTGCCAGTCTGGCCCGGGCTAACAGAAAGGATATTGATGTGGCATGGGAGGCTGTCAGGTATTCGGAGCACCCAAGGATACATACCTTTATTGCTACATCGGATATTCATATGAAATACAAACTGAAAATGACTCCTGATCAGGTAGTAGAAAGGGCTGTGGATGCTGTAAAGTATGCTAAAAAATACACCAGTGACGTTGAGTTTTCAGCAGAGGATGCCGTCAGGTCTGATGTGAAGTTTTTAATCAGGATATTTACCGAAGCGATAAAAGCGGGAGCAACCGTCATAAATGTCCCGGACACTGTAGGCTATACCACCCCCTGGGAATTTGGTCAGTTGATTAAGGAGTTAAAAGAGAACATTCCAGATTTGGATAAGGTTGTGGTAAGTGTCCACTGCCATAATGATCTGGGAATGGCAGTAGCCAACTCCCTTGCTGCCGTAAACAATGGTGCCAACCAGATAGAGTGTGCCGTTAATGGTCTGGGTGAAAGGGCGGGAAATGCTTCCCTGGAAGAGATTGTAATGGCTCTCAATACCAGAAAGGATTTCTTTAAAAAAGAATGCAATGTAGATACGACCCAGATATACAGAACAAGCAGACTCGTTTCCACCTTGACGGGAATGCCGATCCAGCCAAACAAAGCAGTTGTTGGGGATAATGCCTTTGCCCATGAATCGGGGATACACCAGCATGGAGTGCTTGCAGAAAAATCTACTTACGAAATAATGACACCCGAATCAATAGGATTGAAAACCAACAAGCTGGTCCTTGGAAAACACTCGGGGCGTCATGCCTTTAGGAAGAAACTAGAGGAAATGGGTTATACCCTAACAGATGATGAAATAAACATTACCTTCAGCAGATTCAAAGACCTTGCTGATAAGAAAAAAGAAGTTACAGAGCGGGATATAGAAGCTTTAGTGGAACATGAAGTCTTCAGTGTCCCGGAAGTTTTCAAGCTGGAGTATCTCCATGTATCCAGCGGGAATAAGATCATTCCCACAGCAACTGTTAAAATTTCTAATGAGGAAGCACTTTTTGAAGAAGCTGCATGTGGAGATGGGCCCATAGATGCAGTATACAAGGCAATCGATAAGATTACTGGCAATGGTTACAGACTGGAAGAGTATTCTATTAAAGCCGTTACTGGGGGGAAAGATGCTTTAGGAGAAGTAGTGGTAAGAATCAGCAAGGATGGTAAACATTATCTGGGAAGGGGATTAAGCACTGATATAATTGAAGCCAGTGCAAAGGCTTACCTGGCTGCCATTAACAGGCTTTATTATCAACAGGTTTGCAAACACAGAAACAGCACCTAATATGATGGGAGTGATGAAAATGGGAATGACTATCACTCAGAAAATACTGGCAGCCCATGCCGGTAGAAAATTTGTTGAACCCGGTGAACTGATACTTGCCACTGTTGATATGGTTTTGGGGAATGATATAACAGCCCCCGTGGCAATAGAAGAGTTTGAAAAAGCCGGAGCCACAAAAGTGTTTGATAATGAAAAGATTGCTCTTGTCCCGGATCATTTCACACCGTGTAAAGACATTAAATCTGCCCAGTTGTGTAAAAGAGTAAGGGAATTTGCTAAAAAACACAACATCAAAAACTATTTTGAAATCGGTGAAATGGGTGTGGAGCATGCCCTTTTACCAGAAAAAGGGTTAGTAGGTCCTGGTGATGTGGTTATAGGAGCGGATTCCCATACATGCACATATGGTGCTCTAGGCGCTTTTGCAACGGGAGTTGGAAGCACTGATATGGCAGCGGCTATGTATATGGGCAAAACGTGGTTTAAGGTTCCGGAAACCATCAAGGTTGTTTATAATGGCAAAAGGCAGCCATGGGTTTGTGCGAAGGATTTGATTCTCTATACCATAGGAAATATCGGCGTGGATGGAGCTCTTTACAAGTCTTTAGAATTTACCGGGGATACCCTTAAAGACCTTACGGTGGATGAGAGGTTAACTATTACCAATATGGCAGTGGAAGCAGGAGCGAAAAACGGAATTATGGTAGCTGATGAAAAAGTTGTTGAATATGTAAGGAGAAGAGGCAAAAAGGAAGTAAGGGTGTATAAAAGTGATGATGATGCCTGCTACGAAAAAATATTGGAATATGATGTTGAAGCAATCCAACCCCAGGTGGCTTTACCCCACTTGCCGGAAAACAGTGTAGCGGTAGATGAAGTTTCCGGTATTCAGATAGATCAGGTGGTTATTGGTTCATGTACAAATGGAAGATTTGTGGATATGAAACAGGCTGCAGAGGTCTTGAAGGGCAAAAAAGCACATCCATATGTCAGACTCATCATAATTCCTGCAACCCAGGAGGTTTACAAAAGATGTGTTAAAGAGGGCCTCATGGACATCTTCCTGGAAGCCAATGCTGTAGTAAGTACACCCACATGTGGACCATGCCTTGGAGGCCACATGGGTATCCTGGCAGAAGGTGAAAAAGCGGTAGCCACTACTAACAGAAACTTTGTAGGCCGAATGGGTCACCCAAAAAGTGAAGTCTATTTAGCCTCACCAGCTGTTGCAGCAGCTTCCGCTGTTACCGGTAAAATAACACACCCCAGGGAGGTAGTGTGATATGGAATTTAGAGGCAGAGCCTTTAAATATGGTGATAATATTGATACTGATGTAATAATACCAGCAAGGTATCTAAATACCCATAAACCTGAAGAACTTGCCAGACACTGCTTGGAAGATCTGGATCCAACCTTTGTGACGAGGGTAAAAAAAGGAGACATTATAGTGGGTGGCAGGAATTTTGGCTGCGGCAGCTCAAGGGAACACGCTCCTCTTGCCATCAAGGGAGTTGGTGTTTCGTGTGTTATTGCAGAATCTTTTGCCAGGATTTTTTATAGAAATGCTATCAACATCGGACTTCCCATAATAGAATCTTCTGAGGCTTCCCGGCAGATTGATGATGGAGATGAACTGCTGGTGCTCCCAGAAGAAGGTCTGATAAAAAATCTTACAAAGAATGAAGAATACAGAGGGCAGAATTTTCCCGATTTTATTAAAGAAATTATAGATGCAGGAGGGTTAATGCAGTATGCCATCAGGCAAGCCTGAGAAATTTTATAGAATAGCTGTCCTGCCCGGAGATGGAATAGGTCCTGAGGTTATCCAGCAGGCAGTTAAAGTAGTTAAAACAATAGGGAAGGTTTACGGTCATAGGTTTGATTTTGCTTATGGTCTTATAGGAGGAGCAGCAGTTGATGAAACAGGCAGTCCCCTTCCAGAAGAGACGTTAAAGCTTTGTCAGAAGAGTGATGCCATTCTGCTGGGAGCCGTTGGGGGCCCCAAATGGGATGGATTACCGCCCGAGCAAAGGCCGGAGAAAGCTCTGCTTTCCATCCGGAAGACATTAAACCTGTTTGCTAATCTAAGGCCTGTCAAGATCTATCATCCCCTGGCTTCATGTCCCTTAAAAGATGAAATTACCCGAAGGGGAATAGATATTATGTTTGTCAGACAGCTTACAGGGGGGATCTACTTTGGAGAGAAGAAAACAATAACCAGGGGAGATCAAATTGTTGCAAGGGATGTAATGGAGTATTCCAAAAAAGAAATTGAAGATATTGCTCGGATAGCCTTTGAAACGGCTCTGAAAAGGAGAAAAAAGGTAACCTCGGTGGATAAAGCAAATGTCCTGGAAACTTCAAGGCTGTGGAGAAAAACCGTTGAAGAGGTATGGAAAAAATATCCACAAGTAACACTTGAACACATGCTGGTAGATAATTGTGCAATGCAGTTGATTACCAGACCGTATCAGTTTGATGTGGTTTTAACGGGAAACATGTTCGGAGATATCCTCAGTGATGAAGGTTCAATGTTGAGCGGTTCGATAGGTATGATGCCTTCAGTAAGCTTTGGAAGCCAACACTCTGCACTGTATGAACCGGTGCATGGTTCTGCCCCTGATATAGCCGGTCAAAACAAGGCCAATCCCCTTGCTGCAATAATTTCTGCAGCGATGATGCTAAAATTATCCTTGCATTTAAAAGAGGAAGGCGATATAATAGAAGACAAAATAAAAAAAGTTCTTGCAGAAGGCTACAGAACACCGGATATAATGGAACCCGGCAAAACCCAGGTAGGAACACAGGAAATGGGTCAGCTTATAATAAACGAAATACTGAAGGGTTAAAAGTTATGATGGGAACAGTAGGTATACCTTTTCACCGGTTACAGAGAACCGGAGCAGCTGAGAACCGGTACCGGTTAGGTATATTGAACATCCTCCCTGAACTTCATGGATGAACCCCTCTGCAGGGTGAGTAATCCATGACGGCTTCCCCTATGGGGAAAATGGTGACCGTTAGATCACCGGGTATCGGATAACAGATAACACCTACTGTTTTATCCCGTACCTGCTGAGGCTGCTGCTGTGAAGCAGTGGTGAATGAAGGGTGGTAACGCGAAAACCTTCGCCCCTGTAACATGTGTTTTACAGGTGCGAAGGTTTTTTACTTTTATGATTAGGGGGTGGTGGAATTGGCTGTAAAAAAGATGACAGGAGCTCAAATTTTAATCGAATGTTTGAAGAACAAGGGAATAGATACTGTGTTTGGATATCCAGGTGGTGCGGTTTTACCCATTTATGATGCTCTTTACAGAGAAAAAAGCATCCGCCATGTGAGAACCAGTCATGAACAAGGCGCGGCCCATGCAGCAGACGGGTATGCCAGGGTGACTGGCAAAATCGGTGTGTGCTTTAGCACTTCGGGACCTGGGGCTACCAATCTTGTTACGGGAATTGCTACCGCATACATGGATTCAGTGCCCATAGTTGCCTTTACGGGGCAGGTCCCTCTTAATCTCATAGGTAAGGATTCTTTTCAGGAAGTGGACATTACGGGGATTACCCTTCCCATCACAAAGCACAATTATATGATTAAAAAAACAGAGGATATTCCCAGAATAGTGGAAGAGGCCTTTGAGGTGGCTTCAAGTGGACGCCCTGGGCCTGTCCTGGTGGATATCCCGAAAGATGTCGCTGCAAGAGAAATTGAATTCGAAGACAGGGGCTCTTTGGGGAAAAGAATACTCAAAAACCCTTTAACACACGATAGCTTTGATCTTGAACAAATTGAAGAGATCGTCGAGGCTGTTGTGACCTCTAAGACACCGGTTTTGTATGCCGGTGGTGGAGTTAACATATCAGGTGCACACAAAGAGCTGGTTGAAATAGCTGAAAGATGCCAGATTCCCGTAACTACAACTCTAATGGGCATAGGAGCATTTCCGCCAGATCATCCTCTCTATCTCGGAATGCTGGGAATGCACGGCACAGTTTATGCAAATTACGCCGTTACAAACTGTGATCTGTTGATTGCTGTAGGAGCCAGGTTTGATGATAGAGTAGTAGGGAAAATAGAAGAGTTTGCTCCTAAAGCCAAAATAATCCACATTGATATAGACCCTGCAGAAATCGGTAAAAATGTTCCGGTGAATATTGGAATACTGGGAGATGTAAAAAAAGTTTTGATAAAACTCCTGGAAATTCTACCAGCACAAAAAAGAGAGAAATGGGTCGAACAAATACGGAAATGGAAAAAGCAGTATCCTTTAGAATATGACAGGAAATGTTGTTCATTAAAGCCCCATTACATCATAGAGAAAATTTATGAATTAACCAGGGGAGATGCTGTTCTAACAACAGAAGTCGGGCAGAACCAGATGTGGGCAGCTCAGTTTTACAGGTTTGAAAATCCAAGATCTTTAATAACTTCCGGAGGCCTTGGAACAATGGGGTTTGGTCTTCCGGCTGCCATAGGTGCCCAATTGGGTAAACCTGATAAAAAGGTTTTTAATATCTCAGGTGACGGCAGTTTCAAGATGAGCTGCAATGAATTAGAAACCGCCGTTTGTTACAAATTACCCATAATAGTGGTTATCTTAAACAACAGAACCCTGGGTATGGTAAGACAGTGGCAGGAACTGTTTTATGATGGGAGATATTCGCAGGTGGATTTTGAACACTCCGTTGATTTTGTTAAACTGGCAGAGGCATATGGAGCTGTAGGGTATAGAATAACAACTAAAGACCAAGTAGAAGATGTTATTTTAAAGGCACTAAACAACGATAAACCAACGGTAATAGATTGCATCATAGAAAGGAATGAAAAGGTTTATCCGATGGTTCCTGCAGGGGCGCCCATTAATAAAATGATGGGGATAGATAAAAACCAAAACAATTAATTGTTGACACTGCCAGGGAGTGGTGGTAAAATATAAAAAACTTAGATATGAGAAGCTTAAATACAACGGAGTTTTGAGAAAGATGATGAAGGAGATCCGGATACTTCACATCCATCCACAGAGAGCCGGATTGGGTGAAAGCCGGTGATGGATAGGTATCCCTGTCACTCCCGAATCCTTCTCTTGAAAGGGTAAGTAGGGAGAAGCGTTGGCCCGTGTTAAGGGTAAGGTAATTCTACCTGGTGAGGCTGTGTACCGCGAGGTTGCAGCGATTTCAGGGTGGTACCGCGAAAACAATCCCTTCGCCCCTGGCAGCGAACAATTCCATTGTCGGGGAGGAGGGATTATTTTTTTAAAAAGTTTTACTATCTGAGGGGGTGGTTACAGCAGTAGAAACCGGAGTTAAAGTTAAAAACAAGAAAGGATTCAGAAGGGATAAAACAAACTTAAAATCAATAACCGGGGAGGACTAACCATGAGTATAAAGGTTTTTATCAATGGCAAATATTATGATAAGAAAGATGCAAAGGTTTCGGTGTTTGATCACGGCTATCTATATGGAGATGGTGTTTTTGAAGGAATCCGGGCTTACAATGGCAGAGTGTTTAAGCTGGATGAACACCTGGATAGATTGTATGAAGGTATAAGGACCCTCATGCTTAATGTTAAATATACCAAGGAAGAGATGAAAGAAATTGTGCTGGAGACATTACGGAAAAACAATCTGCGGGATGCATATATCAGGCTTGTAGTTTCCAGAGGAGAAGGTGATCTGGGTCTGGACCCGAGAAAATGCCCTGAACCCACTGTGGTTTGCATTGCCAGCAAGATCACCCTGTATCCCCAAGAGATGTATGAAAACGGTTTAAAGGTTGTAACCGCAGCTACAAGACGCAATGTTCCTGAAGGAGTGAATCCCCAGATTAAGTCCTTAAATTATCTGAATAACATTATGGCTAAAATTGAAGCCAATCTTGCCGGAGTTCCCGAAGCAATCATGTTAAATATTGATAATTACGTGTGTGAATGCACTGGAGATAATATCTTTATTGTCAAAGATGGAAAACTTATTACTCCTCCAACACATTCAGGTATATTGATAGGTATAACTCGTAACGCAATTATTGAACTGGCTCAGGAAATGGGTATAAAGGTAGTTGAACAGATCTTTACAAGACATGAACTGTTTAATGCTGACGAATGTTTCCTTACAGGAACTGCTGCAGAAGCCATCCCGGTAGTAAATGTTGATGGTAGACCCATAGCAGATGGTAAACCGGGTATTATTACTAAAACCATAATAAAGAAATTCAGGCAGCTGGTTCAGAGTGAAGGCACTGAAATATATCCTGAAGAAAAGCAAGGTGACGAATAAAATTAGGATAAAAAAGGAGGGAGCAAATTCAGCTCCCTCTTGTTTAATATTTCTGATTAACATATCTGTCAACCAGGGATTTTCTCTTTTCATTGATGAAGACATTTTTGTCTTTTAATATCTGCAGCAGCCACTGACTCTTGGAATGCAATATGATGTTGTCATAATCCATCAAAACAATCTCGTAGAGTTTATCCTTTAAAAACCTTGAGTTGACTTTGATAAAATATGCTTCAATATTATTAAAATTTAGGTGTTTGAGAAGTTGAAAGGTAGATTGGTCTTTTTTCCAGTAAAAATAATTAGTTTTTTCGATGTACTTTTTGTATAGTTTAGAATGTTTGCCTTTCGCTTTAATGTCTTTTGCTTTTATATAATAGTATTTTGCTATGCTGTTATAATACTGATAGTTGTACATACCCTTTTCAAAGCTGTCAATTTTTTTGAAGGGTTTGAGGTTCATCTTATTTATAAACTCGAAGTTTAGTTCAATAAATTCTTTCTTGCTGAGATCGCCTTTTTTAAATTGCAGAATAAGGAATTCTCTGTTCTTTAAAAATCTGCCAAAGACGTTTTCTTTATTATACAGCAATTTAAACACCCTCGAACACTGGTTTTGTTGTCTGTTTTAATATTATTATACAATTAAATTCTGCTTTATGGCAAAAAGTGATGTCATAAGAAAACTACAACAACAAAACACAAATTCAACCGAAATGTAATGTATAATATAAATGTATAATATATAAATAGAGTTTTTGCGTGAAAAAGGAGTTGGGTCAATGATTCTTAAAAAAATACCTCTGTTTTCGGGATTAGATGATAAGGAGTTAGAAAAAATAAACAGGCTGGTAAAAATAATGGATTACCCAAAGGGATGTTTTGTTTTCCATGAAGGAGAACTGGGTGAAAAAACTTATTTTATTAAGTCGGGAAAGGTAAAGATTTTTAAAACTTCAAAAAACGGTAAGGAACAGATTTTAGGAATAAAAGTAAAGGGGGATATTTTTGGAGAGGTTACACTGTTAAATCCTGTTAGGTATCCTGCTTCTGCCCAAGCCTTAGAGGATTCCTGGATAGGGTGTATAAGCAATTGCAACCTGGAGATATATATAAAGAACCATCCTGATGTATCATTGAATTTAATCAAAACCTTAAACAAAAACCTACTGGAGGCACAGCATAAAATAAAGAACCTTGCAGTTAATGATACATACACCAGAACCGTTCTGGAGTTAATTGAACTTTCGCAAAAATTCGGTGTTACGACTCCTGAGGGGATAAAGATAAACCTCGTTCTCACCAGACAGGAGCTTGCAGGCATGATTGGGACAACGAGGGAAACTATCAGCAGGATTCTTGCAAAATTAAAGCAGGAAGAAACAATAAATATTATAAACAAACACATATACATAAAAGATATAGAAAAGCTTAAGAACTGGCTTTAAGTTTTCATAGTCCGAGATTTTTCTTTTTTGGAACTCTGGTGGATCAAGGTTGTAATACCGCTCAAAATTATGGAAGTCAATAAACCTGTTATCGCCGGTTCGAGGATACTGGTAATTGCAGCACTAGCAGAACCCACTTGTTTAAGACCGATAAAATAAGGATAGAAATGTTTTACCGTTGGAATTACCACAAGACAAAAAATATAGGACCAGCCGTTAAAAGCGAATCATAAAATCATCTCCTGGATCTTATTCCTAATGATCCTTTTTTCAGTAACAATACAATCTAGAGGGATATCGTGGCTTTCACGAGGTAGTTTTTCTATTATCTGTATATCAAAGGCAACACCAGCAGTAAATACTCTGTTTTTTAAAGAGCTTAAAAATCTATCATAATACCCGGCTCCATATCCCAGCCTGTAACATTCAAGATCAAAAGCAAGTCCAGGGACAATTATTAAATCCAGGGCCAGAGGATTTACGGATTCTAAACTGTTGTGTTTTGGTTCAAGGATACCAAAAGCGCTCTTTTTTAAGTCCCTGTCATAGTCATTTATTTCAAACAGCTTCATTTCCTTTTTATGTTTTAAACATTTGGGAAAAACTGTTCTTTGGCCCGCTTTGTGACACTTTTCAAAAATTAGTCTAGTTTCGACTTCATTATTAAAAGCTGCATACAGCATTATTGTGGATGCCTTTTGAAATTCCATCAGGCTGTATATTTTTTCATGTATTATGCTGCTTTTCTTCTTGATTTCATTTTTTGTCATATTGTTTCTCAAATTTATAAAATGTTTTCGCAGCTCGTTTTTGGTCAATTTTTTCATCACTACCTCCTGTAGGTAAAATACAACAAACTACGTTAATATATTATATCACAGCGGAGCCAAATAAAAAATCTAAAAACAATGAAATGAAGCATCCTTATGATATCTCTCAATTCTTAGTTTTAATTGGATCAACTGCAGAAAAAATTCTGCCTTTCATTTCCTCCCTTTATGGAAAGGGGCTTTTTGCAGGGAAAGTTAAAAAAAGGTAAAATAATGAGAAAGTTTGTTCTATCGGAAGGAAAATGAAAAAGGAAGCCCTTTACAGGCTTCCTGTATAAATTATAGTTATATATTAAAAGGGGGATCATTTACCTTTAATTATATAATAAAAATGTAAAAAAAATATTAAGAAACAGTAAATAAAATGTAACTTTTTGAAACAAAAGCTTGTAAATTGAGGAGAGGATAATCGGTGAAATTTTTAAAAGGATTTACTGTTATACTGGCTTTTCTAGTTTTAGGTGAAATTGGTGCTGAATTTTTGAATCTTCCAATTCCAGGTAATATAGTGGGGCTTATGTTGTTGCTGCTCTGCTTAACAACCGGACTTGTACCTTTGAAAATCGTAGAAAGGGCCAGTGATATAATGATTTCAAACCTTGCTTTGCTTTTTATTCCTGTGGGTGTGGGAATAATAAAACATTTGAACCTAATACGGGATCAATTTTTACCGCTAATAGCAGCAACTGTTTTGAGCACTGTTATAGTTATGGTTATTACTGCTAAGATGGCGGATTCGCTTTTTGCGTCCAAGCACAAAAAAGGAGGCTAGTTTAAATGAGTAAAGTTCTTTCTGCTCCTTTGTTTGGAGTCTTTCTTACCCTATTTGCCTATGTAGGTCTATCAAAGATGAAAGAGAAATTTAAAAATCCTTTGTTTAATCCTACTTTTTTGTCAATTGTGTTTATTGTTGTTGTTTTGTACGTGTTCGGTATCGATTATGAAGACTACAATCAGGGAGGCAGGGTAATTGCTTTTTTTCTAGGTCCTGCAACAGTAGCTCTGGCAGTACCAATATATAAACAGATGGAAAGATTGCGAGACAGCGCTTTGGAAATAATTACCAGTATATTAACGGGGTCTTTTATAGGAATCATATCAGGTATGGTCCTGGCTTTCCTTTTTGGAGGTAGCAAAGAAATAATGCTTACAATTGCTCCCAAGTCTGTTACTACTCCCATTGCCATAGAAATTTCCAGTTCCAACGGAGGAATCCCACCTTTGACCGTCTCATGTGTTATAATAGCGGGTCTGGTAGGAGCTGTATTAGGCCCTGAATTAATGAAAGCAATAAAAGTAAAGAACCCTGTTGCCCAGGGGCTTAGTATAGGAACGGCCTCTCATGGTCTTGGAACATCAAGGGCCGTTCAGGAAGGGGAAATCCAGGGTGCTTTTAGTGGGCTTGCTATAGGTCTTGCAGGAATCTTCACATCAATACTGGTTCCCATCGTTGTTTGGGTTTTTGTTAAGTTTTTATCCTGAATTGAAGTTTTCTTTAACATGAGCAGATTCGGTTTAAAACCTGCCAGATAGTTTATGGGCCGTTTGCCTGATAGTATGATGGTCCAAACAACAGTTGCAATTTATTAGATAAATTTATTAGATATATTATGCTTGTATTATGCTTGCTGCTTAAAGTAGAATCCACGAAGTTAATCGAACTATTAGAGAACTTTTATATTTGTTTTATAAAGATATATTGAATTCTAAATAATACTGGATTTGTTAAAAGATGCTCTCAAAAACCAACTAATACTAACGGAAAAGAGAATTAATCGGTTTTGAGTAAAATTATTAATTCTCGTCTTACCTTCTTATATCAAAAGTGGATTACGTTTTTCAATGTGCGAAAGTTGAATTATAGATTTGTTGTTTGTTTTGCTTGAAAACCAAAGTTCTTTTGATTATTTTAAAAATTCAATAAAAAGCTCTCTCAATTCTTTGCGGTTAGATACACCGGCTTTATGATAAAGGTTTCGCAAATGAGTTTTAAGGGTATTGTTTGAGATGCACAGCAACTCACAGATTTCTTTATTGCTCAGTTTCTTGTAGAGAAGTACAGCTATTTCTTTTTCCCGGGGAGTTAATTTTTCAATTATAGGAATGTCAAGGTTTTCGATTTCAATAAGCTCTGACAAATCAGGTTTTTTAGGTAATGTTTCGGGTATGAGTCCTAGCAGGGCTACTGCGATAAACAAGGGTAGATATGCCATTAAACTGATAGGGAAGCTCTGAATGCCATCGAGCTGCTTTACAACTACAGAAAGGAAAGCTCCCAGAGCAACACCTGCTACCATGCTAGCAATTCCATAGGTGTAGTAATAAGAATTGTTTTTTTGAACCGCTATATCTGCGGCAATAACCCAGACAAAAACGTCCAAAAAGGCCCAACCCGATTGTAACAGGGTTTGAATAAGAAAATATGTCAGTATATTCAGAGTAAAGGAATAAAGAGTAAAGGATAATCCCAATAATGCTATACCGATGTATAACAGATATTTTCTTCCTTTTCTATCAGCAATAATTCCTGCTGTAATGGCTGAAAAGACGAAAGGCAAAACATTGTAGAACCTTTCTATAATATAGGAAGAGAAAAGAGGATAAACACCCACATATGTAAATCCTGCTATAATATAGACGCATAGGAAAAGAATATACAGCTTAAATGGGGGCGATAAAGAGGCAGAGTGAGGGAGGTATTTTTTTGTGCAGTCTGAATTTTCTTTAAAGAGTGAGTAATAAGTGCAAATAGAAGCGAAAAGGAGAATACCTCCTATGGATGGAACTAAGAAAGGAGGTAATGATGGAACTGCTGCATTGGATAAATACAAAATTCCGTACGCAATGAATAAACTGCTACCGATTACCTGTCCCCTTGATCGGGGAGGAACCTTCTCAAGAAAAGCTTTTGACCAAAAGACTGTAGTTCTTCCAATGACAAAGGCGAACATTCCGAGGGACAAATACTGTAAGACAGGTGGAACCAGTGCAAATATGGATGTAAGAATTAATGAAAGAATACCTAGAATTGGAAGGTAATTTTTATGTAATTCGGTTTTGGATAAAACACCTATTTTTGGGTAAATACTGAAAGCCAAAAAAAACATTGCGAAAATTCCCATGAAAACTGTATGTTTTCCTCCAACAACCCGGAGCAAAATGGGACCGAAATCCGGAAAAACAATTGCAGCACCATACAGAAATCCTAGGGTAAAAATAAGCTTTTGATATTTCTCTACTTTAGAAAAATAATACTGCAAATTATGCATAACTTTCACCCTCTGTTCCTCACCCCTGTAGGGTGAGATGTTTGTTCGCCCGGCATGTCT
>DFNM01000110.1:0-21992 GCA_002376045.1 Firmicutes bacterium UBA3567
TAGCTCAACCCTTAACCAACTGTTTTGGAGAAGAACCAAAAAATTTACTGTAGTTTCACAACTACAGGGTTTTTATTTAGATGCTAAAGCTCCAAATTCTCAATAAATTCCGGCTCAGAGAAACTTCCTCCCTTTACAAAATTGACGGGCAACACGAACATTATTCCTGTCCCTGGTTTGGATAAATCTCCTAACACTTCCTCTGTCACTCTTATGGCATTTTTTAACGTCTCCTTGGTCCGTATGACCATAAACAGTGTTCTATTGTGAACAAGCTGGTGTTCAATGAACTTCTTGATTCCAGCAATAAAGGGTCTGTTTAAATAGCTTTCAATTTGCTGAAATCTGCCAGAACCCATTGTTTCAATTATAGTAGCCCCTCTAATATCATTTTCTCTGTATTTTTTAATCAGTTCACCGGTTTTGTGTTCATCATTAAAGGTCACAACAAAAAGATACATTGCCCTCTCCTTTCATTCTGACTAAAAAATTTAAAACAACTCTCAGAATATTATACATGAGTCAAAAGATATTGTCAAAATTATCTAACTATTTGGTAGCTACAAAGGTTTGCTACGTAGTTAGAGACCCCATATTTTTAATCCAAAAACCCGTTTTGTAGTGTAGACTTTCCTGGTTTTTTAAAGTCAATATTTTCAACGTTTCTAGGGCTGGAAAATGCTGGTTGAACTTCGGTTACACCTTCCTGTCTCAATCACTCTAATGTTTCCGCTTAGAAAAATGGTATCTTGAATACACTTAACTATAGGATAATAGAGAGCAGGTCTGTAAGCCGAGTTCTGTCTTGGATGGTCATCTATCTAGGGTAACAGTTACCTGCCACCTCCAGCGACCTACCACGGGACTCGGCGGGCCACCGATATGTCCCTTTCTTGGTCTTGCTCCAGGTGGGGTTTGCCTAGCCGGTTAGTCGCCTAACCGCTGGTGAGCTCTTACCTCACCTTTTCACCCTTACCCGGCACTCAACTGGGTACGCCAAGTTTCTTCTTCATCCTGCACTTAACATACCCAATTGAGTGCCGGGCGGTATGTTTCTGTGGCACTTTCCTTAGGGTCGCCCCCACTGGGTGTTACCCAGCACCCTGCCCTGTGGAGCTCGGACTTTCCTCAAGCACAACTTGAAAGGTTGTGCTTGCGACCATCCGACCTGCTCCCTTCATTTATTATTCTATCATGGACTATATATATTACCATGCAATATCCTTTTTTTCAATGGAACTTTATGGATTTTTCAGGGCATTATCTATACCCTTGTTGGCTAAAAGATCTGCTTCAGTGTTTTTCCCCCTGTTTATGTGTTCTAATGCGAATCCTTCAAATGATTTAATATAAGCTTTTACGGTTTGATAAAGGGGTTTTAGATTTTTGCTTTTCACCTTGTATTCTCCATTAATCTGCTTCACAACCAGTTCGCTATCCATATAAACCTTAACAAACTCGGGCTTTAAAGGTTCAACTGCTTCAAGGGCCGTTATCAGTGCTTTATACTCAGCAATATTGTTGGTAGTTTTCCCTATGTATTGAGAAATTGCCTTTACTTTTTTTCCCGTGTTGTCATAGATAATTATGCCTATTCCTGCATGGCCCGGATTTCCACGGGATGCACCGTCAACAAAGATTTCAACACAGCTCAATCAAATTCCTCCTTTAATCTGACCAGTAAAGTAATCTCCCACAATTTTCACATCGTATAATTTTTTCCTTCTTCTTTACTTCATTTATAATCATGATAGGTAATGCCATACGACATATTGAACACTTACCATCCTGGATTTCGGCCATTGCTATTCCATCCCTATTCATTTTAACCTCATCATACATTTTTTTCAACCTTTTTTCCATGTTTTCCAGCAGTTCTTCCCTTTTGTATTCGAGATCAAACAACTCATCATTAAGCTGCTCTAGGGTGTCCCTATACTCCTGTTTTTTTTGATTAAACAGTTCTTTTTTTTGAATGATTTGTCGTTTTTGTTGTTTGATCTCCTTCTCTAAATTCTCTATAAGTTCCACCAACTCCAATGTTTCATCTTCTTCCCTACCCTCAATATTTTTAATGTGCTTTAACTTTTTTTCAAGTTGCTCAAGTTCTTTTACACTGGTCACTTCTCCGCTGTATAGCTTTTTTTCAAGGTCTTTTATCTGCATTTCATGAGTTTTGTATTCCATTTCAACTTTTCGTAAAGTCTTTTTGAATCTATCCAGTTTAGATTTATTGCGTTTTAAGCTTTCTATTTCCCTCTCAATTTCCTTCTTCAAGCCTTTCAACTCTTTTCGCAATGGTAAGCGCTTAAGCCTCTGTTCTATCTTTTTTATTTCCATATCATGTCTATGGAGTTCCCACAAGGCATCCAGCTCATTCATTTTTTTCCCCTCCTTTAACAAAAAATAAAAGGGAATAGGCAAACAGTTCCCATTCCCTACAACCAGTAAAAAGGATCTTCATTAACCTTTGAACCTACAACTGTTATGCTGGGTTTTGCATTGCTGAACTTAGAACTGAGGTAATTTACCAAATAAGGCACAACAATAATTTCTGTAGCCCAATGCCCGGCATCGATTATTGCCAGTCCCTGTGCTATTGCTCCATGAGCTTCATGATACTTTATATCTCCAGTTACAAGGACATCAGCACCCTTGAAAACAGCCATGTTAATACAAGACGCTCCACTGCCCCCACAAACAGCAACCTTTTTTATGTTTCTGTTTTGGTCACCAACAACCTTAACTTTATGAATTCCCAAGACTTTTTTTACTTCTTTTACAAAGTCCATCAACATCATTTCTTGTTCCAGATAGCCAATTCTCCCCAATCCAAAGACTTTACCCTGGTTTTTAAGAGGATAAACGTCATAAGCCACCTCTTCATATGGATGAGCTTTAATCATGGCATTGACAGTTTTGTTTAAAAGTTTCTGCGGTACTATTGTCTCTATCTTTACTTCTTCTACCCTTTCAAGCTTTCCAACATTACCGGTAAAAGGATTTGCCCCCTCTAAAGGTTTAAAAGCTCCAAGCCCCTTTGTCTGAAAGCTGCAGTGGCTATAATTACCAATCCAACCAGCACCGCAATCTCCCAATACATTTCTTATTTTGTCAGCATAATCCGAAGGAACAAAAACCGCTAGTTTAAACAAATTTTCTTTTGCTGTAATCTGTAGCACCTCATGATTTTTCAGATTCAGCTTTTCTGCTAACAAATAATTTACACCCTTCGCGGCAATATCCAGGTTGGTATGGGCTGAATAAACACTTATTTCATTTTTAATTAACTTATATACCATTTCTCCAGTAGGGGAATCTTTACTGATGGACTTTATGGATGTAAAAATAAATGGATGATGGGAAACGATTAGATCAGCTTCAATTTGGACGGCTTCATCTACAACCCGGCGAGTTACATCAAGACAGACCAAAACTTTCTCCACATCATCAGTATAGCTTCCCAGCATCAAGCCTACATTATCCCATTCCTGAGCAAGGCTTTTAGGAGCCAGTTTTTCGATTTCACTGATAATGGTCTGGCATTTTACAGCCATGTTAAAACCTCCTGCAGTTTTTGTATTTTAGTTTTCAGGGTCTTCCTTTTGGCTTCTGCTTTTGCATAGCCTGATTTGGAAATGCCATTTAAAGCCTTTTTAAACCTGGCTATCTTCTCCTTTACAAAGATGCTGAACATGGGATCATGTTTGTAGGGAAGCACAAATCCTATTTCATAGAATATCTCATCCTCAATTTTCTGCTTTCCGTGCTCACATTTTATTACTTCATAAAATCTTTTCCCTTCATACACAAGCATCTCATCACATATCTTAAAACCACTTTTAATCAAGTATTCCCTTGCTCTGCTTACTGCATTCATGGGCTGTAAGATAAGGGTTTTCACTTTATTCACTACAAGAGGAGACCTTTCCAAAATTTCTAAAATGGTATTACCACCCATTCCACTTATTATTACAGTATCTACTTCCCCGGGAGTTATGGGTTCTAAACCGTAGCCCAGCCTTAAATCAATACATTCAGAAAGCTTCTTTCTCTTAATCATTTGCAGTGCCCTTGTATAGGGCCCCCTGTTTAATTCAGTTGCTATAACCCTGCTGCATATGCCTTTTTCAATTAGAAATACGGGTAAATAACAATGATCGGTTCCCACATCTACTGGTTCTGAACCTTCTGGAACAGAATGAGCGATCTTTTCCAAGCGCTGTGTTAGTTTCATACTTCTCCTTTCATCTTTTACAAATATATTTTACTTCTTCTTCAAAAAATATTAAAATCCTTTTCTTTTTTCATAACACGGCTATACCTTTTAATCATCAACTTTTTTATATGTTGAGGCTGGACTTGATTAACACCAGGTATAGCTTTTGGGATGGAATCCGGCACTCAACTCAATGTGTGTCTTATGGGTACCACAATACTCCTGTATAACGATACTCAATTCTCAAATTAACTCAACAAGCAAACACCAAGTTGAGTGCCTGAGATTGGATTCAATGCGGCCTCCTGCCGGCGAATCCTTTCGGGAACGTCCTGCCTCCTCATTCCGATTTTGCTCCTTCCCTTCGGCAGGTTTCATTTACCAGAAACCTATAATGTTCCTTTTGACCAGGTCCATCTTCTTTAGTTTACCATGTAACGTCTATAAGCTTAATGGATAATGCTGGATTATCGGGATAGTCATATTTCATAACAAAAAAAGTGCACTACAGTGCACATTGGAATTAACCTGCTGAATTGGTGGGCCCACTAGGACTCGAACCTAGGACCAACCGGTTATGAGCCGGTTGCTCTACCAGCTGAGCTATGGGCCCAGAAAAACTTCAATTTGCTATTCACACAAGAAATTATACGATATTTTAAGGGGGTTAGTCAATACTTTTTACGAGAAATTATTTGGATCCTCTAAAGGACATGTAAGAAAAACATCGATTTTTTATCCTATTCAAGATAATCTTTTAGCTTTTTGCTTCGGCTGGGATGCCTTAATTTTCTGAGGGCTTTAGCCTCAATCTGTCTTATTCTTTCTCTGGTAACTCCGAAAACTTTTCCTACTTCTTCCAGAGTTCTGGGTCTGCCATCATCAAGCCCGAAACGTAATCGTAACACTTTCTCCTCTCGAGGTGTAAGAGTATCCAGCACATCTTCCAACTGTTCCTTTAATAATCTAAAGGCTGCAGCTTCTGCAGGTGCGGGAGAATCTTCATCAGGGATAAAATCTCCCAGATGGCTGTCTTCTTCTTCACCAATAGGTGTTTCTAAAGAAACAGGTTCCTGAGCAATTTTCATTATTTCTCTGACTTTCTCTACCGGTAACTCCATTTCTTTAGCTATTTCTTCGGGTTTCGGTTCTCTACCAAGTTCCTGAAGGAGCTGGCGGGATACCCTTATCAACTTATTAATAGTTTCAACCATATGCACAGGTATTCTAATGGTTCTGGCTTGGTCTGCAATGGCCCTTGTAATGGCCTGACGGATCCACCATGTTGCATAGGTACTAAATTTGTAACCTTTCCTGTAATCAAATTTTTCCACAGCCTTAATCAACCCAAGATTTCCTTCCTGAATAAGGTCTAAAAAGAGCATACCTCTCCCTACATATCTTTTGGCTATGCTTACAACCAAGCGTAGATTGGCTTCTGCAAGCTTCCTTTTTGCTTCCATATCACCCTTTTCAATTCTTTTGGCCAGTTCGATTTCTTCTTCAGGAGTGAGAAGAGGTATCTTACCTATTTCCTTCAGATACATTCTTACAGGGTCATCTATATTGATTCCAATAGGAGCGGAAATCTCACCTTTTTCATCAATATCTTCGCTGGTTTTCTCTTCATTTTCATCCTCATTTGTTATATCTATACCTTCTTTTTCAAGGGTTTCATAAATTTTATCAATTTGATCAGGTTCAAGTTCTATGTCTCCTAACGCTTCAATTATTTCTTGATAGGTTATCCGACCCTTTTCCTTGCCTTTTTTAAAAAGTATATCAAGGGCTTCTTTAACGATTCCATCTGTCGCTTTTACCATTTTTGTCCCTCCTTCCGCTAAGCAAAAGCCGCATCTACAATGTCTTTAATTCTTTAGATAGTTTCTTATATTTAGATAACAGGAGCATCAAATTCTCATTATCTCCCTGTTTTTCACAGTTTTTGATCTGTTGAATTGTTTCCTTTAATTGTTTGTTTATTTTTTCTTTTTTTACCCTCTGAATGCATCCTTTAACAGTGTTTTCATCTATATCAGCATCTTCATCAGCAACAAGCTTTGAAATTTCATTTTTTAGATTTTCCTGCATCTCGTTAATTGATATCGCAAAAACTACCTCTTCACCTTTATCATATATATCGTAAACAAGAGCTGCAATTTGTCTATTGGATTCATCCTGGAAATCTTCTGGTTTAATAGCTTGTTTAATAACCTCAAAATACCGTTTTTGATTAATCATGGCCTTTAGCAGGTATTTTTCTGCACTTTGCCATCCCTTACCTGTAATGTTGCTTTTATTCTTATTATTATACCACTTTTTCCCTTTTATACTCTTGATAGCATAATTTGGCAGGTTTTTACGTATGTGTTTTCTCAACTCCATACGAATGGCTTCTTCCTGAATATCAGTCATTTCTGATATTTTTTTGATATAGCCATCCCTTTCGATCATGCTATCAATTTTTATTAAATGAGGTATGATCTCATTTATAAACATATTTTTATCTTCGACAGAGTTTAAATCATATCCTTTTTTTATTACCTTAATTTTAAAATCCATTAATGGTAAAGCCCGGGCCATCAATATAAAAAAGGCTTCTTTACCTTTTTCCTTGATAAAGTCATCCGGATCCAAGCCGGAAGGAAGTTGTATCACCCTTACATCCAATCCGGCGTCCCTCAGAATATCCAGACCTCTAAAAGCAGCTGCCATGCCTGCTTCGTCTGCATCATATCCTACATAAACCCTATCGGTATATCTTCTTATTAACCTAGCCTGTTCTTTGGTAAGAGCTGTTCCCAAAGTAGCTGCTGCATTTTTTATTCCCTGCTGATAAAGGGAAATTACATCCATGTAGCCTTCTACAATTATTAGACCTTTTTCTCTACAATGTGATTTGGCATTGTTCAATCCATACAGGTTGAATCTTTTGTTGAAAACCTCAGTCTCTGGAGAATTGAGATACTTGGGTATAGAATCATCCAAAACCCTTCCTCCAAAACCTATAACATTGTTGTGTAAATCAAAAATAGGAAACACTATTCTGTTTCTAAATCTATCATAGAAACCACTTTTACCCTTTCTTGCTACAATCAAACCGGATCGGGCAATTTCCTTTATACCATAACCCAGGGAAATTAAGAACTTCATCAAATCGTCCCATTCTCGCCTTGCATATCCGAGCCCAAAAGCTTTTATTGTATCTGGTTTGATTCCTCTTTTGGTCAGGTAATCTAATGCCCTTTTTCCTTCATCACTGCTAACAAGATTCTTATAAAAGTAATGAGCCGCCTTTGAATTGATTTTGTGTATACGTTTTTTCTCTTTATATTTTTCGGACTGTTTTGTATGATTTTTTTCAGGTAAGGTCATGCCTACCCTGTCTGCTAAAAATTCTACAGCTTCCGGGAAGGTAATGTTTTCCATCTTCATTATAAAATGGTATATATTTCCTCCTATTCCACAGCCAAAGCAGTGAAACAGCTGTTTATCCGGATTTACTGTAAAAGAAGGAGTTTTTTCTGAATGGAAAGGACACAGCGCTTTATAGTTTTTACCTGTTTTTTTTAAAG
Organism: Firmicutes bacterium UBA3567; assembly: GCA_002376045.1. Classification (GTDB taxonomy): domain Bacteria; phylum Bacillota; class Thermosediminibacteria; order Koleobacterales; family UBA3567; genus UBA3567. The sequence continues at coordinate 7,795 of DFNM01000110.1, forward strand.
CAACATATTCTGAAACCACTTCTACCAGATCGTTTTTAACCCTTATTTCCTCTAAAAGCTCCTGAGAATATCTCAAATCAACCACCCGCGTTTGAATATGTTTTCGCTATTCTATTTTTTCTTTAAAAAATAACAAGCCCCATCTCAAAATTCAGGGGAGATGAGGTTTTGTTCCTTTAATCAATTTAATCAGATTATTTGCAAACTTTTCCCCGCAAGACCTCAAAAACTTTTGAGGCCTTCTTGTTTTACCTCCTCCCTTTCTGAATTTTACTTTTATATGTTTTAACATGAGAAGATTATCCATGTTTTCAATTGTATATATCATTCTTCTCGGTGAAATAGCACAACACTCCTTACTCAAAACCAGAGCAGCAAGGCCAAAATCCTGCGTAACAATGATATCATTTTTTTCAGCATAATTGGTTATCACAATATCTACCTGTTGAAAACTGTCATCCACTATCCTGGCATCCACAAGCTCTTCATCAATTCAAACACTACAAGGCAATAAATCCGTTACCATACAATTTTAAGAAAATATGGTAAGATTCGTATGATGAGTTTCGGAGACCTAAACTGGTTCTACCAAGACATTACCAAATCGGGTTATGAACAATTATGGCTTTCCCGCTTTAACTCTACCCCGGGCTAGACACTTACCATTGCTGTTTTAAGTCACGATAGATTAGCAGCCAACAAAGCTGTTAGTATCGTTAATTATCGGTAAAAAAAATCAATACGCCTATCCATCCCATAGAAAGATACTACAAGCTATGCAGCGAAGGTTTATTGTTCAATTTGGGCTCTTGGCGGGTTGGAATATTTTTATATATTGTTTTGCGTTGTAGTGCTAATATAATTTGAAACATTTACTAACATAATTGCTTTAATACCATATTTCTGAGCAAACCAGTAATTAAACCTTTACAGGACAGGAATCTGCGTCTACGATTATTCTTATCTTACCATCAGCAACCTTAAATTTACTTGTAAAAAAGTTTATTAAAGGATTATTCTACATTCTATGAGGTTATTCCTCCCTATAAAGTTAAATTTTTGTTAAATTTCTTAACTTCTTTTTATTATACTTTATTTTATATCAAATATACTGATAATAATTTCTGTTTTTTGCTATTAACCCAAGTTTGGCGACATTTTTTTCCAACACCAGTTATACTAAGGGTTGCGAGCTTTCTCCCTTGAAAACGTAGTAGAGAAAAATCTTTTTGTTCGTTGAAGATCCAATAAAATCAAGGGTTTAAGAGTCTAATTTGATTTTGCTATTATTTTTCGTTAACAATCGCTGAAACTCTTGTTGGATAAGAACTGGTAAATTTTTGCTCCAAACTTGGGTATTAACATAAAAACCCATTCCTTGGAAAAACAAATTTCTTTACACTATCGAGGCCCAATTTGGTATATGCAATGTATAACGCATATCGGTCAGTCATCCCAGCCACATAATCACAGACTGTCCTTTCTAACCCTCTTTCCTCAACTTTGTTGAGGTATTCTGGCGGTAATTCATTAGGTTCCTGTAAAAAATATTGATACAAACGGGTTAAAAGCAGTTTGGCCTGTCTTTCTTCCCTTTTGGCTGGAGAGCCTATATACACCTTGTCAAACATGAATTTTCTTAAAATCTCCATGTGCTTCCATGCTTCATCACTCATTCTTATTCTGCTCTTACCTCTGCTTGTATTAATTAAATCCTTCACCATGGAATCTATCCGTTTTTTATGAGTGTCCCCAAAATACTCAATACAAGCTTCAGGTAAATCATCCAAACTGATTATTCCTGCCCTAATGGCATCATCAATATCATGATTGATGTAGGCTATTCTATCGGCTATTTTCACAATCTGACCTTCAAGGGTTTCGGGATCCTTAGGCCCGGTGTGATTTAATATTCCATCTCTGACTTCCCACGTAAGGTTCAAACCCCTATCCTGTTCTAAATAATCCACAACCCTCAAGCTGTGTTCATTGTGTTTAAAACCTTTTGAATACAATTGGTTTAAAACTTCTTCACCAGCATGCCCAAAAGGTGTATGACCAAGATCATGGCCCAAAGCAACAGCCTCAGTCAGGTCTTCATTCAGTCTTAAAGCTCTAGCGATGGTTCTAGCAATCTGAGCCACCTCCAGAGTGTGGGTCAATCTTGTGCGGTAATGGTCTCCATCGGGGGAAATGAAGACCTGAGTTTTATGTTTTAGCCTGCGAAAGGCCTTGGAATGTATAATCCTATCTCTATCCCTCTGGAAATCCGTTCTTACATCACACTTCTTTTCTGGAATTTTCCGACCTTTAGTATTACTGCTCAAAGATGCATATATTGATAAGGTCCTTCTCTCTATCAGCTCTGTCCTTTGTCTCGGGTTCATAAAATCTTCTCCTCATACAACAAGTAAGTATGTATTTAAAGTATTTCTACACAGATTTAAGCTTTCCTCCCTTAAATAAAAAATAAGTGCCCAGATGTTCGGCACTTATTTTTTATTTTTGCTTTTTATGGCACTATGGGCAGCAGCCAGCCGGGCTATTGGAACTCTATAGGGTGAACAGCTTACATAATCCAATCCAATATTGTGGCAGAACTCAATAGATGTAGGATCGCCACCGTGTTCACCACATATACCGATTTTAAGATAGCCTTTAATGGCACGCGCCAATTTTACAGCAGTATCGATTAATGAACCTACTCCTTTAGTATCCAGTACCGCAAAGGGGTTTTCAGATAGAATTTTTTTGCTTATGTAATGATGTAAAAATTTCCCCTCCGCATCATCCCTGCTAAAACCAAAGGTAGTCTGGGTCAAATCGTTGGTCCCAAAAGAGAAGAAATCTGCTGCTTCTGCAATTTCATCAGCTGTAACACACGCCCTTGGTATTTCTATCATTGTACCCACCTTGAAATCAAAACGGGTTTGTGTATCAGCCATTATTGCTTCAGCAGTTTCTACAACCAATTCTCTAAGAATCTCGAGTTCTTTTTTATGGCCCACTAAAGGTATCATTATTTCAGGTTTAACATCTACACCCTGTTTCACCAGATTTGCTGTTGCCTGGAATATTGCTCTTGCCTGCATTACATAGATTTCTGGATACACAATTCCCAACCTGCATCCACGGTGTCCTAACATAGGATTAAATTCAGCCAGGTTTTTCACTTTCTTATACAGTCTTTGTTTGTTCTTCAGCTCCTCTTTGTTTTCTCCGGTTATTTTTAATTTCGTAATTTCAACAAGAAGCTCTTCTATATTGGGTAAAAATTCATGGAGAGGAGGATCAAGCAGTCTTATTGTAACAGGATAGCCCTCCATGGCTTTCAAAATGCCCTCGAAATCTCCCTGCTGCAAGGGGAGCAATTTCTTCAGGGCTTTTTCGCGCTCCTCTTTTGTCTCAGCGAGAATCATTTCCTGAACGATGGGCAACCTCTCCTGGCTCATAAACATGTGCTCAGTTCTGCACAGCCCAATTCCCTCGGCACCAAAATCCCTGGCTTTAACAGCATCCTCCGGTGTATCGGCATTTGCTCTAACCCCCAGCTGTCGAATTTCATCTGCCCATTCCAGCAGCTGCTGAAACTCACCACTCAGCACAGGATCAATCATTTCTACTTCACCCAGGATAACATTTCCTGTAGCACCATCAATAGTAATAATGTCTCCTTTGTTTACTACTGTATCTCCAACAATAAATTTGTCAGCTTCCAAATTTATCTTGATTTCTTCACAACCGCATACACACGGTTTTCCCATACCTCGAGCAACAACGGCAGCGTGACTGGTCATCCCCCCTCTGCTCGTCAGTATACCTTGAGCAGGAATTATACCATGTATATCATCAGGGGTAGTTTCCGGTCTAACAAGGATAACTTTTTGGCCTTCTTCTCCCAATTTTTCAGCTTCATCGGCATCAAATATAACCATTCCAGAAGCAGCACCTGGAGATGCCGGGAGCCCCTTTGTTAACACATCAAACCGAGTATCAGGGTCTATCTGCCTGTGAAGCAGCTGTTCAACCTGTTTTGGTTCAACTCTTAAAACAGCCTCTTCTTTGTTAATAAGACCCTCTTCTACCATATCTACAGCAATCTTAACAGCAGCTGCTGCGGTCCTTTTCCCAGTCCTGGTCTGCAAAAGATACAGCTTACCCTTTTCAATGGTAAATTCTATATCCTGCATGTCTTTATAATGGCTCTCCAGAAGGCTACATACTTCCACGAATTGTTTGTAAATTTCAGGCATCTTGTTTTCCAGCTCCTTTATGGGAAGGGGAGTTCTAATTCCTGCTACAACATCCTCACCCTGGGCATTAATGAGAAATTCCCCATAAACTTCTTTCTCTCCTGTAGAAGGATTCCTGGTAAAACCCACTCCCGTACCTGAATCATCTCCCATATTTCCAAAGACCATAGCCTGCACATTAACGGCGGTACCAAGGTCATCGGGTATGTTTTGCAGTTTTCTATAAACCCTGGCCCTCTGATTGTTCCATGAATCAAAAACTGCTTTTATAGCCATAAGAAGTTGTTCCCTAGGGTCATGAGGAAATTCCTGTTTTGTTTCCTGTTTAAACAAACCCTTGTATAGTTCCACGATCTCCTTCAGGTCTTCAGTAGTCAATTCAATATCGTATTTAACCCCTCTTTTTTCTTTAATTCCTTCAATAATATTTTCAAATTTATAATGGTCAATTTTCATAACAATGTTACCGAACATCTGGATAAATCTTCTATAACAATCCCATGAGAACCTCGCATTTCCTGTCCCTTTAACAATACCATGTAATGTCGTATCATTTAATCCCAGGTTTAGTATGGTATCCATCATTCCCGGCATCGATATAACTGCTCCTGACCTTACGGAAACAAGAAGGGGATTTTCTTTATCTCCGAATTTTTTCCCTGTAATTCCTTCAAGCTGTTTCAAGTTTTTAAATATTTCTGCTTTAAGTTCCTCAGACAGCTTCCTACCCCGATCAAAGTAGTAATTGCAGCCTTCCGTGGTAATGGTGAACCCGGGTGGCACCGGCAGACCAATTCTCGTCATCTCCGCCAGATTAGCGCCTTTTCCTCCCAGGAGTTCTTTCATAGAAGCAGAACCTTCCTTAAACTGATACACATATTTGCTTGAATTCATGTTCATATCCCCCTTTTATTTTTGATGATCTGTAAAACTCCACTGGCTGTTTCCTCAACGGCCTTATTTGATACATCGATGACCCTGCACTTCAGTTTCTTAAAGAGTTTTTCGGCACACTCCAGTTCCTCTACTATGCGTTCAAAATTGGCATAGTTAGCTCTGGCATCAAGACCAAGGGATTTCAGCCTTTCCCGTCTGATCTCATGAAGCTTTTCCGGGCTTATAGTCAAGCCAATTATCTTGTGTGAAGGGATCTGGAAGAGTTCCTGGGGAGGACTAACTTCTGGAACAATGGGAACATTTGCTACCTTGAGCCGTTTATGGGCAAGATACATGCTGAGGGGAGTCTTGGAGGTTCTGGAAACACCTATCAGCACTATATCTGCCCTGGGAAGACCCCTGGGGTCCTTTCCATCATCATATTTTACTGCAAATTCTATTGCTTCCACTTTCTTGAAGTACTCTTCATCCAGTTTATGAACCAAACCGGGCTTTAATTTGGGTGCAGCAGGATAAATTTTTGATAAGGCCTCCATTACAGGACCCATAACATCTATCGCAGCTATATTTAATTCAGCTGCTTTTTGCATTAAATAATCCTTTATTTCTGGAATAACAATCGTAGCCACTATTATGGCCTTGCTGTTCCCTTTTATTTCAGATATTACTTCATCCACGTATTCCCTGTCTGTAACATATGGAATTCTTTTAATATCAAAACGACCGGAGTTAAACTGGCTGGCTGCTGCCCTAGCCACCAATTCTCCAGTTTCACCTATTGAATCCGAAATTACATATATGGTTGGTGTTATACCGCTTTCTATTTTCATTCCCTCCCTTTCTATCTAGACATCAGGTTTTCCTAGCTCAACAAAAAACTTGGTTATGTTGGTCTTTGAAATCTTACCGATTATTTTGTATTTTATATGATTACCTTTTTCAGTCTCTACAGGTTCAACTACAGGAAGAGCATCAATCTGGTGTTCCACAATTTTGACTGCCGCATCATACACTGATTCATCGGGGACAGCAGTAATAATGTTGGGCATTCTGGTCATAATTACACCAACCGGAATATTGTGGACATCGGTTTTCCCTATTGCTATTTTTAACAGGTCTTTCCTAGAAACAACACCGGCAAGATATCCTTTGCTATTTGAAATGAAAAGAGTTCCTACATCTTCTAAAAACAGTGTTACAATAGCATCATATACCGAAGTGTTCTCCTGTATGACTACAGGCACACTTTTTATTTCGTTAACCTTGACTTTTCTTATCTGTTTTGATACAAAATTAAAAATCGACTTTCCAGCATATAAATATCCCACTCTTGGTCTTGCTTCCAGTATTCCCGACATTGTTAAAATAGCAAGATCCGGTCTTAACGCTGATCGTGTGAGATTTAGCTTTTCAGCAATGCTTTCACTGGTTATGGGTTCATTTTTTTTAACAATTTGTATTATTTTTTCCTGTCTTGAAGTTAATTCTATATCAATTCACCTGCCTTTCCTGCAAATTGTGTTACACTTTATTTTTACTTTTTATATATAGTATATACTATATAACCGCCTCAGTTCCTCTTTTTAAATTGATTCTGAATTTTAAAAAATTTTCTCTTGTTTAAAAAAACACCCATCAGAATTATTCTGATGGGTTGACCTGTTGTTCCTTATTATTCCCTTCTCGCTTATAAATCTCAAGGGTGCACTTTGTAACAAGGGCAGCAATAACCGCAAGGATAGCAATCTGTGGTGCCAACAGCACTCCTACAGCTCCTGCTGTTACGGGAATATCTACTAAAACTTTATCTCCATGTTTGACCTTTATTTTTGTAATGTTTCCCTGGTAAACCAGTTGTTTTATCCTGGATATGAGTTCAGAACTTTTAACCGTTATTTCTTCTTTCCAGGTTTTTTCTTGATTTTCTAAATAGATCAAGGCATCCACCACATCGCCATTGGAGTGTTCCAGGGCTTCTTTCGCTTTTTGATATGATACACCAGTTCTTGAACGAATTATATCGATTTTCTCAAGGGTTATATCCAAAGGTCTACTCCCCCTTTTTTATTTAGTTTTCCATAATCTTATCGAGGAAATACATGGATTTTAGTTTTTTATCAATATGGTACATCAAAAAGCTCATGAGGATTTGCCGTGTCTCTTTCTTTTCTTTTTTGGTTAAGTTTAAACCTTTCAAAGCTTTAAATTTTATGCGTAACAGTGTATTCAGAGTTTTTAAAGTCTCAAGAGAAACCTTAAAACTGCTGGTATCTTTTACAGCACACTTTTTACAGATGACACCACCTTCTCTGGCACTGAAAAATGGTTGGGCAACAATGGAATCCCCGCATACAATACAGTGTTTATCTATATGAGGGCACAAGCCTGAAACCAAAAGCAGTTTGGTTTCAAACATGCATGTTATGAGCTCAACATCATCTTCTTTTTCTAGATTATACAAAGTTTTTAACAAAAGAAAAAAGAGGTGAGGGTTTGATATACCTTCCATTACAAATTCCGAAGTCAGTTCAGCAATATAAGAAGCATAGGCAAACTTGTAGAGATCTTCTCTTATTTTTCTAAAAGAATGTTTTATTTCACACTGGCTTATTCTATCTAGATTTTTACCACTGAATATCAGAAAATCACTGTAAGTAAAGAGCTGGGTTCCTCCGGTAAGCCGATTTCTAGGTCTTTTCACCCCTGACGCTACAGCCCTCACTTTCCCACCATCTCTAGTTATAATGGTCAAAACTTTGTCTGCTTCACCCATGCTTCTGTGTTTTAAAACTATGCCTTCGGTTGTGTAGAGGCTCATGAGTTTCCCCGCTTTCTTTTAATCTTTATATCCGAAGTTTCTTACATAGATCTGGTTTTTTCTCCAGTTTTTTTTGACTTTAACCCATAAATCCAAAAAGATTCTGGCCCCCAGAAGTTTCTCTATATCCTGTCTTGATTTTTCTCCTATCTGTTTTAACATTCTACCGGATTTTCCAATCAAAATGCCTTTATGAGAATCCCTTTCACAATATATTGTCGCCCTGACATATACCAGGTTTTTATCCTCTTTTTCCGCTATTTCTTCCACCTCAACAGCTACACCATGGGGAACTTCCTCGCCTGTTAAGTTTAAAACCTTTTCACGGATAAGTTCAGAAATGATAAATCTCTCCGGTTGGTCTGTAACCATGTCTTCAGGATAGTATCGGGGACCTTCGGGTAGCAGATCAACCAGAGTATTTATAACTGTGTTTAAGTTTTTGTCTTCCAGGACTGAAATAGGGATGATCTGCTTAAACTCAAAGCTGGTTTGATATTGTTGTATAAGCGCCTCTACCTTCTTTTGTGAAACAAGATCAATCTTGTTGATAGCCAGAACAACAGGTGTTTTTATCTGTTTAAAGGTATTTATGATGTATCTATCCCCTTTACCAATTCCCTCAACATCTGTTAAAAACAAAACCACATCCACTTCAGTGAGGGATTGTTGAGCCTTCTGGACCATGTATTCTCCTAAGCTGTTTCTGGGTTTGTGTATTCCGGGTGTGTCGATAAAAACTATTTGATACCCGGCAGCTGTTAATACACCTCTAATGCTGTTTCGGGTTGTCTGGGGTTTGGGAGAGGTTATAACAACTTTCTGACCTAATAATTTATTAAGAAGGGATGATTTTCCCACATTCGGTCTTCCTGTTATTGAAACAAAACCAGATTTAAAAGCCATACCGTACTCCTCCGTATACAGTTACTTTTACTATAATGCACTCCCCAAAAGGATTGGGAAGTTGGATGCCCCTTTGAAACCCGGTCCGATTTCGTCCTTTACGCGGGACTCAACTTGGTATTTACTTTTAGTATATACTTATTGAATTAGATTTGAATAAAGTATCGATATACAGGAGTATTGTTTTAGTATTGAGTCAAGTGCCAGGTTTCATTTAAAAAGCTCTACGCAAATCCTCCTCTGGTCGGCCTTACGGTACGTGGAAACTCCTTCTCCTCCGCTTTACTCAGAACAAACAATGCTGCTCGGCTAGATAACCTACTGCTTTTTTACCCTTCTTCAAATATACTGCAGCCTCTTCGAATGAGCCAAGTATTAATCACAAAGGAAGTTTAGAGCTTTTGAGCAGTATAGGTCAGCTATTCCATTGTATCAGGTGTAAAGGGAAAAGGGAACAGCTGATGAATACCCTTCACCTCATAATCACCTTTATTATTCCCCACAATGATTTTTAAATCCCCGGAAAACTCTCTTAATACCTGGAGACAGCTGCCACAGGGATAACTCCAGTGAGAACTATCGGAAACCACGGCAATGGCTTCAAATTCCCTTTCTCCTTCGGAAACGGCCTTAAATAAAGCTGTCCTTTCAGCACATATCGTTACACTGTAGGAAGCATTTTCTATATTGCATCCTGTGTAAATTGTTCCCTTTTTCGTAAGCAGTGCAGCTCCTACTCGAAAACCCGAATAGGGAACATATGCTTTCTCCTTCCCTTTGTTAGCTTCTTCCAGCAACTTTTTTGCATCCACTTTTTGACCCCCTTTACTGTATCTGAACCTCGGCATTATAAGGAACTATCTGTATCCAGGTAGTGCCGGGATTTAAGGTTATCTCTTTATTTTTCGTATCATAAAAATATGTATAACCTTTTCGGGACTTTTTCTCCCATGTAATTTTTATGCAGTTACCTTTAGATATGTAATATCCTTCCCCTTTACCAACTAACTGTATGTTGAGCCTACCGGCATCATCTCCCGGAATAACCATTGTTTTTGCTTTCTGAATAATTATGTTTTCAGCTGAAAGCTGTTTATGGGTTTCTCGATCTATATGGGGTTTGTTATCCATGTATCGCAAATACCCGCCCTTGTGTCTATTATACTCATATTTTACTGTGTATTTAAAAGGGGAGAACTTGAGTATAACTGTTTCAGCTTTTTCGCCTTCAGGAACCTCTTCTCCTTCGCAGAATTTAAAGTGCTTGAAATTCACGTCCCTATCATATCCCTTCATCTCGGAAGTACGTTTTATTTTTTTAATGCTTGTGTAAGCATTGTGCGGTTTTTTCCGTGATTCGTCTCTCCAGAAGGTAAGACCATCATAAATGCCATTTATCCCTTCAATTTTCAGTCTTGCTATGTCCTCCCATGCCTGGGGACTGCCGCCAAAATATACATATATACCTTCATACTCCAGGAGTTTATCCAGATAATAGGGTCGGGAACTTCTAACGGGTCCGATTCTGCTCTTATCACTATGGAGGTAAATTGCCATGAAACGGCTGATCCCGCCTTCTACAGGCATTTCATACACTATATCGGCTTCATCCAGGCCGGATTGCGGTCTGGCTTTAGGGTGGTTTTCTATCATCACAGCTATGGGTCTTTTGAAGATCTCATGCCTGGATACTGTTCTTCCACACAGCGGACATCTGGTGGGATCAACTGTTTTCGGTTCACCTCCCGTTTTGACTTCTTCTGAAGACTGTGCTGGTAGATTTTCTCGAGCATCTGCCTCTGTCTGGAGCTGATTTTCTTCTTTCTCCTGGATAACTTTTTGAGATGAACAGCCTGCTGTTAAAGAAAAGAGAAAGAATAGCACAACAAACAATGATAAAAGAAGATTAAATTTCCTGCTGGTCATTAAAATCTCCCTTTCTATGTTGTACGCCTGATTTTAAAATCGATTTACTCTGTGTTGTTTTGAGAAGTGTAATGAAAACATTCCAACCCCATCTTTTCTATGGCAAGGTAAAAAAGTCATTTCTCTTTTAACGGTATGTGGATGTTTCCTAAAACTTAAAAAAAGTAGTGTATGAGTTTTGGAAGCAAAACAAAACAGCCCACTATGAGGGCGTTTATTGAAGCCATCAAAACAGCACCGGCTGCTACATTTTTCGCTATCTTTGCCAGATGATGGTAATCTTGTGTGATCATATCAATAGTCTTTTCAATGGCTGTGTTAATCATTTCGGTAATAATGACTAAAAAGACAGCAAAACATATTATCAGGACCTCGATTACCGTTAAACCCAAAAAACTAGAAAACAGCAGCACAAAAGCTCCAATGGCAAAGTGGATTTTCATATTTTTCTGGGTGTTAAAACTGTAAATTATTCCCTGGAATGCATAATAGAAACTTTCAAAAAAACTTCTGTTCCTCATTCTGTAACCCCATTTCTTCATTTTTACATGTTAAGCATATTAAGAATTTTGTCTTCCTCCTGCCGCATAATTTTTCTCTGTTCCTCTTCCTTGTGATCGAACCCGAGAAGATGCAAAACTCCATGAACTACCAAAAAACTGATTTCTCTTTCCACAGAATGGCCATACTCTTCAGCCTGTTCCCCAGCTTTTTCTAAGGATATGATTACATCTCCCAAAAGTACTTCCCTGAATTCTTTGATAGCATCGAGTATCTGAACGGTATGCTCATACATAGGGAAAGACAAAACATCTGTCGGGCAATCCAACCCCCTGTATTTCTTATTTAATTCCTGAATGCCATCATTATCCATTACTACCACACTTATTTCTACATCATCTTTGGAGATACCCCTAGCTTCCAACGTCTTTTCGGCAGCTTCAATGATTATTTCCCGGATGTTATCATTTTTTATGCTGCTGTTGTTTTGTATTACTATCGCCATGCAGCTTTCCTCCTTCGATTTTAGAAAGTTCATCAGAATACTCTATTCTGGTATGAAATATACCGGATAGAACCTTTGAAAACACCCTTGCAATCTTATCCAAATCTTTTAATGTTAAATCACATTCATCCAATTGGCCTTCATTAAGCCTATCTCTAATTATTTTTCTAACCATACCTTCTATTTTCCCTTTGGTGAGTTTTCCCATTGACCTTACAGTTGCTTCTACACAATCTGCAAGCATAACTATAGCTGCTTCTTTCGTCTGCGGTTTTGGTCCCTGGTATGTGAAACTCTTTTCATTCACCGATGGGTTGTTATTAGCTTCCTGATTCAAGGCTTTGTTAAAAAAATAATTTAGAAGAGTTGTACCATGATGCTGTGCTATTATATTCTGAATAACCCTGGGAAGCTTATATTTTTTAGCAATTTCCAGTCCATCTTTAACATGTGAAATAATAATAAGGCTGCTCAGGGATGGTGAAATTTTATCATGAGGGTTTTCATCTGTTAACTGGTTTTCAATGAAAAAATAGGGTCTCTTTAGTTTACCAATATCATGATAGAAAGCTCCAGCTCTGGCAAGCAAAGGCTCACCTCCAACGGCTTCTGCAGCAGCTTCAGCCAAATTGCCTACTATAATGGAATGGTGATATGTGCCTGGAGCTTCCACCAGGAGTCTTTTTAAAAGGGGATAATTGGGATTAGACAGCTCCAGGAGTTTCACTGATGAAGTGATTCCAAAAGCATATTCCAGGTAGGGCAAAAAACCTATAGCCAAAACTGCCGAAAAAATTCCATTTATTATTCCCCATACACTTTGTTGTAATACTTCTACCAGGGTCTTGCCCAGCATAATACCCAGGTTGGCAATTGTAACCATGTTTGCAGCAGCAACAAAAAGACCTGCTCTGGTCAAATCTGAACGCTGACTTACCCTTGATACACTAAAAACTGCAATGGTACCTCCGATTAACGCAACCACAGTGTAATAATAATTGTTTCCCGTAATCAAGCCGACCAAAACAGCAATAATTAAGTTTATCAGTATAGCAACCTGGGGATTTAGCAAAATTGCGATAAGGATAGACCCTGCTGCAACAGGTATCAGATAACCGGAAAGATGAGCAACTCCCTTTGCCAGCATTAAAATTACTATCATAATAAGACCGACAAGAGTAAGAAGTTCCCTGCTCTTAAAAATATCCCTGCAGAACTGATATATATATATTATACCCAGAAGCTGGAGCAAAAGGGCAAAGCTTATTCCTCCTAAGGAAACAGTAAGTTTTGTTATGCGGCCCTCAGCTAATAAGCCTAAATCCTTTAATAAGTCATACTGCTCTTTTGTTATTTTATGACCCTTTTGGACAATTATTTCGCCTTTTGAAATTTTAACAGGTTCTACAGAATTAATGGCTTCCAATTTAGCTTTTTCAGTAGAAATTTTATCATATACCATGTTCGGTTTAATAACAGTCAGAGCGATATCTTCTCCCAAACTTCTAAGATCGTGAGTAGTTTTAAAGGTTCTGATTTGTGCTATTACCAGTGCTTTGGCTTTATCAATTCCATCTTCTTTTATCCCCGCACTCATCAATTCCTTTATGACGTTCTGCAGGTAATTCTCAAGTTTTTTTAAGTCTTCAAGGTCGCTGCTTAAAAGGGTATTATAGCTTTCCTCAGTCAATTCAAGAGGAACCTTTTCTCTTAAAAGGTTCAGTTTGGCTTCAGCATTCATATCAGTTTGTGACCGTATTTCATAACATATTTCAAACACTTGTTTTGTCTTGTTTTCAACATTTTTGGTGATGCTCATATCAAGGCTGTATTTTTTATAAACTTTAGCCGCAGCTTCTTCCTGAAGTTTTTTAGTAGCAATATTGTTAACCGCTTCTTTGGGTGATTTGATATCCGAGGGTGCTATATCCCCAACTTTAATATTGTAACTTTCTGGAGTAATACTCGACACAACAATAATAGATAAAAGAATGAATATAGCAGTTTCTATCAACAGTTTTTTGATCCATGCTCCTTTTAAGAAAAAAGACCTTCTTTTTTTTACCCGCATCTCTTTTAAATTTTGCAATGGAGCTTCTCCTCCTTAAGCTGGAGAACTGTTTTTACTGCCAGGTTTGGGATACAGGTCGTATGCTTTTATAATCTCCTGGACCAACGGATGCCTTACAACATCCTTTTCCGTTAAATAAATAAATTTTATACCTCTGATTCCCTTTAATATTTCCCTTACTTCCTGCAGGCCGGAAAAACTGCCTTTAGGTAAGTCAACTTGAGTTATATCACCGGTTATAACAGCTTTAGAACCAAATCCCAATCGGGTCAAAAACATCTTCATCTGTTCAGAAGTGGTATTCTGAGCTTCATCCAGAAT
>DFNM01000110.1:22307-22523 GCA_002376045.1 Firmicutes bacterium UBA3567
TATTCTGAGCTTCATCCAGAATAATAAAGGAATCATCCAGGGTTCTTCCCCGCATATAGGCCAGGGGAGCAACCTCTATCATACCTCTTTCCATGTATTTCCGGAATGTATCAATACCCAGAATATCATAAAGGGCATCATACAGCGGTCTGAGATAGGGATCCACTTTTTCCTGTACATCTCCTGGCAAAAAACCCAGTTTTTCCCCGGCTTCAA
>DFNM01000110.1:22844-23060 GCA_002376045.1 Firmicutes bacterium UBA3567
CCAGTTTTTCCCCGGCTTCAACGGCAGGTCTTGTTAAAATTATTCTGTTTACCTCTTTGTTCCTAAAAGCCGTAACAGCCATAGCCATAGCCAAATATGTTTTGCCTGTGCCTGCAGGCCCAATACCGAAAACTATATCATGTTTTTTAATAGCATCGATGTAGGCTTTTTGACCCAGGGTTTTGGGCCTAATTTTTCTACCTCTTGCCGTTATAC
>DFNM01000110.1:23394-23856 GCA_002376045.1 Firmicutes bacterium UBA3567
CACATTATCATCAACCAGGTCCACCACTCTTCCACTATCGCCACCATCAGCAAGAGCCATAGTGTACCTAACCTGTTGTTCCGTTAACACATGACCTTTCTTAGCAATCTTCATAAGGTTGTTAATAAGATTTTCTGTCTTCTTTACCTTTTCTCTGTCACCTATAATGACAATTTCACTCCCTCTTGTTACAATGCTAACACCGCTGTTTTCTTCAATAAGCTTTATGTTTTCATCATGATTCCCAAAAAGATTCCTTACATCTTCAAAATCATCGATGTAAATCCGTGCTTCAATCTTTTCTTTCAAAAACTCATTCCTCCTTAACCTGAGGTAAGTTTAATATATTCAAAGGCTGTTTAACACCTATGTTTTCCTGGGTCTCCACAACCACATCTACTCTAACCCTATTTTTTGACGGAACTACTCTTTTGTCAAAAGTAATGGAAAGGATTTCAGCAT
>DFNM01000081.1 GCA_002376045.1 Firmicutes bacterium UBA3567
GGCAGTCAAGGCCGCCGCAAGATATCCCCAAGGGTTGCCTTGACTGCGAAGCTGGCCGGTGTAAAATTTTTTAAACCGGGTAAGGCTGTCTAACCAACCCACGTACTCTAGATAAAGCTTGTTAGATATACTAATTTAACCCTTAATCAACTGTTTTGGAAAAGAACCTTGATTTTGGTGTAGAAACACCTTTTAGAAGAAATTCGATCTATATATTGTGGGTGTGGTTTTATATTATCACAAGATATAGAGTGATTTTATTGAAAAATGGGCTTTTCACAGTAGAATCAACCTTATATTTTAAAATACTCCTTTATAGCTGTACATTAAAAAAGGTGGGGTTCTTGAAGCATCCCACCACATCAAAACTCATTTAGAATCATCTAAAGGTGTAACATATATCTCAGAAGCTATGTCTTTATCCACAGCCACCTGGGTATTATCAACTCT
This sequence comes from Firmicutes bacterium UBA3567, assembly GCA_002376045.1. Classification (GTDB taxonomy): domain Bacteria; phylum Bacillota; class Thermosediminibacteria; order Koleobacterales; family UBA3567; genus UBA3567. The sequence continues at coordinate 451 of DFNM01000081.1, forward strand.
TAAAACATATGCAGGAAAACTGCGGATAAGCTGCAACTGAGTTCCTGGTAAAATTCCTATTGCCATAAGTTTTTTTATCTTTTCATTATGTTTTGTATTTAATGAAGCAACTATCCCTTTTTCACCATCCTCTAAAGCTATTAAAGGCAGGGTAACGGTGTTTCCCTTCCTCCATCTATTTCTCTTTCTCCTTTTTCTTCGAAAACCAAACATTCAATCTATCCCTCCAGGTTTTTAAGCTTTCAGAGAGGTCTATTTCCGGCGGCATTTCAAAACCACAGTTGGGGCATTTAACTTTCTCACAGGTTTTGCTCAAAGGACATCCTCTACAACCCTTTTTTGCATTTCTTTTGTTAAATGTATAACCGCAAAAGGAACATTGCATTTAAAAGCTCACTCCCAAAAGATTTAACAGGCTGTTCAACACAAAACCTGTAAAAAATGCGAAAGGGAAGATGAAAGCCATAATAGCCAGAGCTGTCTTGATTCCTCTTTCTTTTACCATCACAGAAGCCTGAGCAATACATGGTATAAACAGAGTTAATGTTACCGAAGCCACTAACACCTGATTACCCGACAGCAAACCGGCTTTGTGAAGGTCATAAAGGCCTGCCGCTCCATAGTCCCTGCGGAAAAAGCCGAACACAAAAGCTTTTGCTGCTTCATCGGGAAGACCTAAAAGATGCATGATCGGTGCCAGAACATTAATTATATTTTGAAACAATCCAGTGATATTACCGAACCAGATCACAACACTTGCAGCTATAAAAAACGGTACTACCTCAAAGAAATACCAGCGCATCCTTGTGTAGGTTTTTGTTAAAACATTTGTAACCTTAGGGAATCTTAAGGGTGGCAGTTCCATGTAAAAGCTAGGTTTATTCCCCGGCAATACTTTTGAAGCCAAATAACCCACCAATAAAAACACCAAAAAGATAAAAACTATCCATACCACCAGGGCTACCGGAATGTGTGACATCAATGCCATTATAACACCAAGCTGAGCCGAACAGGGAATAGCCAAAGCCAGCAGGAGAGTAGAAATGATCCTTTCTCTCCTTGTTTCTAGAGTTCTGCTAACAATAGTTGCCATTGTATCACATCCAAAACCTAGAGTAAGGGGTATAACTGCCCTCCCATTCAAACCGATGCCTTTAAAAACTTTATCTATTAATAATGCCAGCCTTGGTAAATAACCTGAATCTTCAATAACAGAAAACACCAGGAAAAAAGTCCCCACAATAGGAAGTATAATAGCAATGGCATATCGTATACCAAGGGTTATAACACCATAGTCTAGGGCTAAAAGTTCCTGCAGAGGTTTCCATGGAATAAAAGTTGTTACAATGCTATTTACGACGGGATTGATATATACATCGAAAACCTGCCCTTCAAGGTAATCCACAAGGGTACCTGCTCCAAAACCACCTACAAATTTATACAAACCATAGTAAAGCACTAACACAAAAATAGGAATTCCTGTGATGGGATTAATTGTAATTCTCTCCAGTATATCAGACACGGTCATGCTGCTTTTCTTCCTTGAATATGTTACAGCTTTACCAGCTATATCATCTGCTACCCTCTGTCTGTTCATTGCTATAACATAATTTAAAGGTTTATCAAAGGAGTTGCATGTCTTTTCTACAATTTCCGCTATAAGTTTGTACACTTTACCCTCTCTTTTTTTTACCATCTCCATGATTGATTCGTCACTCTGCAAGAGGAGAAGGGCTATGGACTTCTTTGAAATTTTATAATCATGGTTTAACAGCTTAACTATATTGGAAACAGCCTTTTCTATTTTAGGATCGTATTCTATTCTTTTTGAAATCACTATAGCCATCATCCCACCTTCTTATCGGCATCTATATTACGGCTGAAAATGTACTCCGCAATTTTTTCTTTTAACACGCCTATACCTTCTCCAAAGGCTGCAGAAGTCGCAACAACGGGAATACCCAGCTCCTCTTCGAGTATTTGAGTATCAATTTCCATACCCATTTTCCGCGCTTCATCCATTATGTTTACTACCAGAATAAGAGGAAGACCAGCTTCTATCAATTGCAGTGTTAAAGAAAGCATACGCTTCAAGTTTTTTGCATCAATCACATGCAATACCACATCTGGAATTTCACTTAATAAAATTTCCCTTGCCACTTTCTCTTCTTCAGTAATGGGAAGCAGGGAATACATTCCCGGTGTATCAATAACTTCTATGCTGCGACCAAAGATTTTACCTTTGCCTTCAGAGATTTCCACAGTTGTACCGGGATAATTAGACACAGTAACATAAGCTCCCGTAAGGATGTTGAACAGAACACTCTTGCCCACATTTGGTGAACCCACGAGAATTATCTTTTTCAGCTTGTTCTCTTTCCTTTTTCCCCTTGCCATTACTTCTTTATTGCTAAAATAGCTCTTGACTTTTTCAAGGATGGACTGGTTTTTACGGCAATTCATGACAAACCCCCTCTGGAAAACTAATTGAAAACAGTTTTCAGTTACAGTATATGAAAAACTTTCTCATTTATCAATCTTATCCAGCCATCTTATAAACACATTATTCTTAAAAACATCTAATATGCTCAATGATCCTCAACTTTTTGCAGATTCCTTTAAAATTCTGTTTTTGATGGGAATAGCAATGAATAAGTAAGAAAAGTGCTAAATTCAAGTCCGGAAGGGGAGTATAGCGTCTATCCCAAAAGAAGGCATACCTGCAGGAAGGGTATCGGTTACAGAGAGGAAGATGAGAATTCCCTCTAAAAAAGATATACTACTTATTACGGGGAGATAGAATGGTTAAAGCTGCCTCTGCCTCAATTTATCAACATCCTGGCACTCAAAATCAAATAAAGTGCCGCCGCCTGGTCAAAACCTATTGAAAAGCTTTAAGGTTTACCAATGTTTTCCCTTTTGTGAGATCTTTTTATGGAGTTTATAGGGAATAAGCCATCCCCTATAACACAGACAGCAAAAAACGGTTAAAAACGCCTTACCTAATGGTATACCGAAATGATTCTTTTGATTAATCAATATAAATTGATACCCTCATTAAGATTTAACAAGTTTAAAACAGTTTCTTGGGTGTAGTCTTTAATAACAAATATTATGATTTATGGTTTTTCTCCACACCGGCCAACTCCGGCAGTTAAGACAACCCTTAAGGACGCTTTACGGCGGCCTTAACTGCCTCATTGCCCGGTGTGGATACAAGCTAACCGGGCAAAGGAATTCACGTATATCGGGAGAAAGTAATAATGATTCTACTATTGACCGGCTTGGGTTTGCATAACATTTAACTCAACTAAAATGGAGAAGAACCAGATTTATACAACATCCTTTTATCTTCTATCCGCTTGGTAAGCTTTATTTCATCAAAATGCTCCAGCAATGGTAGGGCAAACTTCCTGCTGGTTCTCAGCAGGTCTCTAAACTCAGCCAATGTTATTGTTTTATTGTATTTCAAATAACTGATTAACACTTTTTTTCCTTTTTCATAGCACCTCTTATGGAAAACAACATCTTCCGTAATCTTGACCAGTTCTCCCAGCTGAATCAGGGCTTTAAACACTTTTGCCCCCTGTTTTCCATCAATATTATTGTTATTTAAAACATCCTCCACCTTTGGAGGCTTGAAACCCCCTTCTAGAAACTCCTTTTTTATGATTTGTTTTATGCGTTTTTGTTCCTCATTGAATACTATACGAAAATCCTGTAAAGAAACAATATGACCATCTACTTTTATCTCCTTGTTTTCTACCAGTTTTGAAACAAAGTAATCAAACACATAGAAAGGCAGTCCCAATCTTTCCCTTAATTCCTCCTGAACCATACCCCTTTCCAGGGGATTTTTTCCGTGATACTCTCTTAAAATATTTAACATCGAATCAACCACTTGCTTATAATACTCCTTATGAACTACAATTTCCCTCTGGGCAAGGGGTATTTCTATAACCTTTCCTTCCTCTTTTAAAAGCTCGATGTTTTGTCGGCATTTTGCTGTCATACCAAATCCCTCAATTACTTTTGATGTGTCAGGGAAATTTCTGCTTTTAAGTTTAATAACGTGTTCAAGCACATCTTTTAAGGGACACGTGGCTCTTATTTGCAAATCTTCAATTACCTTCTTGTTGCTAAGAGGTTTCTTCCCATCTGGATTAGGGTTCAGCACTTCCCCTCCCCCAATAGTTGTCACAGGAGAATACGAACGGGCTACATATTTATCTTTATAAAGGACAGCTACTGGTTCTTCCAGGAGAAGCTGAACCAGGCCCTCTCTGCCGGGTTTAATTGATTTGGAATCCAGAAGTCTAACTCTGCCCAAAACTTCCTTGGCCCCTATGGAAATCCTAATAGGGTCCATGTGTTTTATTGGGTTTTTGGCTTCTTTTAAAAGCTTCAATCTAGCATCGACTATTTTCGCAGGCTTCAGGTATCCGGGTTTTGAAAGCACATCTCCGCGGAATATCTCTTCTGTTTTCACTCCTGTAAGATTAACGGCTGTTCTCTGGCCCGCTTCAGCTACCATCACATCTTTTCCATGCACCTGGATGTTTCTAATTCTAGCAGTTAAGCCTCGGGGGAGTATTTCACAAAGGTCATCTTTTCGAATTCGACCTACGAGAAGGGTTCCAGTTACTATAGTCCCAAAACCTGTAAGAGTAAAAACCCTATCAATGGGTAAATAAAAGGGTGAAGTTGTATCTTTGGGTTGCACTTCTTGTGTCAGTTCATCAATGGTTTTTACAAGTTCATCTAAACCCTGACGGGTTATTGATGAAACAGGTATAATAGGAGCGTTTTCCAGGAATGTTCCCTTAACGTATTCCTTTATATCCTCAATAACCAGCTCCATCCATTCTTGATCAACCAGATCAGTTTTTGTAACAGCGATTATCCCCTTCTTGATTTCCAGAAAAGATAGGATATTCAGATGTTCTATGGTTTGGGGCATAACTCCCTCATCAGCTGCTATCACCATGATAACAATGTCTATACCGCCCGCTCCAGCTATCATTTTTTTGACAAACTTTTCATGACCCGGCACATCAACAATTCCTGCTCTTCTACCACTTGGAAGGTCAAAATAAGCAAACCCCAGGTCTATAGAAATCCCCCTCAACTTTTCTTCTTTCAGCCTATCTGTATCAATGTTAGTTAAAGCTTTGATTAACGAAGTTTTTCCATGGTCTATATGGCCTGCTGTACCTATGATAACATGGTTCAACCTTAATCCCCTCCTAAAATCTTACCCAGGCTGTCTGCAATGGTCTTCAGATCATCATCAAACAGTGTCCTGACATCAAAAACAATCACATCATCTTTTATCCTCGCAATTACAGGGGGGTCATTCTGTCGCAGCCTTTTCTCCACCTCCTCGCTTGAAACCCTTTCCGGTTTTATAGCAACGGTTTTGGTGGGGAGTTTATCGGTAGGGAAAGCCCCTCCACCTACCATTGAGAAATCGTCTACAACCATCATTTTCGCATCGGTTTCACTCACTTCCTTCTTTATTAAAGCCAACAGCCTGTTTGCTCTCGCTGTTAGTTTCTCAACGGGCATAGTTATCATATTTATTACAGGCAGGTGTTCCACACACTGGATGTCTTCCAGATAAAGCTTCAGGGTCATCTCCAACGCTGCGAGGGTCATTTTATCTACCCTTAAGGCTCTTGTCAGAGGATGGTGCTTAATCCTTTCAACATATTCTCTTTTCCCCACAATTATACCTCCCTGGGGGCCTCCCAGCAATTTATCGCCGCTAAAAGTAACTATATCAATTCCCGTCTCAACAGTTTCTGTAACGGTAGGTTCATAAGACAAACCATAGGCAGTAAAATCTATAAAGGTTCCACTGCCCAGGTCTTCAATGGATATTAAGTCGTATTGTTGTGCCAACCGGACCAGTTCTGCCCCCTTTACCTGGTGGGAAAAACCGCAAATCCTATAATTGCTTGTATGAACTTTCAACAAAGCTACCGTGTTTTCAGTGATGGCTTTTCTGTAATCTTCCAAATATGTTTTGTTTGTCGTCCCCACCTCTATCAATTTTGCACCGCTCTGGGCTATAATTTCTGGAATCCTGAATGAACCTCCTATTTCTACCAGTTCACCCCTTGACACAATGACTTCTTTGTTTTTAGCCAGGGCCGATAGAACCAGCAAAACCGCTCCGGCGTTATTGTTTACCACAAAGGCTGCTTCAGCCCCCGTTAACCTGCACAGCATTGATTCTACATGGGAATATCTGCTTCCCCGGGTGCCCCGTTCTACATTATATTCAAGGGTTGAATAACGCCCCGCAACTTCCCATAAATGTTCTTTTATTTTAGAGGAGAGCGGAGCCCTTCCCAGGTTTGTGTGAACAACCGTTCCTGTAGCATTAACAACCCTTCGCAGGCTGGGTTCCAGCAGTCTTCTTGCTTTTTCCACTGCTCCCCTTAACACAATTTCCCGGGAAATTTCTATTTTGCAAAGTTTATCTTCACTGGAATTTAAGATTTGTTTTCGTAAGTTATCAACCTCATCCCTAATACACTCTATCAACAAATCTTTAGGATATTTGTCCTTGTATCTATCAAATTCAGAGGAATTTATTATTTTATCTATGGCGGGAATTTTTCTTAGAAATTCTTTTTTTTCCATGGAAAAAACGCCTCCTGTTCATACAACAGTTATGGTTGATTCCCCCTGTTTAACTACCCTGCCAATAACATGGGATTCGACCTTGGTTTTTTTTAATTCTAAAAGCAGACTGTCAAGCTTTTCCTCGGCTACAGCAATCAAAAGCCCTCCTGATGTCTGAGGATCGAATACGACGTCTATCAGACTTTCGGGAATTTTGGTGCTGAAATCTACCCGTTTTTCCACAAAGTTTCTATTCCTGTAGCAGCCGGCCGGGATCAGGCCCATCTCAGCAAATTTCAATGTTCCGGGTAGTACAGGAATTGATTTGCTGTCGATGACACACGTAACTTTACTGGAATAAGCCATTTCGTACACGTGGCCCATCAAACCAAACCCCGTTATATCGGTGCATGCATTAACCCCCACTTTTTTCATGGCTTCTGATGCATTCTTGTTTAATTCTGCCATAGAGTTCATAAAACCATCAATAATATTTTTATCCTTAACCATCTCAGCTTTCACGGCAGTAGCAATGATCCCTGTTCCTAGAGGCTTTGTTAAAACTAAAACATCACCCGGTCTGGCCGTTGAATTCCTGATTATGTTTCGGGGATTTACTTGCCCTACAACTGAAAGGCCGTATTTGGGTTCTTTATCCTCTACGGTGTGGCCCCCTGCCATAACTACCCCTGCTTCCTCCAGCTTCTCAAATCCTCCTCTCAGTATTTCCTTTAACACATCCAGAGGCAAATCCACGGGGAAGCACACAATGTTCAGGGCTGTCAAAGGGGTCCCCCCCATTGCATACACATCACTTAAAGCATTGGCCGCCGCGATTTGGCCAAACATATAGGGATTATCTACAATGGGTGTAAAAAAATCAACTGTGTGGATGTACGCCACTTCTTCACTGATTTTATAAACAGCTGCATCATCAGCAGTTTCAATGCCTACTAGTAAGTTCCTATCCGCGGTTTTTGGTAACTGCTGCAGCACCTGCAGCAGGGATTCAGGTCCTATTTTAGCAGCTCACCCGGAACTGCATGTTAATTGGGTTAACCTTATTTCTTCTCGAGACACTGTTATCACCTCTTTCCCCTTTTTGTACATACCGCAATCAAAAGCTTTATCCCAAAGAAACATGCTACCAAAATCCTTAACACACTAACCTGGTGGTTTTGGTTACCCAAGGGTTTTTTGCCCAAGGGAACGTATTGTATCTCGAAAAATTATACAGGGGCATCAATTGTATTTAATAAAATTGGTTCTTCTCCATTTTAGTTGAGTTAAATGTCATGCAAATCCAATCCGGTCAATAGTTAAATCATTATGGCTTTCTCCCGGGTTCTGTCAAGGGTAAAGGCTGCGCCCCCAGCACTCAATCAACTTTT
>DFNM01000225.1:0-39202 GCA_002376045.1 Firmicutes bacterium UBA3567
AGAAAGCGGCTGGAAGGGTATCGAGTATTACTTTAAAAAAGTAAAAGAAAAGCCAATATGCGGTTTTTCACCGGATGCGGAATATCCAATAATCAACCGTGAAAAAGGAATCCTTGTCTTTAAGATGGTAAAGGATTTGACTGATAAAAATCAGGGAAATATTATTGTTAAAAGCATAAAGGGTGGAGATAGACCCAATGTGGTTCCCGATTACTGTGAGGCGGTGCTTGAAATAAAATCTGATGAAAATATCTTTGAAAAAATCTTTGAAGAACACAAAAAACAAGAAGGCGTGAAGATGGAACTGGAAAAGAAGGGACAAAAATACATAATAAAATCCTATGGAAAGTCGGCCCACGGAAGCCTGCCCCATAAGGGGAAAAATGCTATAACTCAATTGTTTGGTTTCCTTTCGAAGCTGGATTCCATTGAGGGTGATGTGAGTGAAATCATAAAATTCCTTTCACAAAAGATAGATGATGAACATGATGGTAAATCTCTGGGTATAGGCTTAGAAGATGGTGTTTCAGGCAAACTGGTATTCAATCTCGGGACAATATTATTAGATGAACACAGGTGTGAGCTGGGAATAAACATCAGATACCCCGTTACCTTTACAGATGAAGATGTGTTTGGAAGGCTTAATAAATTGTTAGAACTGTATGGAATTAAAGTAGTTGATATAGAGCACAAAAAGCCCCTGTTTGTTCCTGAAGACAATTTCTTAGTAAAAAAACTTCAAAAAGTGTATAAGGAAGTTACGGGAGAAGAACCCTACCTGATATCAATCGGTGGGGGGACATATGCCAGAGCCATTGATAACGCTGTTGCCTTTGGTCCCCTTTTCCCCGGTCAGGAAGAGCTTGCCCATCAAAAGGATGAACACATTTCAATTGATGATTTAATAACGAACGCAAAAATCTATGCCAGGGCAATGTATGAACTGGCAAAATAAGAAGAGGCAGAAAATGAGAAGGGAAAAAAGATTATAATGCTTTTTGGGTTTTTGATATACTATAATTTGTTTTAAGGAGAGCTTTTATGGAAATCATACTTATCAGGCATGGGGAAACCTGCGGTAATAAAGCAGGTGTATTTCACGGATGGATTGATACACATTTGACGGAAAAAGGTATAAAACAGGCACATTTGCTAAAAGAAAGGCTTAAAAATGAACAGATAGATTATATTTTTTCAAGCCCCTTAAAGAGGTGTATAGAAACTGCCAGGATAATAAATATTTGCCACAACCTTCCCATCTTTAAGGTCGATGAGTTAAAAGAATTCAACTTTGGTATGTGGGAGGGTATGGGTTATGAAGAAATCAAAAAAAAATACCCTCTGGAAGCAAAAAAGTGGGAAGAGGATTGGAAGAACTTTAAAATCCCAAAAGGTGAGAGGGGTTTTGAATTTTACCAGAGGGTTTCAAGATGGATAGATACTATAATAAAAAAACAACAGAAAGGGACGTTTTTGATAGCAACCCATGGAGGATGTATACGGGTGATTTTGTCGCACCTGGTGGGCAAAGGGATTGATGGCTACTGGAATTTTCATGTTAAAACAGGAGGCATTGTTCGAGTTTGTGTAAAAGATGGCTTTCCTTATTTGACCAGTTTGGATTGAAAAACCTGTAAAATAGATACGCAAGAACCCGTGCTTGTGAACGAGCCTTCAGTAGTTTTCATAGCAATAGGTGCAGTTAAGCTCAAGAGTTTTAGCAATTAGAGCGTTTTGTATTCTTTTTTGTATAGGGCTTGCACCATAAATTTTTTTCAAGCGATTTACAGCCTGCTGAAATTAGATTGTATTTTCTCTTTATAGTAGTTAATTCTTTTATTCCTAAATATTACATAAGCCGATTTAGGAAAGAAATCAAGGGCCTGGTGAGGACGAAGCCTTTACCCTTGATGAAATGAACAAATCGGCTACCCTTCATAGGGGGATGAAAGAAAAATTTAAAACAATTTTATAATATTCTAAAATTATAAGATATATTGACTAATTTTAAGAAGTTGATCCAACTGATAAACAAAAAAAATCTAAGACCATAGGTCTTAGAAGGAAGAAAACATCAATTATGGGATTATTCCGATTTCATTGCAATTTTGTCTTCGAGAAGTTTTATTTTATCTTCAAGATGTTTAATATCAACTTTTGTAGCGATATTCATTTCTCCAAGAATTTTAGTTACTTCATGGTTGATAATTTCTTTCAAATTTTCCTTTTCTTTTTGACCTCGTTTAACTAGCTCATCTACCAGGTTTGCAGCTTCTTCCCGCTTGACTTCACCTTTTTTGATTAATTCATTGACAACCTGTTCTGCCTTTTCTTTAGTAAAGGTTAATGTACCTAACCCGAGGCAAAAAATTTTTTTTGTTAGTTCAAACATTTTTTCTCCTCCATTTTTTTAATTTAACTGGTTACTTCTAAGGCCTCCTTTAAAAAATCCATCAAAAGAGTTTTTTCTTTAAGATTGATTTCTACTATACTATTCTGAAATTGCTTTATATATATAGTAATCTGATCAATCAAATTAAAATTTGTAGTGGTTTTCATAATATTACCCAGAACAGTACCCACAAACATGCTCAAGGCTATTTCCGGTTCAGATGCGAATAGTAGATGCTTTTTAACAAACTGTATACTTTTAGAGCTAAAAATTTTTAGATAAACAATTAAAAGAGTAATAATATATGCACTAAAGATAATAGGCATTTCTATTGCCGACATTTTTTCTAATAACCCATCAATAACTTTTTGGGGGTCGGGTTTTTCGAGATTCTTAAATATTTGTAAAAGATATTCCTTTGTTCGATACCATTCTTCCAGTTGATTTGATAGCTGCTCTTTTTTTGACAACACTTCTTCTGTTATTTTAGTGGGGATAAAAAAGACCATAGATCTACCCGGATTTTTCTTTTCTTGATCAACTATATATTTAGCTGCAAGAAATCCTTTCTTTTCCAGTTCTTTTAACATTTCATATGCAGACCACTTACTTACACCGAGCTTTTCAGCAACCGTAATATAGTGAACAGGAGCATTATTTTTTTCGTAAAGTTGTTTGATTTTTATTAAAAATTCTTTCCGTCTTTGCGTCAGAGTCAATTTGCCATTCCCCCCCAAAAAGCTTAAAAACCCCTATTCTTAGTATAAATTAAAATGCTGAATTTATCAAGCTTACTGAGCCGCTTTCTGTTTTTTTAGTTTTTTGTCCCAGATAGTATCGGAAACTTGAGCCCATTGAGCAGCCCTTTCATTTAATATGGTGTTGATATCTTTTGAAATTATAGCATCTGCTCCGGGATACATCGGATGTGCTCCACTCTCCACCACAATTTCTTTTAAAGCATAAGGCGTGTCAGTAATAGGACAGGGTCTTAAATGATTTTTACAGAAAGGCTGCCTCTTCTGGAATGCAGCAAACAAAGGTGATTTAAGGACATCGAGCAGACTCTTCTCTTTAATATTGTCGCAAGAAAACTGGACAAATGCGCATGGTGCAACATTCCCGCTGGGAGTGATATGAAAATAACGCCGTCCTCCGGCTATGCAACCCTCGGTATACTCCCCATCATTCCAGAAATCCATCAGCATAAATGGTTTATGGGTTCTGATATAACGTACACGTTCGACTAAATACGCTCTTTGATCGGGGGTTAACATTAGATCGGGATTTGGATTACGTCCAATAGGAATGTAATGAAATGACCATCCGTAAATCGCTCCTTTGTTAATTAAAAAATCAATAAACTCATCACTGGTTGCTTCTTTGTAGTTTTCCCTGGTCATAGTAAGGGATATACCAAAAAGAGCACCACGACTGCGAAGTCTATCCATAGCATCTACAACCTTATCAAACACACCTTTGCCACGCCGGGCATCGGTCCGTTCTTTCCATCCCTCCAGACTGATAGCTGGTGAAATATTGCCTGCTTCAACAATTTTATCAGCAACTTCGTCTGTAATTAGGGTGCCGTTTGTGTAGATCATGAATACCATATCATTATGTTTTTCGGCCAGTTCAAACAAATGTGGGTATAAAAACGGCTCGCCGCCTGATACAACTGCCCAGTATATTCCCAGTTCTTTAGCCTCAGTTAATATTCTATCTACCAGCTCATATGATAAAGTATCATGTTTTACCTGAGCACCTGCCCAGCATCCTTCACAACGAAGGTTGCACGCACTTGTAGGGTCAATCAAAATTGTATTTGGAATATTCACACCCAGTTCTTCTGTTGTTTGCCGCTGCTTGGGAATTCCAATAAGCCAGTTATTTATGCCAAGATTGTATACTATGCGTTGTCTAACATAAGGATTAATCTCAGTTAAAATTCGGTTTATGTATTTTTTTGTATTGGGATTTTCGTTGTATGCCTGTAAAAGTGCATCTATTTGCTGTTTGTGATTTTCAGCACGCGCTATTTGTTTCAATAAATTTGCAAGTTTGGGAACATTGTTTTCAGGATTTTTAGCAAGGTAGTTTAAGGTTTCTTGAAGAATTTTTTCACCCACATACCTTTTTGCAAAAGCGAAATTAATCATTTGTGACCCTCCCTGCATTTTTTTTCATTATTATTTAATTATTTGCTTACGAAGTCATAGCGTCACCTCCCGTTTTTAACCCTGTAAAATCAGGTGTTTTAATTAAGTAATAGTTTTTTTAATATCCTGTAAAGCATGATTAACAGCCTCTACACCAAGTTCTATACATCTCTGTGCCTGGTGGAAATCACACCAGCGGATATTTTCAACTCTTGGTTTGATAACAACTACACTATCGTCGTCAGGGATAAAAATCATTTTACCTTGATTATTTTCTAGAACATCAAGCGCCCTTTCAACGATGGTAAAACCTGCAGGAATTATATACTGGAATTTGGTGGAAATTCTATTAAGAGAAAAAATATTATTTACAGAAGGTATTTGATAATAGATATTTTGTAAAAAAATCTTAATATATTTCTTAAAGGCTATTAACTGGCTAATGTTATCAATTGGCGAACTGACATCAACGGCAATTACTATATCAGCCCCCATATTAAAAGCTGTTTGAATCGGCAGGGGATTAACGAGAGAACCATCAACCAGCCATCGACCATCCATCTTTACCGGTGTAAAAATACCAGGAAGGGCGGAACTGGCCAGTACTGCTCTGGATACCGGTCCTTTATTGATAAGGACTTCTTCTCCTGTTTTAATATCAGTTGTGACTACTGCTAAAGGAATTTCTAACTCAGAGAAGTGCTTTTGTTGCATAAGAGAGGAAAAAAAATTCTCCAGTTTATACCCTGCAAGCATCCCTTCCGGAAGAGCAATATCCACCATTTTTAACAATTTTATCCAATCAAGCTCAAGAGCTATTTTTTCTAATTCATAGATATCGCATCCAGCAGCATATGTGGCACCAATTATAGATCCAAAACTCGTTCCTACAATAAGGTCGATATGTATACCCTGCTCGTGTAAAACCTTAAGCACACCCAGGTGAGCATAGCCGCGCGCTCCTCCGCTTCCCAGAACAAGCCCAATTTTGGGGCCATTAGCACCTTGTGACATTTTCCTCACCTTGAATTCATTAATGGTACTTCTTTCATATAAGATTTCATTATGTTTTTAATAATTTCTTTATTTATCTCGTTTTCCAATTTTTACTTCAGTTTTATTAATCCAGGGAATTTTGCTCCGGCTGGTAAAACCTTATCAGTTCCCTTGCTTACTATCGGAATAATTGGGATACCTGCCTTTATTGCAAGACACACATAAACCTATCTTATCTTTTTTGGTGATTAACTTTTTCCTTTAGGGGAAATCTCCAGAACACCACTGCCTGCCGGATTTTTATGGCCTTAAGAGAGAATATTATTGAGTAGCATCCTGAGTTAAAGCGGCAGTCATTTTCTGTAATAATATATAGCAAAATATCTCAACCCAAACAACACCAAAATCCACAAAATCCCCAAAAGCATTTTGATTATATTATAAATTGTGTTTAAAGTCCTGTCAAGATTTTATCTTTTGTTGTGTGTTTATCTTTTATTGTATAGTGTAAAATTATTGAAGAGATATCAAGCAGGAAAAACAGCTACAGAAATAGAAAAGAGACTTTACCTCCAAGAAAACCAAATCAAAAGCCTTTACATCTGACAGATTTCATGTGAAAGCCGACACTATCCAGCCTTGCAAAATCCCCGATAAAATGGTAGTATAAAAGCATAAAAACTTTGAATACAGCAGGCTGTGGTACCGTTTCGGTTTAAAAGGGAAAGCGGTGAGAATCCGCTACAGCCCCCGCTACTGTGAGTGAGGACGAAACCCACTGCCGCTACTTGGCAGTAAAAGCCACTGGATTCGTTCCGGGAAGGTGTGGGAAGTAGAAGGAATCACGAGTCAGGAGACCTGCCACAGTTAAGAAGACCTTCGGGGGGAAGGCATTGTGGAAGGTATTAATAATAAGCAAAAGTCCCGACTTGAAGGTCGGGATTTTTTATGTTGAGGTGAAACACATGAAATCCATTGTCATAGCAGGAGCTCACAGTGGTGTGGGTAAAACCACTATAACCCTTGGAATACTTTCAGCCTTTAAAAAAAGAGGTATTAAAACCCAGCCCTTTAAGGTAGGGCCTGATTACATAGATACAGCATACCATAGCTTTATTGCTGGCCGGAAATCAAGAAACCTGGATGGATGGATGCTGGATGAGGAGACCATAAAATATCTTTTTGTGAAAAACAGCCAGGATGTAGATATATCAATCATTGAAGGGGTTATGGGCATGTTTGACGGCCTGGATTCCAGAAACTTTACAGGGAGCACAGCTCATATCGCAAAAACAATCAGGTCTCCTCTAATTCTGGTGATTGATGGAAGCGGGATAGGGGGCAGTGCGGCAGCGATAGTTCTGGGGTATAAAAAGTTTGATGAGAATGTAAACCTGGCTGGAGTTATATTCAACAATCTGGGAGGGGAAGCCCATTACCAGCTTTTAAAGGATGCTGTAGAAAACTCCCTGGGGGTTAAGGCTTTGGGTTATCTTCCGAGAAAACTTGATTTTCAGCTGCCTGAACGGCATCTGGGCCTTCTTCCCATTTACGAACTTGACAGTGTAAAGCAAAATTTTTCAAAACTATGTGAACTGATAGAGAAACACATTGATCTGGATGCTGTTTTGGGGATAGCTGATATTCCAGAGATAGAAACCCGGGTACCATTTAGCATCAAACCCCTGGGCAGTGTAAAAATTGCTATAGCGATAGACAAAGCCTTTAATTTTTATTACTGGGACAACCTGGATCTTTTAAAGGAATTGGGGGCAGAACTTGTGTATTTTAGTCCCCTGGAGGATGAAACTCTGCCTGATGATGTATCAGGGATATACATCGGGGGAGGTTTTCCGGAAGTTTTTGCATCTGAATTAGAAGCAAATGAAAAAATCAGGGGGGAAATTAAAAAGGCCTGTCAGTTAGACATGCCCGTATATGCCGAATGTGGAGGCCTTATGTACCTTATGGAAGAAATCCTTGACATAAAAGGCAGGCCACACAGGGGTGTAGGCGTTTTCAAAGGCAGGGCACGGATGACTGACAGGCTTCAGCGGTTTGGTTACATTAACCTTGAGTTTCTGCAAAACACACCCATTGCCAGAAAGGGAGAAAAAACCAGAGCCCATGAATTCCATCATTCGATGGTGGATTTAAAAGAAGCGACAAATTATGGATATACAGTCCAAAAAGCCGGTAGAAGAAATAAAGGAAAAGCCTGGCAGGACGGTTTGATGAAATACAACACCCTTGCCGGGTATGCTCACATTCATTTTTACAGCAACCCTAAAATTGCCGTAAATTTTGTAAAAAACTGTCTGGATTATCAGGAAAAAATGAGGGGATTGAAATGAAAACAAAAAACTTAATGATACAGGGAACAGGGTCATCTGTGGGTAAAAGCTTAATAGTGACGGCCTTATGCCGAATATTTCATCAGGATGGATACCGCGTTGCTCCCTTTAAATCCCAGAACATGGCCCTTAATTCCTTTATTACAAAAGATGGCCTGGAAATGGGACGTGCCCAGGTGGCTCAGGCAGAAGCAGCAGGAAAGGAACCTGATGTAAACATGAACCCCATTTTATTAAAACCCACTACGGACAAAAAATGCCAGGTTATCATAAAAGGAAAAGTCTACAAAAACATGTCTGCCAGGGAGTATTTTGATTTTAAACCCCGCCTTTGCCAGATGATAAAGGATGCATACGATGAACTTGCCGGGGAAAATGACATCATAGTTATTGAGGGTGCCGGTAGTCCTGCGGAGATCAATCTAAGGGAAGGGGATATTGTCAACATGGGTATGGCCGAGATGGCGGATGCCCCTGTGATACTGGTGGGAGACATTGATAAAGGAGGAGTTTTCGCATCTCTGGCAGGTACCATGTTGCTGTTAAAACCTTATGAAAGAAAACGAGTTAAGGGTGTTTTGATTAACAAATTCCGCGGGGATGTGGAAATCCTGAAACCCGGGATTGATGAGCTGGAGAAAATCATTAAGGTTCCCAATTTAGGAGTTGTGCCTTATCTGGATGTAAGGATTGATGATGAGGATGGCTCCCATGACAGGTTAAATATAAAGCATCAAACTGATAACAAAATTGATATAAAGGTAATAAGGCTACCTCACATATCTAACTTTACAGACTTTAATGCATTGGAATTCCAGGAAGATGTGGCTTTGAATTATGTAAGCTACTGCGATGAAATCGGGAATCCCGATGTTTTGATTATCCCTGGTTCAAAAAACACCATAGAAGACCTGGAGTTTATAAAAACTCGAAAAATAGACCAAAAAATATTTGAAATTTATAATAAAGGTGGAATCATCATAGGTATTTGTGGAGGCTTTCAAATGCTGGGGAATGAAATTCACGACCCCCATCATACGGAAAGTGATTTGGAATGCTGCGATGGTTTGGGGCTTCTGAATATAAAAACCATCTTTTATGAAGATAAAGTTACAACTCAGGTAAAGGCAAAGATAAATGTTAATAATGGTCCCTTCGAAGGCCTCAAAGACATAGAAGTAGAGGGATATGAGATTCATATGGGAAGAACGATTATCAGTAACGATGTAATCCCTTTAACAACGGTAACGGAAAAGCTGGGAGAAAAAGTTGAAATTGGTGATGGTGCAGTAAGTCGTGATGGCAGGGTGTTTGGAACCTATATACACGGGATCTTTGACAGCATGGTCTTTACCAGAAAGTTTTTGAACAACATCAGAAAGAAAAAGAAATGGAACCCCATAAAATCAGATATAAAATCATACAAGGAATTTAAAGAAAGGGAATATGACAGGCTGGCTGAAGTTGTTAGAAAAAGCATTGATTTGGATAGGGTTTATAAAATAATGGGGGTTAAGTAGATGGATGTGTTTTTTGCCTTTATAGCTGACCTGGTTTTGGGGGATCCCTACTCTTTTCCCCACCCTGTTAGAGGAATGGGTTGGATGATTACAAAGACTGAAGGGATTTTCAGAAAGTATTTCAAGTCACCGATAGGGTTGAAGTTTGCAGGAACCATTATGGCTGTTGCCATTCCCGGATTGGTGTATGCAGTTACTCTATATTTGCTCAAACTGGCAAAATACATACATCCAGTTTTGTATCATGCTGTAAACATACTGTTGATCTATACTGTGTTGTCAGTCAAAAACCTGGCTCAGGAGGCTGGAAAGGTTTATGATGCATTAAAAATCAGGGATATTCCTCTGGCCAGGAAAAACCTTTCCTGTATAGTGGGTAGAGATACCCACAACCTTGATGAAAAAGAAATCACACGGGCGGCTGTGGAAACGGTGGCAGAAAACACGGTGGATGGTATCCTTTCTCCCCTTTTTTATGTTTTTCTTGGGGGTGCACCTCTGGGTATGGCCTACAAGGCCGTTAATACCCTTGATTCAATGGTGGGATACAAAAATGAAAACTACCTTCATTTCGGTTGGGCATCGGCCCGGCTGGATGATTTTGCTAATTTTATTCCTGCAAGATTAGCGGGGATACTCATACCCGTGGTATCTGCACTATTGGGATTTGATGGGATTCAATCAGTCAAAATCACTTTAAGGGATCGATACAATCACACAAGCCCCAATGCCGGGTTTCCGGAAGCGGCTGTTGCCGGGGCGCTAAAGATTCAACTTGGTGGGCCAGGTATATATTTTGGGAAAAAGGTAGAAAAACCCACCATCGGAGATCCTATTATCCCTCTTAACCCGCATCACATACATGATACTATTAAGATTATGTATATGACAGCTTTTGTGATGCTGGTAGCAGGTTTTTTAGTCAAGTTTTTGATTGGATTGATTTAATCAAGACCTGGAGGCTACAACATGAACACACAAAAGGATTTTACCCATGGCGGGAATATATATGAAATACAAAAACAGTTTTCCATCGAAAAGGAGAAAATTTTAGATTTCAGTGCCAACATAAATCCTCTGGGGATTTCACCCATGGTAAAAGAGGCTATTATAAACAGCATACCATTCCAGCAACATTATCCTGATCCTGATTATACAGAATTAAGAGAAAGCATTTCAGAATACATAAAAGTTAATCCCGATGATGTTGTTGTTGGCAATGGAGCAACAGAGATCATATATCTTTTTTTTAGGAGCCTTCAGCCCAGAAGGATGTTGATTCCTGTACCCACTTTTAGTGAATATGAACGGGCAGCACGTTTGTCACATTCCAGAATAAGGTATTTTCCTTTAAAAGAAGAAAATGATTTTCATATTAATGCAGCACAGCTTATTAAAAATTTAGCTGATGTAGATGCCCTTGTTTTGTGTAATCCCAACAACCCAACAGGTCAGGTTGTCGCAGAAGAACAATTAATGGAGGTTTTAAATTTCTGTGAAAGTCAGGATATTTGGGTGTTGTTGGATGAAGCTTTTATAGAATTTGTTGATGAAGCATCAAAGATTACGGGGATAAATCTTATTGGAAAATTCAAAAACCTCCTGGTTGTACGAGCCTTTACCAAGTTTTTTGGTATGCCGGGGATAAGACTGGGATATGGTGTTACAAAAAACTATCAGCTAATAAAAAAAATTAAGGCCTTTAAAGAACCCTGGAGTGTAAACGGGCTGGCATCAGCTGCCGGGGTTGCAGCATTGAAGGATAAAGCATACATCAACAAAACAAGGGAAATTATTAAGAGGGAAAGAGAATACCTTTTTAGGGAACTTTCCCAAATCAAATGGCTTAATCCCATACAGACTTATACGAATTTTATTCTGATCAAAATCCTTGATGAACAGATCACTTCTACCGGCTTACGGCAGAGCTTAATACCTTATGGTGTATTGATAAGAGATGCTTCTAATTTTATTAACCTGAATGAAAAATTTGTAAGGGTTGCTGTAAAGGACAGGGAAAGCAACACAAGGCTGATATCTGTTTTGAAAGATTACAGGAGAGAAGGAATATGAAGGTGAAAGCAATATGCCCCGGTTCCTGCGGGGAACTGATACAGGGGTTTATCAGGGGACGGGAACTTTTGGTATCCTATCCCATTAACCTTTTTTCTGAGGTGACATTAACTGAAACCTCACATGATTGTAAACACCAGGGTGCTGTAAAGGCCAGAATGGCGCTGGAGAAAAGCTTTGAGTTTTTTAATCTACCCGTTGAATACACTTACAACATAAAAATCCACATAAATTCTTCCATTCCTGTGGGTAAGGGGATGGCAAGCAGCACCGCTGATATCGGGGCAGTCATTAAAGCAGCAGCTTTCCTTGCTGGTAAAAGCATAACCGTTGATGAGCTTGTGGATATTGCTGTATCCATTGAACCCACAGATAGTGTACTCTTTGAGGGATTAACCCTGTTTGACCCTCTCAATGGAGGGGTTCGAGAGCATCTGGGAGATGTACCCTCCCTGGATGTTTTGGTTTTAGAACCCGAAGAAACCCTGGATACCCTGGAGTTCAGGAAAAAGGATTATTCAGAAATTAAAAAGAAAAACCAGGGAAAAATTGAACATGCCCTGGAACTTTTGAAAGAAGGTTTAAAAACAGGAAATACTACCCTGATTGGTAAAGCCGCTACAATTAGTTCTATTGCAAATGATGAAGTTCTAAAAAAACCAAACCTAAAAGCAATTATAGACTGTGCAGTAAAAGCCGGAGCAGTGGGTGTGAATGTGGCTCACAGCGGAACAGTGATTGGGATTCTCATAGATAGGGCTTATACAACACCCGATAAAGTAAAAGCATCTTTAATAAAAAAAGCTTTGCTGAAACCCTTTAAAAAGATATACAGCTGTAAGATGTTTAGAGGGAGGTTGGGATAATGAAACAGGGATTTTTAATTTTAGCCCATGGAAGCCGGGCAAAGGAAGCGGAAACAACATTAAGCAGGGTTGTGGAAAAAATGAGAAAAGTAATGGGTAGTGAGTTTGTAGAGAAAGCGAACATGGAACTGTCAGGACCCGATATTTTTGAAGGGATTGAAAACCTTGTGCAAAAAGGTGTAAGCCAGGTAGTGGTTGTTCCTATGTTTCTCTTTGAAGGCCATCACATACAGCATGATATACCCCGACTTATTCAAGAAGCCGAGGAAAAATTTTCACAAATTGATATCAAGATGGCAAGACACATCGATGCCGATGACAGACTAGTTCAAATCCTGGTGGATAGAGCCCGGGAGGCGTTGAATTGATGGAATTTTTTCTTCAAAATCCAGGGGAAATCGAAAAAAGGAGTTTTGAAATCATTACCAAAGAACTGGGAAACATGAAATTTAAAACCTCCATTCATGAGCATATTGTAAAAAGGGTGATCCATACCACAGCTGATTTCAGTTTTGCAGAGATTTTAGAGATAAGTGGTGAAGCAGTAGAAAAAGGTGTTGATTCCCTTAAAAAAGGTGCAGGGATAGTTACGGATACAAACATGGCCAAAGCGGGAATCAACAAAAGGCTTGTTAAAAAACTTGGTGGTAGTGTAGCTTGTTATGTCGCCCATGAGGATGTAGCCGAAACTGCAAGGCGAAAGGGAATCACACGCTCAATGGCTGCTATAGAAAAAGCTATACAGGAGCCAAACAATAAAATATTTGTAATTGGAAATGCTCCTACCGCTTTGTTCTGGTTGAAAAAACAGATAGAAGAGAACAAAGTCAAACCTGACCTGATTATCGGTGTTCCTGTGGGCTTCGTCGGTGCTGCAGAATCAAAAGAAGCTATAAAACATACAGGTATTCCTTACATCATAACCCGGGGACGTAAGGGTGGAAGCAATGTTGCAGCAGCTATAGTAAATGCTCTTTTGTATTGCACTGATCCCTGATCGGTGAAGCATTAATTACAGTTGCGTGGAGCTTCCTTATCCACAGAGCTCAAAAGCGAATCCCTGTAATCCAGGAGGAAAGCCATGGCCCAGGATTTTAAACAACATCAGTATGTATTAAAAAACGGGAAAAAGCTAAGAAGAGGATATACTACAGGTGCATGTGCAGCCGCTGCCGCTAAAGGTGCGGTTTTAAACCTTTTGGATAAAGCTGTTTCAGAGGTTTCTGTAGAAACTCCATCCGGTATTATCGTTACAGTAAAGCTGATTAATATCCAAAAAAGGCAAAATGAATGTGAATGCGGTGTTATAAAAGATGCAGGGGATGACCCCGATGTTACCCATGGCTTAGAAATTAGAGCAAAAGCAAAGCTACTAAACCAGCCCGAAGTCAGAGTAAAAGGTGGGAAGGGTATTGGAAAGGTTACCCAACCTGGCCTGCCTGTTCCTGTTGGTCAACCTGCTATCAATCCCGTCCCCATGCAGATGATTAAGAGAGAGGTTAAAAAGGTATTGCCGGATGGTATAGGAGCTGAAATAACAATATCTGTACCCGGTGGTGAAGAGGTGGCTAAAAAAACCTTCAATCCCAGATTGGGCATAGAGGGCGGGATTTCAATCATCGGGACAACGGGTATTGTGGAACCCATGTCAGAAGAAGCTTTAAAATCTTCATTAAGCATGACCCTGGATGTGATGAAAGCCAGAAAAATTGATAGAGTCGTGCTGGTGTTTGGCAATTATGGAAGGGATTTTGCCACGAAGACACTAAAAATCCATGAAAACTACATAGCCAAAACCAGTAATTTTGTAGGATTTATGCTGGATGAGTGTGGAAAAAAAGGATTTAACAAAATCCTGCTCATCGGTCATCTTGGGAAGATCGTTAAAGTTGCCGGAGGTATTTTTGAAACCCACAGCAAAAAGGCGGATGCACGAATGGAAATTTTGTGCGCACATCTGGCCTTAATGGGGTGCAGGCAAAAAATCATACAGCAGATAATGAAATGCAACACAACAGAAGGAGCGGCCCAACTCATTTTAGAATCAAACATGCAGGAAGTTTTCAACAGCATTTGTGAAGCTGTGGTAAGGCGGCTCAGGGACAGGTTTGAAAAGAGTATCGAACTGGGGTGTATGGCGTTTTCGATGAAACATGGCCTTTTAGGTAAAGCTTTAGACAATAAGGAATTGCTGGAGGAGTTTAAAAAATGAGCAGGGTTGTAATAGTTGGAATGGGGCCGGGCAACCTAAAATACCTTCCCCCAATAGCCTTTGAAGCTGTTGAAAAATGTAAGGTTGTAATTGGGGGAAAGAGGCACCTTTCTCAACTAGATATAAAGGATAAAGAAGTTTATTCTATAACTGGTGATCTGAGAAGAGTTGTTGGGATCATAAAACACCATACAGGGCAAAAAGTTGATGTTTGCGTGCTGGCTTCTGGAGATCCGGGTCTCTTTGGAGTTATGTCATATCTTTTAAAACACCTTTCTAAACAAAAAATAGAAGTAATTCCCGGTATCAGTTCGATGCAGTACATGTTTGCCAGGATGAAAATCCCATGGCATGATGTGTACATAACAAGCTTTCATGGTCGGGAAATAGATTTAAAAAAGCTTTTAAAACACCACAGCAAAATAGCTTTATTTACTGATACAAAAAATTCTCCCAATAAAATTGCCCGGGAACTGGTGAAACTGGGTCTAGAAAATGTAAAAATTTGTGTAGGAGAAAACCTATCCTATCCGAATGAGCGGATTGTGGAAGGTTGTCCCCGGGAAATAGCTGAAATGGACGACTTTAAAATGAGTGTGATGGTGATACAAAATGAAAGAAAAAATTTTTGAGGTTCCCGGAATTCCTGATGAATATTTTGATCGAGGGAACCTGCCCATGACTAAGGAAGAGGTAAGGTGTATAACGATATCAAAATTAAGATTAAGCCAGGATAGCATCGTGTATGATGTTGGTGCTGGAACGGGAACAGTTTCCATTGAAGCAGGCCTTATTGTGCAAAAAGGTAAAGTTTATTCGATTGAGAAAACGGAAGAGGGCTGTGAGCTGATTCAAAAAAATGCACAGAAATTAAGGCTGCATAACATCGAAATCATAAAGGGAGAAGCACCTGAAGTTTTAAAGCCCCTTCCTGCTCCCCATCGAGTATTTATAGGAGGAAGCGGTGGCAGGCTGAAAGAAATCCTTAAAGTATGCCATCAAAAGCTTAGAAAAAAAGGCATCGTAGTAATTAACTGCATTACCATTGAGACATTAACAACGGGTGTTCAGATATTGAAGGAAAAAGGATATTCAGTAGAAATAGTAAACATTGCCATTTCCAAAGGAGAAAAAGCTGGAAAGGTAACAATGATGAAAGGTTTAAATCCTGTTTTTATCATCAGTGCACGAAAGGGCGGTATAAATAATGACTAAATTTTACGGAATTGGAGTTGGCCCGGGAGATCCAGAACTCCTCACTCTAAAGGCAGCAGAAACCCTAAGAAAGCTGGATGTGGTAATAGCCCCTGAAAAATCTAAAGGCAGGGGTAGTGCAGCGCTAAAAATAGCTAAAAGATATCTGAAACTTGATGCAAAAGTTTTGAGAATGGTCTTCCCTATGGTTGAAGACCGGGTATTGCTTGAAAAAAGCTGGAAAAAGTGTGTTGAGGCCATTGAGCTTGAAATCCAAAAAGGGAATAATGTCGGTTTTATTACCCTGGGTGATCCCATGATTTACAGCACTTATACGTATGTATTTAAAATGCTTCAAGAAAGGGGAATAAGCATAGAGACCATCCCGGGGGTAGCTTCTTTTTGCGCCTGTGCTGCAAAGGCCGGGAAACCCCTTGCTCAGGGCCGGGAAAACCTGGTTGTTGTTCCCGGGGTAAAGAATAAGGAAGAACTTGAAAAACTGCTGGATAATTTTAAAAATGTGGTAGTGATGAAAGCAGGTTGCCACCTTGATAAAACCATTAAGCTTCTTGAAGCAAAAGGCTTTTCAGATTTAACACTGGTAAGCCAGTGTGGTTTTGATGAGGAAAAGGTTTATCCTGATTTAAGAGATTTACAGAACAAAAAAGTCCACTACCTTTCCATGATAATCGCTAAAAAGGGTGATGAATAACATGAAAGTATACTTTGTAGGAGCAGGCCCTGGAGATGTAGAGCTTATCACAGTAAAAGGCAAAAAACTCCTTGAAGAAGCCGATGTGGTGGTGTATGCAGGCTCCCTTGTCAATAGAGAATTACTAAGGTTTTGTAAAGATGACGCCGAAATTTACGACAGCTCGAAAATGCACCTGGATGAAATTATCAAAACAATGGTTGAAGCATCAAAAAAGGGTAAAAAAGTGGTCAGGCTTCATACGGGAGACCCAACCATATATGGAGCGATCAGAGAGCAGATTGACAGGCTGCACAGAGAAAACATTCAATGTGAAATCGTTCCAGGAGTCAGTTCCTTTACCGCAGCAGCTGCCGCGTTGGAGAAGGAGTTTACACTGCCTGATGTTTCGCAAACGGTGATTCTGACAAGGATTGAAGGACGAACCCCGGTACCGGAAAGGGAGAGGCTGCATAAACTCGCCCAACACAGAGCGTCTATGGCCATTTTCCTTTCTGTACACAAAATTGAGGAAGTTGTAGAAGAACTAAAGAAGGGATATAATGAAGATACTCCCGTTGTCGTGGTCCAGAAGGCTTCATGGAAGGAAGAAGTTGTTGTACCAGGCAGCTTAAAAGACATCTCAAAAAAAGTGAAGGAAAAGAACATTACCAAAACGGCAATCATTCTGGTTGGTGATTTTTTGGGAAACAAATATGGCTTTTCAAAGCTTTATAATAAAAACTTTTCCCACGGATTTCGGGAGGCCCAAAAATGAAGCTGGCTATTCTAGCCCTGACCAGGGGAGGTAAAAACCTGTGTGTTAAGCTTGTTCAAAACCTCCCCTATCAAAATGTAGACTTGTTTGTATTGGAAAGATTTAAAACTGAAGAAAGAGAAAAGATTATCAAAGGAAGGTTTATGGAATTTGTCAGGAGAATTTTTTATAAATACGATGGATTTGTTTTTATAATGGCAGCAGGAATAGTAGTCAGGGCGATTTCACCTTTAATACAGGATAAAAGGACTGACCCTGCAGTCGTCGTTGTAGATGAGAAGGGGAAATATGCCATAAGCCTTCTCAGCGGTCATCTGGGTGGAGCAAATACCCTGGCAAAGATGGTGGCCGAATCAACGGGGGGAGAAGCTGTGATCACAACGGCTACCGATGTAAACAGTACTATGGCTGTGGATGTTTTGGCTAAAGAGCTGGGGTTAAGCATTGAAGACTTTGAAAACGTAAAACACATAAACAGTGCCATTGTAAATGGAGATCTGATTGGCCTTTACACAGAAATAAAAATAAACCGTAAGCTTCCTCCAAATATAAAACCCATTGGATTAAAGGATAAGCTAAAACAATTTACAGGACTGGTTCTCATATCAAACAGAACCGATCTGCCGTGTTACAACCTGCCGTCTGTTATCCTCAGGCCTAAAAATTTAATAGCTGGAGTTGGCTGCAGAAAAGGCAAAGGGAAGGATGAAATTATCAGGGCAATAAAACAAATGCTTGCTTTAAACAACTTAAGCAATAAAAGCCTGAAAACCATAGCAACCATTGATATTAAAAAGGACGAGGCAGGAATCATTGAAGCTTCACGATATTTTAATGTTCCTCTCAAATTTTTTTCGAAACAAAATATCAGGGTGATAGAGGAAAGCTTTAATGGTTCTTCTTTTGTAAAACAAAAGCTGGGCATAAGCTGCGTAGCGGAACCCTGTGCTTTTTTAGCTGCAGCAAAACCGTTGAAAATTTACAATAAGCAGAAGTTTGATGGAATTACCGTTGCCCTTGTTGTAGATGGGAGTGAAAATGGATGAAAGGAAAGTTGTATATTGTAGGTCTTGGTCCTGGAGGCAAAGAGGATATGACTTTAAGGGCAGTTAAAGCCATTGAGGATTCAGATATAATAGCAGGGTATACAACTTATGTCAATCTGATAAGGGAGATGATTCAGGGCAAAAAAGTGTTTGCTACAGGGATGATGCGGGAAAGAGAGAGGTGTGAAAAAGCTGTTTTTTATGCAGAGAGAGGCAACAGGGTTTGTGTTGTTTCCGGTGGTGATCCGGGAGTTTACGGTATGGCCGGACTGATATTGGAAATAATTGCAAAACAGAATTCTAAAATTGAAGTTGAAATCATTCCTGGAGTAACCTCTGCTACGGCCGGAGGAGCGCTGCTGGGAGCACCCCTTATGAACGATTTTGCGGTGATAAGCTTAAGTGATCTCTTGACACCATGGGATGTAATACAACAACGAATACAGGCAGCTACCCGGAGCGATTTTGTAATTGTTTTATACAACCCCATGAGCAAAAAAAGAAGAAAACACATCGAAAAGGCACGGGAAATAATATTAAACTACAGAAAATCCGAAACCCCCGTTGGAATCGTAAAAAATATAGGAAGGGAAGGGGAGACGGTGATTGTGACAGACCTGCAACACATGTTGGAATATCAGATCGATATGGTCACAACAGTCATCATTGGAAACAGTTCGACATTTATAAAAAATGACAGAATGATTACACCAAGGGGTTATGAGGTATGATTTTCGTGCTTGCCGGAACTACTGAAGGGAGAAAAATAGTAAAAAGCCTGGTTGAAGAGGGAATCAGAGTTATCGCCTCTACAGCAACACCTTATGGAGGAGAACTGTTGGATAGCCGGTGTGAAGTGATCACCAGACCCCTTAATACCGATGATATGATACAAATCATAAAAAACCGGGGTGTGGTAGAACTTATTGATGCAACCCATCCCTTTGCCAGAAAGGTTTCCGAAAATGCAAAAAAAGCAGCGAAGTTAACAGGGATCAGCTACAAAAGGATAAACAGGGAAGAGGTAGAGGCCGGTTACGACAAAGTGATTTGTGTAGATAGTTTTCAGGAGGCTGCACAGGTGGCCAAAAAGTTTAATGGGACCGTTTTCCTTACCATTGGCAGCAAAAACCTTGAAGCCTTTGCAATGCAGAGGAAACATTATGACAGGCTGGTTGCCCGCATACTGCCCATAAATGAATCCCTAGAAAAAGCCCGAAATCTGGGGTTTAAACCTGTAGATATTATAGCCCTTCAAGGACCTTTTAGTGTAGAATTAAATGAAACCCTTTTTAAAGAATATGATGCAGGAGTAGTGATAACAAAGGACAGTGGTTATACAGGAGGATTGCACACCAAAATAAAGGCGGCAAAACACCTGAATATTCCTGTAATCATTATTAACAAACCCAAAATTTAATTTTTTTTCTTTTGATACTCCCTCTCTCCAGCAGGATTAATAGCAACCCCTCGGAAAGTTCTTTTGAAACCCTTGTTACTACTTAACTGGAAATTTTAACGCCAAACTCAGGTTAAAACTTAAAATCAAAAAGGAGGTTTTTTAAATTGGAACTGCTTAAGGAAGTTAAACACAACATTGCCGATCTCGATAGGGTATCAATGGAAAAAGCCCAACAGCGGCTCGATAATTTAACCAAACCTCCAGGAAGCCTGGGGGTGCTTGAAAAATTATGTGTACAGCTTGCAGGCATCTACAAAAACCCCATGCCTTCCATTGATAAGAAAACTGTTGTCGTAATGGCAGGTGACCATGGCGTTGTGGAAGAAGGGGTAAGCGCCTTTCCCCAGGAGGTAACACCCCAGATGGTGGTGAACTTTTTAAAAGGTGGTGCTGCAATAAATGTGCTGTGCCGTCATGCAGGAGCTTCAATCAAATGCGTAGATATAGGGGTATGTCAGGACATCAAACATCCCCAACTCATAGTAAAAAAAGTCAAACACGGCACACAAAACATGGTCAAAGGCCCTGCCATGTCCAGAACCGAAGCCGAAAAAACCATTGAAATAGGTATTCAAACAGCTATAACTGAAATTGAAGTCGGAGCAGACATCCTGGCCACCGGGGAAATGGGTATAGGCAACACAACTCCCAGCAGTGCCATCCTTGCCTGTTATACCGATGAACCTGTGGAAGTTATAACAGGCCGCGGCACTGGTCTGAATGATGAAAAATTAAAGCAAAAAATACAAGTTATAAAAAAGGCTCTGAGCTTAAATAAACCAGCCCCTGAAGACCCCATTGATGTGCTTTCAAAAGTGGGAGGGTTTGAAATCGGGGGATTGGCCGGCCTGATTCTGGGTGCAGCCTACAAAAGAAAACCCGTTGTAATAGATGGTTTTATTTCTTCTGCTGCTGCCCTTATAGCCGCCAAAATTCAACCAAAAGCTGTTAATTACATGATTCCCTCCCATCTGTCAGAAGAACCCGGACACAAAATTGCCCTCAAGGTATTGGGCCTCAAACCCATGCTGCGGATGAACATGCGGCTGGGTGAAGGTACGGGTGCAGCTCTGGCTTTTAATCTAATAGAAGCTGCGGTTAAAATCATAAAAGAAATGGCAACCTTTGATGAAGCCGGGGTCTCTAAAGGATAAATTTTTTAAAAACCCCGTGCCTCGAAAGGGTATGGGTTTGTTTTATCTTCATTACATACATGCTGCAATTGCAGCACCATCTGAAGAATGAAAACCACTTGATGTCGAACTGTTTTGCTGTGACTGGCTTTTCTACAAGCCAAAGCAGAGTTAAACCTTGACAGCTGAAAAACGAAGAGTTATAATAACAAAAAGCAACATATCAACAGACAAATTAAAAATCTCAAAAAATCAATAGCGTCAAGAGAAGCAGGGAAGTGTGGTGAGAATCCACCGCGGGGCCGCCACTGTGATGGGGAGCGTTTTTGTAAATGCCACTGATTTATTCGGGAAGGCACAAAAATGCGATGACCCTAAGCCAGGATACCTACCACATCCGGGTTTATCCCACGAGCCTGGGTACACCGGAGGACAGCAAAAAATGTGTATTGCTGTACATTTTGTGGTTCAAAGGCCCTATCATTTTGATAGGGCCTTTTTTAAGGCTTTACAAAATTACAGGCCCGGGGGGAAAGAACAATTTTTTCAAGGGAGCTTTGCTTCAAAATCAAAGCTTGAAAAGGAAAAGCATTGTAGAGGAAATTGACTGTTTAACAAATTAAAAAGCGAAGAGGGAGAGAATGCAAGAATGAGAAATGTAATAACAAAAGAAAAAATAAACGTGTTGGTGTTGGTGGTATTGTTGGTTTTTATGCTGCTGACAGGTTGTGCTGAGCAGGCAGCTGAGAAAAAGGCTGCCGAGGAGAACGGGGCAGGTAGGTATCCGTTAACAATTACGGATTCAGCAGGTCAAACTATTACAATAGTGAAGCCAATTGAGAGAATCGTAGTGCTCAGTGGTGGTAAACTGGAAGCGATTCGTGCTTTAGGGGCAGCAGAAAAGGTGGTCGGCATTGCCGAATCAATAAAAAAAGATACTGTAAAGTTCCCAGAACTGAGCAAAAAACCATCTGTTGGAAAATGGAAAGCTTATGATATTGAAACAATATTGGCCCTTAAACCAGATGCCGTCTTTGTATGGGCATCATACATAACTCCAGAAGAGATAAAACAAAATGAACTCGAAGCAGCGGGTATTAAAGTTATTCGTTTGGATTTTCATAAGCCAGAAACATTAAGGGAAGAAATACTTTTACTCGGTAAAATACTTGATAAAGAGGAAGAAGCGGAAGCATACATTGAATGGCACGATAAGTATATCAATCTTGTTAAAGAGCGGGTAGCAGCGATTCCAGAAGAGGACAGGCCCAAAGTATTTGGAGAGTGGGGGCCTGGAAAGAAATTTGGCCGCAGGGCTATAGTAAGTGGAGGCATGCATGGTTTTATTACAATGGCTGGAGGTGTCAACATAGCTCATGGTCTTGTTGATAAAACCGTTGTTGATGTAGAGACAGAATGGATTTTGGCCCAAAATCCGGATGTGTATATAAAGCGCCAGCACGGTGGTGTAGGGGGATATGCAACAAATGATGTGACAAGAATGAAAAAATCTTACGAAGAGATTATAAATCTACCAGGCTTTGCGGAACATGTTTCAGCAATAAGAAACAAGAGGGTCCATATAATTGATGATGATGCAATAAGCGGATTGGCTTATCCCGTTGGCGTTCTCTATTTAGCGAAATGGTTTCACCCTGATGTGTTTGCTGATATTGATCCCCAAGGGATCCACCAGGAAATGCTCGACAAATTTTGGCCGGGTTTTGAATTTGATGTGGCTACACAAGGTGCCTTTGTTTACCCCCCACTAGCTGGCAGTGCCAAGTAGAAGCAGAATAAGTGGAATAACTGTTATCTCGGGAATTCCTTGCCGCCACTCGAATCAAAATCAATATAGGTGGTATAAAGAGAAAAAGCAGCGATTTACAAATGCTGTGCAAGCAGCTAGACTCCTATATGGGTGGTATTAGGTGTTTAGCACTAATGATAAAAGGTGGTGCAACAGCAGTGGGATCAGAATCTGTATCAAAAACAGTACTGAAGGAACAGTATACTAAATTTATTGGAAAGAAAATTCTTTTTATTGTGGTGCTTGTGATTTTTCTCATACTGCTTATGGGTTTTGCAGCTACTCTTGGTTCTGCATCTATTACCATGAAGGAAGTTTATATTGCTATTTTACGTAGATTGTTGCCAAACTTCGCAATCAGCAAACCGTTAGAAGCTGAACTTTCAGATATAATTGTTTGGAGGCTGCGACTGCCGCGTATAATGCTCGGGGTTACAGCAGGTATGGGTCTTGCTACAGCAGGGACAGTGATGCAGGCGATTTTAAGAAATCCTTTAGCAAGCCCTTTCACTTTAGGGATTGCGTCAGCTGCCTCTTTTGGAGCAACCCTGGCTATTATTCTCGGCATAGGTTTTGGTTTTGCAGGGGGAACTTTAGTGGTGGCAAACGCCTTTATTTTTACGATGCTTGCATCAATTATTATCTTCACCCTGGCAAACTACAAGGGAGCAACCCCTGGAATGATGATCTTAATAGGTATTGCACTAAGTTTTACCTTTTCTGCGTCTACATCATTGCTGCAGTTTTTTGGGGACCCTGAAGAGGTAGCAGGGGTAGTTTTCTGGATGTTTGGATGTTTGGGAAGAGCGAGTTGGTCCAATGTTACAGTCATTTCTCTTGTTTTGCTGATATGCATGTCATATCTTATCTGGAAATCGAAGGAGTTTAATGTCCTGAATGCTGGAGATGAGACCGCCAAAAGCCTTGGAGTGAACGTAGAACAGCTAAGACTGGTAAGCATGTTGGTGGCTTCTTTTGTAACAGCTGTCATTATCTGTTTTACCGGTATCATCGGTTTTATCGGGTTGGTCTGCCCCCACATATGCAGGATGCTAATTGGAGGGGACAACCGCTTTCTGCTGCCGGCTTCTTGTCTTCTGGGGGCAGTTGTCCTGTTGGGGGCAGATACTGTGGCCAGGACGATTATTTCACCAGTGATTATTCCGGTAGGTATAATGACATCTTTCTTTGGGGGCCCTCTTTTCTTTTATCTTCTAATGCGCAAAAGGGAGGAGTACTGGTGAAGCTAAAAATAACGGGAATCACCTTTAAGTATGCCAGTGAGCCTATTTTAAAAAATGTGACAATGGAACTTGGCAAGAGAGAGATATTAGGCCTGATAGGCCCGAATGGGGCTGGGAAATCAACATTGATTAAATGTATAGATAAAATATTGAAACCTCTGGGTGGGAGCATTTTGCTGGACGGTCAGGAGATTAGAAAAATGACGAGGAGAGAGATTGCCAAACACATAGGATATGTTCCCCAGACGAGTTCAGGCTGTTTTCCTGCCACAGTGTTTGATACGGTTCTTATGGGGCGGTATCCTCGCACAGGCTGGGGTAGCAGTGATAGGGATATTGAAAAGGTAGCAGAAGTAATGGAGCTGCTGAAAATCGAAAGATTTGCATTAAGAAATTTTAATACCCTCAGTGGAGGAGAAAAGCAAAAAGTGATGTTGGCTAGAGCATTGGCGCAAGAACCGAAGGTGCTCCTGCTTGATGAACCTACGAGCAACCTTGATATTAAACATCAGCTTGAAGTTATGGAAGTTATAAGAGATATTGTTAGATACAAAGGGATTTCGGCAGTAGTGGCGATTCATGACCTTAATTTAGCAGCGAGATATGCGGATAAGCTTGTTATGCTGCACAAAGGTGGCATTTTCGCGGGAGGTTATCCTGAAAGTGTGCTAACTTATGAAAACATAAAAAAAATTTATGGTGTTGAAGCAGAAGTGAAAAAAGGTCCTTATGGACTTTATGTGCTGCCGCTAAAGCCAGCTAGCTACAGTGCCGTAATGGAAAACCGAGTTTTTACTTCGGTAGAATAAAAGCTAAAAAACGACAGTATGTGGGTGTTCTGCCAACATTGCTAAGAAAAGCTGAATTTGGTGCTGCAAAATTCGGTGGTTCACGTTACGACAACGCAAAACCATTGATGAGGATTCTTCCTGTTTTAGCTTACTTCAAGCTTTTCATGCGTGTCGATGAATGGCAGTTTTAAAGTTTTAAACCTAAGTGATCAATAGCAAAAGGAGGATGAGCAAAGATGATCATGTTGAAAAAGAAGTCTGACAAATTATTATTAGTTGTAATTGCATTTGTGCTGTTGATGTTTGGAGCTGTAAGTTGCACAATGCAACAGGCCAAACATGACACACCATCTGAAACAGAGGGGGGAGTTCGGTATCCATTAACAATTACTGATTCGGCTGGGAAAACAGTTGTGCTGGATGGGCCTGTTGAGAAGGCTGTTGTGTTGAACAGCAGAGTAGCAGAAGCAATGCGTCTCCTTGGTGTGCAAGACAGGATTATCGCAGTCAGTGATTCAATAATAGAAAGCTGTAAACAGTTTCCAATGCTTAGCAAAAAACCTTCAATTGGCAGTGGTTTGAGGCCGTGTGTTGAGACGATTGTTAGCTTTAAGCCGGATGTAGTTTTTGCGTGGGTGAGGCGCCCTGACCCTAAAGTGCTGCAGGAAGATGAATTAGAAGCGGCAGGTATAAAGGTTATTCGCCTCGACCTTTATAAAGCAAAGACACTGCTGGGGGAAATAAAAATACTTGGGGAAATATTTGACAGAAAAGCAGAGCTGGAAGCGTATATTGATTGGCATGATAAGTACATAAATTTGATCAAGAGCAGAGTAGCGACAATTTCAGAAGAAGATAGAGTGAGAGTCTTTATAGAATCGGATGGCGCAGGAAAAAATCCTGGCACACGCAGGGCAATGGGTGGTCGTTCAGGAATACAGGAGCTTGTGACAATAGCAGGTGGTATAAACATAGCGGCCGACTACATTCCCAAGACCAGTGGAGATGTAGAAACAGAGTGGATTTTGGCTGAAAATCCTGATGTGATTATTGGCCGGGAAATGAGGCGAGCTGGCGGGTTTGAAACAAATGACCCTGCCGACATGAGAGAACATTACCAAGAGATAAAGGAATTACCGGGTTTTGCTGAAAAAGTAAAAGCAGTGGTTAATAACAGGGTTTACATAATCAGCTCGGATGTTGTGGGTGGTCCAGCACTTCCGGTCGGTGCAGCATACTTGGCGAAATGGTTCTATCCCGAAAAATTTGAAGATTTGGATCCTCAGGCAATTCATCAAGAGTACATAGACAAATTCTGGGGAGGTATTAGCTATGATGTAACGGCAGAAGGTGTTTTTGTGTATCCTCCGCAAAAATAAATTAAAAGAATGTATTGAAGAGGTGTTATGACTGCCTGAAAGGTTGGTAGATCAGCATGGAACTGTTGGTAAGAGTTTTGGAACGTGTAGTTAGTTTTTCGGCGAATGCTTTACTGCGCATGATTCCCGCTCTCGTGGTGTGTAATGTTGTGCTGGAAATGGGGCTGTTGAAAAGACTTATGCCTGTGGCAAAAAGGTTTACCATGCTTGCCCACCTGCCACCAGAGGCTTCAATACCTTTTATTTCCAGTTTTGGATCAGGCTATGCCGGTGGAGCGATAGTGGTCAACCTTTATGAAAAAAAAGTGCTGGATGAACGCCAAGCTGTTCTTGTCGCTATGACACTTTCGATTCCCGTTTTTTTTCGTGAATTTGTGAGCATATTCCTGCCTGTTGCAGTATCAATTCTAGGGGGGAAACTGGGTTTTTTATATCTAGCCATACGCTTTTTGGTAATCGCTGTAAAAACGCTGTTTATAATTTGGTGGGGGAGAAGATATCCGGCTCAAAACTGGAGCAACCTAGAAGAAGATGAAATGAAAAAGGAAAGGGAAAACCTGGTGGAAAAAATCAAAGCAGGTCTAAAAAGTTCTTACAGGCCGTTAAAACGGATCGCTTTGACTATTCCAACTGCTGCTTTTTTTGTTTTCTTGCTGAAAGAGCTAGGAGTTTTTAGCTACCCTGCAGAAGCAATAGCGAACCTGGGAATTCCGAGTTATGCTGTTCCTCCTGTTATCTGTTATGTTGCTTCACCCATGGCAGGGCTTTCTATGCTAGCAGCTCTTTATCAGGAAGGCAGCCTTGTCTTGCTAGAAGCTCTCACAGTGATGCTCTTAGGATCTCTCTTACATTTGCCAGTAATAATGCTGCGATTTGCTGCTACGTACTACTTGAGCATATATGGTCCAAAGCTGGGGACGAAAATACTATTCTTATCTTTTGGAATATCGGCCTTTGTTTATGTGGTATGTCTTTTGTTAGTATTATGCTTTCAAATCCAAAGGGGGAAATGATGTTGCTGATCTTTAAAACTCCTGCAGGAGACCATGTTTACCGCTACAATAAAGCAGTCGTAGTTTGTTTCAAAGGAAAGCGAAAAGTCCTCAGCACATCACCTGCTAATGGTGGATACAGAGAAGATCTAACAGCAGTTTTTAACCATGACATCAATCCAGGAGCAGGTATGGCCTGTAAATTAAAGGCTTCTACATATTCAGAACATTTAGCCATAACTGCGGAAGAGCTGGGCCTTGACCGAGAATGCACGGCCGGAATGGGCACAGCTGCTTCAATGAATAACCTCGCAATTAAGACGCAAAGCCATAGAAATTTTGCAGTAACAGCTATTGTTACGGCAGGGATTGACATAAATGGCAGCAGAGCTGGGGACCCTGCTTGCTATGAAGAAAAGGAGAACAACCCTAAAAAGCCTGTTGCTGAAACTATTAACATCATTTTAGAAATCAATGCGAATATTCCCCCTCATGCTCTAGTGAGAGCTTTAGTTACTTCTACTGAAGCCAAATCTGCTGCTTTACAAGAATTGATGGCAGGGAGCAACTATTCAACAGGTTTAGCTACCGGTTCAGGAACTGATGGTGTAATTTTGATCAGCAATGCTGATTCATCAGTTAACTTGACTGATACCGGACATCATTCCAAATTAGGAGAGTTAATAGGTGTAGTTGTAAAGAGTGCCGTTAAGGAAGCCCTTTATAAAGAAACAAAGCTTTCCCCTGGATCTCAACACAGTATGCTGAAAAGGTTCAAACGATACGGCTTGGATGAAGAGGTTGTCTGGCGAGAATATTTGAAACTGAGGGAAGATGAAAACATAGTGAAGCTGTGCAAACCAGCTTTCATTCACAATATTCACTTATTAGATAAACGGGATGTTTTAGTTACTTTTTGTTCTTTGTATATTCATCTTTTAGACCAAGTAGGTTGGCAGCTATTAAGTGAGGATGAAGCGCGAAAGGCAGCAGCAGTTATTTTAGCGAGCATAAAAAAAGAACTCGACGTAGAGGAGAAGAAAAAGCAGCTTCTTTCTGGCGGAAAAAACTTTTTTGAAGAAATGATGGCTTGTTTTGCACGAGTTATAGCACAAGCAGCAGCGGCTATGTGAGTGAGTGAAATACGGCATAGGTTCTCTATCAAACTCAAAGGATTCAGGAGGAAATTCAAAAAATGAAGCTTATATCTCTTGCCCCTTCTTGCACCGAGACCCTATTTTACTTGGGCCTGGGGGAAAAAGTTATTGGGGTAACTGAACAGTGTAATTACCCTGAAGAGGCAAAGGAAAAAGAAAAAATAGGTAGCTTTGCCTGCCCTGATATAAAAAAAATTGTTTCACTCAAACCTGATCTAATAATAACATGCGGCAAAATTCATGAGAAATTTCTGGGTGAATTTCGAAAACATGATATAGCCGTATTCGATTTCGCCCCTGAGAGTGTTAAAGATACCCTTGACAGGATGGAGAAGCTGGGTAGAATTTGTGGTCAAGATACAGCTTGCGGGGTGTTGGTGGATGCTTTACGTCAAAGGATTAATAAAGCGATTGGGAAAATTCCCGAAAGAGCCTCTTCCCCGCGGGTTTTCCGGCTGATAAGGATGATGAATAGGAAACAGATGTTTACTCCGTGTCCAGGTTCCTACCAGTATGATGCTATTCTTGTCAGCGGAGGAAAACCCATGCCTTTTGCTGTAGAAACAAGTTATGCGAAAGTTAGCCTTGAAAAGGTGATCGAATTCAACCCAGAAATAATCATAAGCTGTGGCAGGAAAAAAGGAGAGAAACCAAAACCGAAATGCAAGGGATGCAGCCTGGATAATCCGATATGTCAGCAGGAAATAGAAGAGATCTACAGCTGGAAAGAATGGTGTGAAATCAGCGCTGTCAAGAAGCGTCAGGTTTTTGCCCTTCCGTGCAGAACCATCTGTCGTCCGGGACCTAATGTAGCCGATTTAGTAGAAAGGCTGGTGCGGATTTTTTATTTAGAATAGCAGAGGAGGGGGGTTACACATGCTGAAGCTTGCTTTTTTTAGTGCCATAGAGAGCGAATTGGCTGTGCTCAGCAAAGCGGTTAGGAAAATCAGGGCTGAAAAAGGTAAAATAATTGAGGTTCAAGGAAGGACGAGGGAAGACCTTGAGGACGGCGAAAAAAAAGACAGATTTCTAAGTTTTGCGCAGAAAGCGGATGTTTTAATTGTTTGTCTTCATGGAGGGAAAAGCAGCTGTCCCGGGTTTGATCTTATAATTGATGCCTTACCGCCGGCAGTTAAAGTGCATATTCAGCCTTCTACTGTTGAAGAGGTTGAAATCGTTACCAAGTATAACACTGTTAGCACTGAAGATAGCAAAAAAATATCCCACTACTTGAGATATGGTGGTGAAAACAACTTTGTTAATTTGCTCTTGTTTTTGAGCAACAGATTTCGCGGGACAGCCTACAAGGTCGCTGAACCCCAACCATTACCCTGGGAAGGCATATACCATCCAGATTTTGACAGCATCCCTGCTTTAGAAGATTACTGCCGGAAAAAGCACTTTCCTGATCGTCCTACAGTAGGACTTTGGTTTCACAGGAGTCACTGGGTGAATATGAACACAGATTTTGTAGATGCAATCGTCCGAGAAATTGAAAAACAAGGAGCAAATGCATTACCGGTCTTTTTGACCGTCCTGAAGGATGTAGATTTAGGGAACAAAGGTGCCAGAGAAGTAGCAGATGCTTTTTTCATGAGGGATGGCAAACCGATTATCGATGTTTTGATAAGTGTTATGATGTTTTCCAGCACTATGCAAGTGAAAAAATCGGAGATTGTTGATGGAGAAAACAAAGGATTCCTTGAAAAATTGGGAGTGCCGGTAATCCAAGCCATAGCATCTTTGAATCCCATGGAAGAGTGGGAAAAAACACTTCAAGGTTTGAATCCTATAGATGTAGCAATGAGCATTGCCATGCCTGAGTTTGACGGAAACCTGATTACTGTCCCGGCTGCATTCAAAGGTTTGGTAGCGGTAGATCCATTGACTGGTGCAAAAATCGTAAAATACAGACCACATCCGGAACGCATATCAAAGATAGTGCGATTGAGTCTCAACTGGGCGAAGCTTAGGTTTATACCCAATTCAGAAAAAAAAGTGGCCATAATCTTCCACAACTATCCTCCCCGCAATGATACCATTGGTTCTGCCTTTGGCCTTGATTCTCCTGCTTCTGTGTGGAATATTTTGAAATCACTGCAAAAGCACGGATACAAATTGGATTATCTTCCTGAAGACAGCCAGACAATGATGGAAGAGATATTATCGTGCCTTACTAATGACCGTAGGTGGGCAAGTGTAGAAGAGATGGTTGAAAAGGCAGCAGGGAAAATAACCTCTAGTGATTACAACAAATGGTTCAAAAAATTGCCAGACGGAGTACAAACTCAAATGGTCGAAAAATGGGGGAACCCACCAGGAAGCGTGTTTTGTTATGAGGACAACCTCTTAATCCCTGGAATCATAAATGGCAATGTTTTCATCGGAATACAGCCACCTCGTGGTTTTCTGGAGGATTCAGCCAGTATTTATCACAGCCCCGACCTGCCCATTCCCCACCACTACTATGCATACTATGAATGGATCAGGAATGTGTTCGGTGCCCATGTGGTTATCCATGTCGGGAAACACGGTTCTCTGGAATGGCTTCCCGGAAAATCCGTTGGGCTGTCCGCTAACTGTTATCCAGATATCGCCATTTCAGATTTGCCTAACATCTATCCCTATATTATCAACAATCCTGGTGAAGGCACCCAAGCCAAAAGGCGAAGCTACTGCTGTATTATTGACCACTTGGTGCCAGTCATGCATAATGCGGACACGTATGATGAATTGGCCGAGCTGGAATCCCAACTGGAGGAATACTACCAGGCAAAAACCCTTAATCCGAGTAAACTGCCGCTTCTCGAACAGCTTATCTGGGAAAAAGTTTGTGAAGCTAAACTGCACTTTGATTTAGGTTTTAAAACAGAAAAAATGCCGAAAGAATTTGACACTTTTTTAAAAGATCTGCACGGCTACCTGAGCGAAATTAAAGATACTCAGATTCGGGATGGGCTGCATGTGTTTGGTGAACCGCCGAGGGAAAAGCGATTGATAGAGTTTTTGGCTGCGCTTACTCGCCTGCCTAATGGCGATGTGCCATCTTTGCGGCAAGCACTGGCACAATTAAAAGGTTACAACCTGGATAACTTGTTGGCTGACAGGGGGCGGCTTAATCCCGATGGTAAAACTAATGGGCAGATAATAGAAGAAATACACTGCCTAGCATTAGAAGTCATATCGCATCTTGCAGAGACAGGATTCGATTCGAGGGAAATTCCGGCTGTGTGCAAAGAGGTGTTGGGGCAAAGCAGCAGGGATGTAGAAAAGGTTTTGAATTATGTGTGTTCTTCCTTGGTTCCGCGCATAGAAAAAACAACAGATGAGTTGTCCAGTGTCATGGATGCCCTTGGAGGGAGATTTGTTTCTCCTGGTCCTTCTGGAGCTCCTACTCGCGGTATGGCTCACATCCTGCCAACAGGAAGAAATTTTTATTCAGTTGATCCTAATGCTATTCCCTCTCCTGCAGCCTGGAAAACTGGCACCAAACTTGCGACTGATTTGCTGGAGAGGTACTTAAAAGATGAAGGATGTTACCCTGAAAATGTTGGCATAGTCCTGTGGGGTACTCCTGCTATGCGGACCAAAGGTGAAGATATTGCAGAAGCTCTCTACCTAATGGGAGTAAAGCCTGTTTGGCAAAAAAAGAGCGGTTACGTAATAGGACTAGAAGCAATACCTATAGAAAAATTGGGAAGACCAAGGATAGATGTAACTTTTAGAATAAGTGATTTTTTTAGGGATGCATTTCCAAATATTGTAGAACTTTTAGATGAGGCTGTTCAGATGGTGGCTTTTTTGGATGAGCCTCCTGAACAAAATTATATTGCCAAACATGTGCGAGAAGAGATTAAGAGTTTGGTAAGCGAAGGAATGAGTGAAAATCAGGCCAAAGAAGAGGCAAGCTACCGCATATTTGGTTGCAAACCAGGAGCTTACGGTGCCGGAATAAATACTCTCATTGACTCTAAAGACTGGAAGAATGATAGCGACCTGGCAAAAGTATATGTTGTGTGGGGGGGATATGCTTATAGTTCAAAGAACTACGGCAAAAAACAACATGAAACTTTCAAACGAAGGTTGGCTGCAGTAGATGTGGCGGTTAAAAACACAGACACACGTGAATATGATATGATGGATAGTGATGACTTTTATGCCTATCATGGTGGCATGATAGCTGCAGTAAGGGCTTTCAAAGGAGAGGCTCCTCGGGCTTTTATTGGGGACAGCTCGGATCCCGAACGGGTCAAAACCAGGAGCACTGCAGAAGAAGCCAAACATGTATTCCGCGCTCGCATTCTTAATCCCAAATGGATAGAAAGCATGAAGCGTCATGGGTATAAGGGAGCAGCTGATATTTCGCGAGCGGTTGATATTGCTTTTGGTTGGGATGCTACTGCTGAAGTAATGGATGATTGGATGTACGAGCAGTTGGCCGAGAAGTTTGCCCTGGATAAAGAGTTTGCTGATTGGTTAAAAGAAGTTAATCCATGGGCTTTACAAAATATTGCTGAACGCCTGCTAGAGGCTATCCAAAGGGGAATGTGGAAAGCGGACAAAGAGATGCATGAAAAACTAAGAAAAACTTACCTGGAGATAGAGGGAGAGCTAGAGGGTTTTGGAGAGCAATAGCGCACAAGGAAACAGCAAGCTGCTGTGTGCTCGATTACTGCGGCCGTGAACGGGTTTAAAGCACCGCATAAGTTCAACCTAAATTTATCAGCTGCAAAGGAACAATTCGATATCGGATGGTTTTCATTTTTGTGATGGCATTGCAACGGCCGTATGCATGTGTTGCTTTAAAACAAATCAGTTTTGATTGTTAGTGATAGCAGAGAGGTAGGTGGTGCAGATGGAAAAAACGGCAATATATCCCTTCACAGCTATTGTAGGGCAAGAGCCTATGAAAAAAGCTCTTATATTAAATGTAATAAATCCCACATTGGGCGGAGTGCTGATAAGAGGCGAGAAAGGCACTGCCAAGTCGACGGCAGTAAGAGCTGTAGCAGATCTGCTGCCTGAAATGGACCAGATAGAAGGCTGCATATTCAGCTGTGATCCGGAAGAT
Organism: Firmicutes bacterium UBA3567; assembly: GCA_002376045.1. Lineage (GTDB taxonomy): Bacteria > Bacillota > Thermosediminibacteria > Koleobacterales > UBA3567 > UBA3567. The sequence goes on from DFNM01000225.1 coordinate 33,321, forward strand.
AAGAGCAAGATGTGCGAAGTGTGCCTTGAAAAAGTTGAAAAAGGGATAAAATTAAAGATTGTGAAAAAAAAGATGAAGGTTGTGGAACTTCCTGTGAGTGCCACGGAAGACAGAGTGGTAGGAACGCTGGATATTGAACATGCTATAAAAAAAGGTGAGAAAAAATTTGAACCTGGAATACTCGCTCGAGCCAACAGAAACATATTGTATGTTGACGAGGTAAATCTGCTCGATGATCATGTGGTGGATGTGATATTGGATTCAGCAGCTATGGGGGTAAACACGATTGAAAGGGAAGGGGTGTCTTATTCACATCCTGCTAGATTTGTGCTGGTGGGAACCATGAATCCTGAAGAGGGAGATCTCAGGCCACAGCTTCTTGACAGGTTTGGACTTGTAGTAGATGTAACTGGAGAAAAAAAGCCGGAGGATAGAGTTGAAATAATAAAGCGAAGATTGAATTTTGAAACAGATCCTCATGGTTTTGGAAAAAATTTTGAACCCTTGCAGAGGGAACTGAGGCAAAAAATAATCGAAGCTCGAAAAAGACTCAGTGGAGTCAAATACAGTGATAAAATCCTGGAACTTATTGCAAAAATATGCGTAACAATGGGAGTAGATGGTCATAGGGCAGATATTACGATGTTGAAGACGGCGATAACGATAGCTGCTTTTAAGAAAAAGAACGAGATAGCACCTCAAGACGTAATTGAAGCAGCACATTTGGTGCTTCCGCACAGAATGAGAAAAAAACCTTTCGAAAAGGGAGTTTTAGATTTTTCGAAAGTTGAGGAGATAGCAAATGAATTTGCTGTTTAAAAAATTTGTATATCCATTTTCTGCAGTTGTAGGACAAAAAAAACTTAAGACAGCCGTGATACTAAATCTAATCAACCCCTCTATCGGTGGAGTTCTGATTAGCGGAGAAAAGGGCACCGCGAAATCCACGTTGGTCAGAGGCTTGGTGGCACTGGTTCCAGAGTTAGATATAATTGAAGTTCCATTAAACATTACTGAGGATAGACTAATAGGCACTATCGATATAGAAAAGGCTATAACAACTGGAAAAAGATACTTTGAACCCGGCCTGCTGGCAAAAGCCCACGGCAATGTTCTTTACGTAGATGAAGTCAATCTATTGAGTGATAACATAGTTAATTGTCTTTTGGATGTTTGTCAATCAGGTGTTAACAAAGTGGAAAGGGAAGGCATATCATACACCCATGAGGCTAGGTTTGTCCTTATAGGTACCATGAATCCAGAAGAAGGAATGCTGTCTACCCAGTTTCTGGATAGATTTGGGATGTATGTTAAAACAGAAGGTTGTAATGATATATCAGAAAGAAAGGAAATCTTGAGGAGAAGAATGGAATATGAAACAAATCCACAAAGATTTATTGCACGCTATGAAGCAGAAGCAAAAAAGCTGCAGCACGAAATTGCCATAGCAGCAAAGTTGCTTGAAACTATTGAAGTAGATGATTCTATAATGCGGTTAGCAGCAGATATAGCAACACAGAAAAACTGTGCTGGTCATAGGGCAGATATAATTATGGTGGAAGCGGCCAAGGCATTGGCGGCGTGGAGACAAAGAAAGCATGTTACAATAAAAGATGTAATAGAAGTGGCTGAATTTGTTTTACCTCATCGTGCAAGAGAGATGTCGAATGCTGAATGGGGACAAACTGGTCGTGAAGAAGGGGATCACGAAAAAAACAAGAACAACAGAGAAGAAAAAGGTAAAGCCTTACCTGATGAATCAGATGCAAAAAACGAAAATTACAACAGCCGGCAGAGTAAAACAACAGCGTGCCCTGAGACGGGTAACAGTGCTGGTAACACGAAAAAAGAAGAAACCAGCAGGGCTAAGAACGGTAGAGCGGATGATACAGAACAATTTCTGGACAATATTAACAAGGATAATGTTCAACAACCAGAGAGCATTTTTAAAGTTATACCTATCAATGTTTCACCTATCGATAGGATAAAGCGAAAAGGCAGTGGCAAGCGAACTAGCACAAAGTCAGAAACCCCTCGTGGTAGATATGTAAGATATAGATTTCCTGTGGACAGACCCAAGGATATTGCCTTTGATGCTACGCTAAGAGCGGCAGCGCCGTATCAAAACACAAGAGATAGAAGAGGTAATGCTGTTGCTATAGAAAAACAGGATTTTAGGGAAAAAGTGAGAGAAAAAAGGGTGGGAAACATCATACTATTTGTGGTGGATGCCAGCGGTTCCATGGGTGCTAGAGAGAGAATGAAGGTCACTAAAGGTGCTATACTTTCGCTTTTGAATGATGCTTACCAAAAAAGGGATATGGTGGGCATGGTCGCCTTCAGAAAGAACAAGGCAGAGGTTTTGCTAAACATAACCAGGAGTGTGGATTTGGCCATGAAATGCTTGAAGGATCTTCCTACAGGGGGCAGGACACCACTTTCCGCAGGTCTTCTGGTGGGATATGAGATATTGAAGGCACGAAAAATAAAAGATCCAGAAATGGTGCCTTTATTTGTTCTTGTGTCCGATGGGCGGGCTAATGTATCTTTAAGTGGTGATGATCCTGTTAAGGAAGCAAAAGAAATTGCAGCGAGAATTGCAGCAGAAAAGATGAATCCGCTGGTAATAGATACAGAAGATGAGTTTTTAAGCCTTGGAATAGCCAAAGAAGTGGCTGATGCTATGGGAGCAAGGTATTACAAAATAAACGACTTGAAGGCAGGAAACATAGAACACATTGTTAGGGAAATGAGTAACAGCAGATGAATCACACTCCAAAGATGAAGGGGCAGAAATGCTGTAATTGCAATACGGACGCTCAACAATAGCGTACCGCTTATGGCAATATATGGCCATAACCTCGGCACTTAGGCCAAATTTTTTTAACAACTGCTTCTACACCAGTATGGAACAGAACCAACTCAAAGACAGGGGCACAAGTGTTTTTTGGCCAATAAAAAACAAATCCAGAAGGGTTATGCACAGAGGAAGGGCAGGGATAATTTTGGAAAACACGAAATATATAATTGAGACTAAAAACTTAGTTAAAGTTTTTGGAAAGATTAAGGCTGTAGATGACATAAGTTTTGAAATTGCACGGGGAGAAATTTTTGCCCTTTTAGGCCCCAATGGAGCGGGTAAGACTACCACCATCAGAATGCTTATAACATTGAGCCGGCCCACATCAGGGACGGCATTAATTAATGGGTATGATGTTGTAAGACAGCCCTTTGAGGTAAAAAAGCAGATTGGAGTTGTACCTCAGCAGTCAAATTTAGAGCGGGAGTTAACCGCGTGGGAAAACATGGAACTCACTGGAATGCTCTACGGCATGAAAAAGGAGGATAGGAGAAAAAGGATACAGGAATTACTCGAATATGTTGGCCTTTTGGATAGAGCGCACAGCAATGTAGAGGAATACTCTGGAGGCATGAAGCGCAGGTTGATGATTGCCCGGGCTCTAATGCACAGACCTCGCATACTGTTTCTGGATGAGCCTACAGTGGGTCTAGATCCCCAGACCAGACGCAAGATATGGGATTTAATAAAAAGCATGAACCGGTCAGGGATGACGGTTATGTTTACAACCCATTACATGGAAGAAGCTGAAAATCTGTGTAACAGAGTAGCCATAATGAACAGGGGGAAATTAATAGCTGTGGGAACACCGCACGAACTGAAGCAAAATATAGGAAGGATTGTGTTAGAACACTTAGAAGGCGATGTTACAACAAGACGGTTTTTCCAATCGAGGATGGAAGCATTGAAGTATGCAGGTTCACTGAAAGACAATACAAATATAAATATAAGGCCAGCAAATCTTGAAGATGTTTTTGTCATGTTGACAGGAGACGATTTATCAGATTTAGGGTGATAACAACAGGAGGAATAACAGATGAACGATTTTTTAAAATTTTATCCTATTTTTTGGAGAGAGATGGTTTACCGGAAAAAACGGTTGGGCAAGATACTGATAGGGAGCGTAATAAATCCTATACTATTTCTTACAACTTTTGGATTGGGATTAGGCAAAAGGATATCAGTTGGTGGAGAAAACTACCTGGATTTTGTGCTGCCCGGAATAATAGCTCTCTCTTCTTTGAACAACAGCTATAACAGCATTGGTGCTGATTTGAACATAAGAAGGACGATATACAAAGCCTTTGACCAGTACGTAGTAGCACCTATAAAGCCGTCTTCTATTGTATTGGGGGAGGTCCTCGCTGGAGCGCTTCATGGGTTTGTTTCTTGTTTTATACTTTTGGGTTTGGGTTTTCTTTTTGGTGCACACGTAAGATTGACCCTGATGTTTTTTATAGTGTTGTTCACTTCATGCATAATCTTTGCTTCCCTTGGTGTTGTGGCGGCTATGGTGGCGGATTCCCACGCAGATATGGCGAGTTTCGGAACCTTTGTTCTCCTCCCCATGACATTCTTGGGAGGGACATTTTTCCCGGTGGATTCTATGCCGATAATTGTTAAAGCACTCGTCTGGATGATGCCGCTCACACCCGTAAGTTTTTCTTTGCGCAGCATCGTATTGGGTAAAGGTGTGCCTGTCTATTCCATCATAGGAGTATTTGCATGGGCTGTAATAATGTATGTGCTAGCAGTAGTTATGGTTTCAAGGAAATCGGCCAATTGAAGGGATTTTTGGCAGGAGGTGATAAAAACCGTGGTCGACTTTGTTGTTGTAGCTGTAACGGGAAGGTGCAATTTGGCCTGCCGCTATTGCTATGGGTTGGGAAATGTTAGAAATCAGGGAGACATGTCTTGGGAGACAGCAGCAAAGATTTTAAACTATTTGAAAAAACAGACCAACAATGAATGTCATCCTGTTGTAGTTCAATTTACAGGTGGAGAACCTTTGTTGAACTTTGCTTTAATCGAAAAGATGATAAAAGCTTCCCGGGAAGAGAACCTGCCGATTATTTTTCAGATCCAAACGAATGCTACTTTGTTGACACCCCAAATAGTAACACAACTTAAGGAATGGAAAATTGGCATTGGGGTAAGTCTGGACGGCATTCCCAGTGTCAATGATGCTATGCGGCCCAGCCGTGACGGAAGCCCTTCCACGCTGCAAGTTGTGCGTGGGATAGAGCTTTTAAAAGAAGAAGGACTGTATGTAAACATAACGACAGTGCTCACTAGAGAAAGTTTGGCTCAATTGGACAAACTGATTGATATGGCCTATTATTTAGGAAATGTAAAGGGTATAAGCTTTAACGTAATGCGTCCTATCGGTGGTGCAGGTAATATACCTGTTTTGTCCGAGCAAGAAGTGGCACGCAAGGTTAAAAGTGCTGTTAGAAGGGCTCAAATGCATAAAGATTTGACAGGGCACAGGTTAAATTTTAAATTTGTAGAGCGTGTTAAAAAATATGGGAAGAAAATTGAGTGTGCCTGTTTTAGAGGCCGAGCAATATTTGTGGATACTGGCGGAAGAGTTTATCCTTGTCCTTCCTTGGCAGGACAGGAGAAATTTTTAATGGGTAACATAGAAGAGGAATCCTTTCATGCTAAACAATATTCCAGTGTTTGCCCTTATCTGCATCAGTGCAGAATGCTTGACAGAATAGCAGGGTAAGGCTTCACAAATTCACAATCTCAGTTCGCTTTTCATGCTTTTAAATAACTACTCAGGCACCTAATTTTTTTGAGTGTGCTGAGTAGGGGTATTTTTTATTTTTCAGAAATACCCCTAAAAAGCAAATACAGAAATTCAAATCACAAATTAGATGCAGAAAAATAACACATGTGCAACATTGCACGTATTGGTAGCAATATTGTACAACGCACAAAAAACAGAATTTAAACAGTATTCTGCAAAAACAATATAAGGCTATTATGTATTTTTAGTGCAATAATGCTAATATAT
>DFNM01000225.1:39585-68978 GCA_002376045.1 Firmicutes bacterium UBA3567
TTTTTTATTTGGCACATAAATTGCTTATGTTTTTAAACAAAAAATTTAAAAAGGAGGGGTATATTATGAAAAATTTTATCAATTTCAAAACTCCCGGGGTAATTGAAATAGGGATTGATGCAATAAAAAAGCTTGGAGAAAAAGTAGAAAGTCTAGGGGGTAAAAAGGTATTTATTATAACCGATGAAGGGATTGAGAAAGCAGGTATTCTAAAAAAAGTAAAAAAACCTCTTGAGGAAAAAGGCTACGATGTAGGTTATTACACAAAAGTTATACCAGAACCCCCTATTGATAAAATACAGGAAATTGTTGATGTGGTAAAAGAAGGAGGATTTGATTTATTAGTTGGTCTAGGTGGCGGCAGTTCTTTAGATGTTACAAAGGTTGTATCTGTGATGGTAACAAATGAGGGTGAAATAGAGGATTACATAGGTACAGATAAGGTTGAGAAACCCGGTCTTCCTAAGGTATTAATTCCCACCACATCCGGTACAGGTTCGGAAGCTACCCCTATTGCTGTATTAACTGATGTTAAGGAGGAGTTGAAGAAAGGGGTCGTAAGTCCTTATTTGTTTGCTGATGTAGCACTTGTTGATCCGTGTTTAACATTAACTGTTCCACCCAAAATAACAGCTAATACAGGAATGGATGCTCTTATACACGCCATAGAAGCATTTATTGCTAAAAAGTCAAATGTTTTTACTGATTCTATTGCAATCCAGGCGATTAAATTAATCTCTAGCAATTTAAGAACAGCTGTTACCGAGGGGGATAATCTTGAGGCAAGATATAATATGTCTCTGGGAAGCTTGATGGCAGGAGTAGCTTTTGCAAATGCTGGTGTGGGAGCTGTACATGCATTGGCATATCCTTTAGGTGGCCAGTTCCATTTACCCCATGGAATGGCTAATACATTAATGTTACGGTATGTTATGGAGTATAATATCGTAAGTCGAATAGAAAAATTTACCAAAATAGCCGAGGCAATGGGAGAAAAAGTAGCAGGGCTTTCTATAAGAGAAGCTGCTCAAAAGGCTCTAGACGCAATGATTTATTTAGCAGAGGATATAGGTGTACCAACGAAGTTAAGACAAGTTAATATTCCTAAAGATGCCATACCCAAACTTGCAGAAGCGGGGATCAAAGTAACAAGATTGCTCTCTAACAATCCAAGAAAATTAACTTTAGAAGATATTAAAACCATCTATACTAATGCGTGGTGAACACAGGAGCTTAAAGGGAGGGAGGTGGTATATGAGAGGTTGTATATGAGTCAAATTATTTTTTTGAGACAAAAATAAAAATTAATAGCGAGGTGGAAAATTTATGCAAAGAGAATATGGGGCAGAACAACCATATACACCATTAGGGATTTTTAAAGTTCGCTTACCTTTTATTCATTTTCGATGGGAATGGCCGGAAGCTTTACAAGCTTTGCTTCTTTGTGCTACCTGCCTTGGGGCAATACCTGTTTTAACAGAGTATTTGGGAGTATCTTTTGAAGTAGCTCTAACTATGGTAATTATCAATGGTTTACTATACATGTTACATTTTTTGTTAGGAGATCCTGTTGTTCCTGGCTGGATTACTCCTGCTATACCGTTAATAATGGCATTTTTGACAAGATATGAAATAGGGCCAGAGCGAACATTAGCTTTAATAGCTTTGCAATTATTAGTAGCAGTTGTTTTCTTATTTTTTGGAAGTACAGGGTTGGCATCGAAATTGGTAAAGCTGATTCCAGATTCTATTAAAGCAGGAGTTATTCTTGGAGCAGGAATTTCGGCTATTATAAATGTAATGGAAAAGCGTTTTGACAGTGCTCCAATTATTATTACTGTAGGTACAATTATTGCTTTCTTTGTTCTTTTTTCTGCTGGATTTAAAGAGTTAAGCAAGAGGGTTGGTATTTTAAGACAAATTGCTAAATATGGCATGCTGCCCTCAATTGTATTTGCTCTAATATTTGGACCTTTGGTAGGAGAATTACCGGTACCGCAAATTGAGTGGGGTATAGCCTCTTTACACTTAAGAGAGCTGCTGAAAGGATATTCAATATTTGGACTTGGATTTCCCCCTCTCAGACTATTTATAGATGCATTACCGCTTTTGGTTGCTGTTTATATTATTGCTTTTGGTGATTTTGTCTTGGCTGAAACTGTTGTTAAAGCAGCTAATAAAGAAAGAGGAGATGAGGCTATTGAATTTAACGCCAATAGATCAAATCTTATCAGTGGTATCAGAAATCTTATACTAGCTGTTATTTCCCCTTATACGCAGTTAGCAGGACCATTGTGGGCTGCTGTTACTGTTTCTATTGCTGAGCGGTATAAAGCAGGTAGGGAAGGCATGGACTCTATTTGGGGTGGTATTGGTACATTTAGAATCATGACTTTTGTCGGTGTAGCCTTGATGCCGATTGTTTCTCTAGTACGTCCGGCTTTGTCTGTCGCTCTTGCTTTGACTTTAGTTGTGCAAGGTTTTGCTTGCGCTTATATTGCGATGGCAATGTTAAAAGACAATCAGCAACGCGGCGTAGCTGGTTTTATGGCTGTGATTTTAGCTCTTCGTGGAGCTGCTTGGGGATTGTTAGTAGGTGTTATTTTATATTTTTGTTGTGAATGGAAATCTAAGGAGAGTAAGATTTCTGCTGAAAAGACAGCAAGAGCAACGTAAAATCGAAATTACTGTTTGGAATTCGGGCGATAAAAAACCCATAAAAGAAGCGAGAAGATATTCAAGCTTTGTTATAGCGTAATGTCTATGGATATTGTAAAAAACCAATGAACAAAAAGGTATTGCTGGAGTAATGGGTGCCATTCTTGCCACAAAAGGAGCAGCCTGGGGATTAACTACTGGTATCATTTTGTATGTTTTAATAGAATCGATGAAAGTGGTATCGAAAAAAATTGAGTCAAAAACTTCCGCTAGGTCATAAATGGTTTTAGGGCAAGATAAAAGATATCTTGCCCTAACAAGATTTTAAAAGGAGGTTCTTGTATGTTTGGATTTTACAACAAATTATTAAGGGTTGACCTAAGCAATAAAACATATCAAGTTGAAGATATACCCGATAGTGTTTTAGAAAAATATCTGGGAGGTAAAGGTCTGGGAAGTTATCTGCTTTTAAAGGAGATTCCAAAAGGTATAGATCCTTTATCCGAGCGAAACAGACTCATATTTACCACCGGACCCATTTCAGACACGAAGATGATGGGTTCAAGCAGATATGGTGTATTTACTAAATCACCCCTTACCGGGATATATTCAGAAAGCTATTCTGGTGGGCATGTAGCTCCTGTTATAAAAAGAACGGGGTATGATGCAGTTGTTATAGAAGGCAGAGCGGATGACAAAGTTTATTTAGAGATATCTGATGAAGGAGTAAAGTTTCACAGTGCAGAACACCTGTGGGGCAAATATACTTATGAAACAGAAGATAAAGTAAAAGAAGAAGTAGGAATAAGCGGTGCAGAGGCAGTGGTAATAGGTCCTGCAGGAGAAAACCTTGTCAGATTTGCGTGTATAGAGAACAATTACTGGAGGTCTGCCGGGAGAACCGGTGTTGGTGCTGTGATGGGTTCGAAAAAACTGAAAGCCATCGTTTTCCATGGCAAGTCTCAATGCAAATTAGCCGATGAAAAGCTTCTGGCTAGCTATGTAAGTGATCTTGTTAAACGCGGCAAAGAGGACCCGGGAGCCAAAGCATACAGACAATATGGCACTCCCATGCTTGTAAGTATCATGAATAGCGTCCATGGTTTTCCAACGAAATACTGGTCAAAGGGTAGCCTAGAAACCTGGGAAAACATAAGTGCAGAAACCATGCAAAGGGAGATGGAGGTAAAACCGAAGGCATGTACACGTTGTTTCTTTGCATGTGGTAAACTGAGCAAAATAAAGAATGGACCATACGAAGGATTAGAAATTGAGGGTCCGGAATATGAAACCATATACTCTTTTGGTGGTTTGTGCTGTGTTGATGATATAAGAGGAATTGCATACCTTAATGATATATGTGACAGATATGGCATTGATACCATTACAGCAGGCAATATGGTAGCTTTTGCAATTGAAGCATCTAAAAGAGGAAAGCTCGATGTAGATGTGGAATATGGAAATGTAGAGAAAATCGCATGGCTTTTACAGGATATTGTTCACAAACGGGGTGCTGGGAAGGTCCTTGCAGAAGGCATAAAAACGGCCAGTAAGGAACTTGGTTTAGAAGATTTGGCAATCCATGTAAAGGGTCTGGAACCTGCGGGTTATGATCCCAGAATATTAAAAGGAATGGGGCTTGCTTATGCAACTTCAGACAGAGGAGCCTGTCATTTGAGGGCAACATTTTACAAACCAGAACTTGCAGGAATAATCGATCCGGATACAACTGAGGGGAAGGCAGAACTTTTTGTAGAATATGAGGACAGACTTGCATTGTATGATGCTTTAATTTTATGCAGGTTTTTCAGAGATATGGTTTTGTGGGATGATTTGTCAACTATTATAGAAGCAACAACGGGTTTAAAAATGACCAAGGACCAGTTGAGAAAAATCGCTTCCAATATAGTAAACGCAACAAGAAAGTTCAATATTAGAGAAGGTATAACGAAAAAAGACGATTGGCTTCCGAAGAGGTTTTTTGAAGAGCCCATAGGACCAGACCAAAAAGTGATTACTCGGGAGCAGTTAGAAACCATGCTAAAAGAATATTATAAATTTAGAGGATGGGATGAAGAAGGAAATCCAGTGGGCTTTAATTTATAACCATAACCTGCTGCAAAAAGCAGCAGGTTTTAAACAGCAGACGTAGAAAGGATGACCGATAGATATGAATGAAAGAATAAGAAACAAAGAACTGTGCAAAAAAGTTGTCTCAGCTGAACAAGCGGCTGGATTGATTAAGGATGGAATGCTTGTTGGAACAAGCGGATTTACTCCATCGGGGTATCCAAAAGCGGTTCCTCTTGCTTTAGCAGGAAGAGTCAGGAAGACAGGAAAAAAAGTAAATATTGGTTTGTTAACAGGGGCATCAGTAGGAAAAGAGCTAGATGAAGCCCTAACAAAAGCAGGAATAGTGGTAAGGAGATATCCATACCAGACAGACAGGGCGGTTCGGGAAGGAATAAACTCCGGTAAAATCGCTTATGCAGATATACACTTAAGCCATTTCCCCCAGCAAGTAAGGTATGGTTTTTTCGGAAAGCTGGATTTAGCCATTGTGGAAGCAGCAGCGATAACCGAAGAAGGCAACATTATTCCCACAACTTCTGTCGGTGCATCACCCACTTTCGTTTCCGAAGCAGAAGGTGTGATTATAGAAATCAATACAAGTCAGCCGCTGGAGCTGGAGGGTATGCATGATATATACCATCCCCAGGACCCTCCTTACAGAAAGCCTATCCCCCTGGTAAAACCTGATGATAGAATAGGAACCCCTTATATACCCGTTAATCCTGAAAAAATAAAGGCAATTGTGCTAACAGATATAAAAGATGATGTAAGACCATTTGCACCGATTGATGATATAAGTCGGCAAATGGCTGACCATTTGATAGATTTTTTAAAAAAGGAAGTGTCCGAGGGAAGGCTACCCAAAAATCTTCTGCCTTTACAATCAGGGGTGGGGAGTGTTGCCAATGCGGTGCTGGCGGGGTTACTGGATTCGCCCTTTGAAAACTTGAGTTTTTACTCTGAGGTTATTCAGGATTCTGTTTTTGATCTGATTGACAATGGGAAAATAAAGATCGCATCAGGCACATCAGTGACACCTTCACCTCAGGGGCTTGTTCGGTTTTATGAAAATTTAAAAGAGTATAAGAAGAAGATCATTTTACGTCCCCAGGAAATCAGCAATCATCCCGAAATTATAAGAAGATTGGGTTCTATCGCAATCAATACGGCCATAGAAGTAGATATTTATGGAAATGTAAACTCCACCAACATTATCGGTTCAAAGATCATGAATGGTATAGGTGGTTCAGGAGACTTTGCAAGAAACGCCTATATCAGCATATTCACTACACCGTCTGTTGCCAAAAACGGGAATATATCCTGTATTGTTCCGATGGTATCTCATGTTGACCATACCGAACATGATGTTCATGTTATCGTAACAGAACAGGGGGTTGCTGATTTGAGGGGTTTATCTCCCAGAGAAAGGGCCAAGGTAATAATAGAAAATTGTGCCCATCCGGATTACAAACCCTTGTTAAAGGATTATTACCAGAGGGCTGTAAGGGGAAAAGGTCATACACCTCACATTATAGGAGAGGCTTTATCATGGCATAAAAGATTTTTAGAAAAGGGAACAATGAAATAAAAAACAAGAAAACCCGCCCGATTTTGGGCGGTGTATTTTTTGGTTGTAGATAACATGAAACTTAGGATTGTAATTCTAAAGTAACAAAAATAAGGGAAAAGATCTGGAGTGTTTCAACAAAAATCGTTAGATTGTTTCCCCAAAGTAGTCTGGTGAATTGATGTGTAATTAAAAGTTTAGTCAGAGTTTGTTTAGACAAGAACTTAGTAAAAATTTTAAAGGTTTTTAACAACAAAATGAAACGTTTTGACATCTAAAAAAGAGGATTTCAGGTAGTTCCCCAAAACTGCAGAAGGTTAGACCATGAAGTTTCTACCAGTAGGAGTTGCGGCAAGACCTCCAAGGGCAGTTTCTTTCAGCTCCACAGGCATCATCCTTCCAACATTGTACATAGCATCTATCACTTCGTCAGCGGGAATGAAACTCTTGATTCCAGCCAGGGCCATGTCTGAGGATATAAGGACATTGGCGGCTCCCATTGCATTGCGCTTAATACATGGTATTTCTACCAGGCCCCCTACTGGGTCATACACAAGGCCCAAAACATTTTTTAGGGCAAAGGCAACGGCATTGCTGACCTGGTCAGGGCTGCCTTCTGCCAGTTCAACAACTGCTCCCGCAGCCATGGCCGCTGCACTGCCGCATTCAGCCTGACAGCCCCCTCGGCTCCGGAAATGGTTGCTTTATCTGCAATAACTTTTCCGATTCCCCCTGCGGTAAAAAGGGCCTATCATAATCGGTCCTATAACATCAAAAATGTGCACACCTGTCATCCCCCTTAAGGTATTTTATTGAAGCAGGAGCCAGCTGCCCAGGAGTATTATGATAATTCCCGGAAGCCGCTTTATAACGGGTTCTTTGAAAAATACCATTCTAAAAGAAGGATGATTCTCCCGGCAAGGGCTAAATAATACAGCTTTTTTCGTTCCTAACAACATGGTATGATATAAAATAATTCTTTAAAACTACGATATTCCCTTTTTTAATGTTTGATTTTTGTTTGTTTAAAAGGGGTAAAATCTATTTACATAGAAAAACAGTATTGGTAAAATATTTATAAACTTAAATATTTAAATATATCAGTATAGGGAGGGGTATCTTTGACATTTGCTGTGATTGCTGATATACACTCTAACATTGAAGCACTGGAAGCTGTGCTGAAAGACATAGAAAACAGGAAAATATACAAAGTTTATTGTGTAGGAGACCTTGTTGGATATTATCCGTTTCCCAATGAAGTGATTGAGCGTTTGAGGGAAGATGAAATTCAAACAGTTATGGGTAATTATGATGAAAGCGTTGGAAAGAACCTTTTAGTGTGCGGGTGTGACTATGGTGATGAGCACCAGATGATGCTGGCAGGGCAGTCCCTGGAATGGACGAAGCGCAACACAACAGATGGAAACAAAAAATATCTCAGGAATTTGCCCAGAGAATTAAGGCTCAATATATCAGGGAAAGAAGTATTAATGGTTCACGGAAGCCCCAGAGCCCTTAACGAATACCTGAAGCTGACCACACCTTCGGATTATTTAAAGGAACTGGCAGAGGAACAAAAGGCCGATGTTTTGATTTTTGGTCACACCCATGTTCCATACCACAGAAAGATTGATGAATATCACTTCATTAATGCCGGGAGTGCCGGAAAACCGAAACACGGCAACCCCAATGCAACGTATGTGGTAGTGGATATAGCACAAACCCATGTGAAAGCAGATATAATAGAGGTTCCGTATGATTATGAGAAAGTTATACAGGCTGTTGAGAAGTCAGACCTGCCCGATGAATTTGCAGAGTTGTTGAGGAGAGGAACGGGTTAAAAGGAAAGGAGGGAAAAAATTTTTGAGCAATGAAGAATTAATAAACATTTTGAAAGCACTGGCTGATAAACACAGGCTGAGAATACTGGAATTAATGCTTGATGAAGAGAAATGCATGTGTGAAATCATGGAACAATTTAAGCTTTCTCAACCCACAATATCCCATCATCTGAAAATCCTTAAAAGTGCCGGTGTAATTAAATGCAGAAAGGAAGGGAAATGGGTTGTCTACAGACCAAATAAATCAAAAATAAAAGAATTAAAAGATTTTTTAAATAGAACATATCTGGATAAAATAATATCCAATGAATATCCGCCTAAAGAACTACCAGATATCTGTTATGAAAAACAGCCTGGTGAGGAGGATGAAAAATGAGTGTGAAAGAAAGGGAACTACAAAAAGCTAGAGAACTAGGATTTTTCGAAAAGTATTTAACTATATGGGTTTTGCTGTGTATGATAGCTGGAATAGGTTTGGGGTACCTGTTTCCGGGAGCAAGGGATGTAATAAATTCGTGGCAGATTGCCCGGGTTTCTATACCCGTTGCAGTGCTGCTGTTTTTTATGATGTATCCAATCATGGTTAAGATTGATTTCGGTCAGGTTGTTGAAGTGGTAAAGGCTCCCAGAGCGGTTATACTGACTCTCATTGTAAACTGGGCAATTAAACCCTTTACTATGGTGTTTTTTGCATGGCTGTTTATGAAACACATTTTTGCCCCCTTTATAGCACCCCATATGCAGGACCAGTACATGGCAGGCATGGTTTGAGGACAACTCATATGAGGAACGCATCTGATTTTTTGAATGTTGCTGTGGAAGAAACCCACAAATTTAAAGTTCAAGAATGGCTTGAAAAGGACGAAAAGGTTGTTGCAAGTCTTGCACCATCATATTTTGCAGAATTTGATTGGGAACCCGGAAAGATGGCCGGTGTTCTGAAAGACCTGGGCTTGTTTGGAGTTGAAGAAACGGTAACGGTCCTTCCGGAGATAGTGGAAGCAAGGAACCGGTTTATAGAAAATCGCGAAAAACCCATTATTTTCAGCTCGTGTCCCATAATACGAAAAGTGGTAGAGGATGAGTTTCCTCACCTGAAAAAATTCCTGTGCGGTCTCCCGTCACCCATGGTACTGCACGGTAAGAGACTTAAAGAGAGATTTCCTGAATCAAAACTCATATTCATAGGTCCGTGCCCGGCGAAGAAGCGGGAAGAAGATTGGTTCTATGAGGAACATGTGTATGATGCCGTGCTGACTTTTAAAGAATTGAGGGATTTGCTGAAGAATAATAATGTTGACACGAAAAACAGCAGTCCCTGGAGTTTTTTATCAACTCCACAACCTTGGGCAAGGTTCGGCCTTCTGGTCTATTATGAATCGGGATTGAAAAAGGTAATACGGTTCCTTAAACAATGGGACAATGAACAGCTGAAGGAACCGGTCGTAGAACTGCTGGCCTGTGAAGGGGGCTGTTTGATGGGCCCTGGGATGACTACGCGAAAAACTTTTAAGGAAAGACTGGATGTGTTCAGAAAGTTTTATGAAAAGGAGGGGTAATAAGTGAATAACAGCATCAGTGTCAAATTTCTGCCTCCCTTTAACATGTTTACGGGAGTTAAAGAGGCTGAGATTGAACTTGAAAAAAACATAACCCTGGAAGAATTTCAGCGATTACTAATAGAAAAGTATCCTGAGATTAAAAAAAGCAACATTCAGCTGGAACACATATATTACATCATCAATGATGAACCACCCAAAAAGGATAAAACTATTGAAATTAAAAAAGGTGACAGGATAAAATTGTATTCACCCACTCTGGCTGGATAGTTGAAAATCATAAACCTGGATTCGAGAGAATGCAACCTTTTGAATCCAGGTTTTAATTTATATCTTTATAGAGTTTTAATAGCCCTTTCCAATTTCTCCAATCCTTCTTTTAATAGGGCTCGAGGGCAGGCAATAACAATTCTCTCGAAGCCTTCTCCACCTTTACCAAAGATATACCCTTCATCCAGCCACAGCCTGGCTTTATTAAGCATAAAATTCTCCAGTGTTTTTGCATCAGATCCCATTTAACAGAGTTTGTGTTGCGGCGGTGTATTACCTTATCAAAATTGTATTTCACAGTGCTTACTCCCTTCTGTTTTTTTATGTGATGCCTGCAATGAGCTTAAAAAATCACTTGCCTTTATGTTTCTATGTGTTCAAAAAAATTCCTTCTTTATTTAAAGTGCTCCTGTAATAAATGGTTTGGCTGAAAATCGGTAATACAAAAAATTCAAAGTGTTGCTTGAAATCAAGTTAGGGTTTAACTATAATATAACTATAAGTCATATATATGTTCATAGCATATATAAGCTGAGGTGTTATAATGGAGGTGAGATTTTATGTGCAGTCATGGAAAACATGATCATCACAAACACACGTGTGAATGCCCTGGTGGAAGGATGGAAAGGTTTATACAGCCGTGTATGCTGCTGCTTCTGTATGAAAAACCCGCTCATGGTTACAGGTTGATGGAAAAGCTGTCACAGTTCGGTTATGAAGACAACATTGATCCGGGAATGGTTTACAGAAACCTGAGAAAGATGGAGAAGGAAGGCTGGGTTGAATCGGAATGGAAGACGGAAGGAACGGGGCCGGCTAAGAGATTATACAAAATTACTTCTGAAGGAGAAGACCTTATCCATGCATGGGCTATAACCATTCAGAACAATATTAAGAGATTGCAGCATTTTTTAAAGAAATACAGGGAAATCTTTGAAAATTAAAGGGGGAGTATGGCTTGTTTGAGAGGATACTTTACATCACTGCTGTAGTTTTTTTGATTGTTTCATATGTGAAGGACAAAGGAAAAACCAGGACTGCATTAAAAAAGTCGTGGAAAGCATTCGCAAATATTTTTCCTGCAATGGCTGGTGTGCTTGCCCTGATGGGTCTTGTGCTGACTGTCCTGTCCCCCGAAATTATTTCACGTTTGATGGGGAATAAAACGGGGTTTGTAGGAATGGTGATCACTTCCGTAGTTGGTGCGATAACCCTTATTCCCGGATTCATTGCTTTTCCCCTTGCAAGTTCCCTCCTTGAAAGGGGAGCTGGAATAACCCAGATAGCTGTATTCATTTCTACCCTTATGATGGTGGGCGTGGTTACGGCACCCCTTGAAACAAAGTATTTTGGCAGAAGGGAGACTGTGCTGAGGAATGCTTTTTGCTATGTTTTTTCTTTTATAGCAGCTCTGATTATAGGGATGGTGACAGCATGAAAATGGTAAAACCGTATTTGCTGTTGATAATAATAATCGTGATTGATGTGGTGCTGTTTTTAAATGATACTACTACAGGAAAGCAGATTTTACAGGTAACAGCTCAAAACTTCATACAGATGTTGAGTGTCCTGCCCCCCATATTTCTCCTCATCGGATTGCTGGATGTGTGGGTGCCCAGGGAGACCATTATTAAATTCCTGGGAGAAAACTCGGGAATAAAGGGGGTCTTCCTCAGCATTTTTATGGGGGTAGCTGCAGCTGGGCCCCTGTATGCAGCCTTTCCAGTGGTAGGGATTATGATGAAAAAGGGAGCCAGGTTTACCAATGTGCTGATCTTTCTGGGTGCATGGTCTACCATGAAAATACCCATGTTTCTCTTTGAAATAACTTCTCTGGGAGCAAAGTTTGCAGTTACCCGATGGCTTCTCAGTCTTGTAGGTATCCTTATCATAGCATGGTTCATAGATAAGCTTATAGGAAACAAAGAAAAACATGCCATATATGCTAAACATGCTGACAATTCTGGATCGCAGAAATAATTACTGATTTATTATACTTTTGATTTGTTCATAACTTAAGAGGCCTTGAACATACCATCATTAACCTGCCGTATACAGCAAACATCTTTTTTCGCGTGGTTCCGCTTGCTTTAATCATTTTTCTTTTAAAAGTCTATTGGGGAGATAAAAAAATCAAGAAATTTAGCAATCTATGTTTTATTTTAAATTTTTTTGATATGATTAATTAAATCAAGAAGGATTTTTTTGTTTTGGGTCGAATAAAATGTACAAATTCAAATGAAGGGAAAAGATATGTAGAAGACATACAGATGTGAGGAGCGAATTTTTTTGGTAGGCATATAGCAATGGAGGTATCAGCGGAAGGATGTAAATATATGCCTGCGACAGCCAAACTGGTTACTACTTCGATTCTAACCAGGATTAGCAAAACTGAAGATGAAGTTAGCACTACAACGCAAAAAATATTTTGGCCTTCCAACAGCTTGGGTTGAACAATAAGCTTTCGCCGTAATCTTGTAGTACCTTTTAATGAAATAGCCGGGTGGCTTGTTTCTTCAACCCATGATAAACGATACCTACAGCTTTGCTGGCTGCTAATCTACCACGACTTAAAGCAGCAATGGTAAGTGTCTAGTCCAGAGCGGAGTTAAAGCGGGAAAGCCATAATCGTTCATAACTCCATTTGGTAATATCATGGTAGAACCGACTTATGTCGCAAAGCTTCTTTCTTAAAATTATATGGAAATGGATTTGTTGAATTGTAGTGCTAGATTCGGGAATGGGCTACTTGGCTAACTCCTTGATGTATGAATGCACAGCTGCCAAGAGGTTTGCGGAGTTTGGAGGCAACGTGGTCAGCTAATGTGGGAAACAAGTGAAAGTTATCCCCATTAGCCAGCTCATTTTTTAGGGCGATGTAAAGGACTAAAGTATAGAAGATGTATATTTGAAGGTGATGCGGTGGTATTATGAATAACAATATAAGAAAAATTTGCAGAAAGTACAGTGACCTAAGTTTGGAGGATATAAAAATTTTCGAGAAGTTATCAGGAGTAATCCAGACCATTGCAGATCTCACCCAAGCTGATATATTCATCGATTGCATTACCAGGTCCCCTGATGTTGCTGTAGTGGTGGCAGAGGCAAAACCCCGGACAGCAAGATCTCTTTACAGGTTCTCTGTAGTAGGCAAGCTTGCCCTACGGAAGAATGAACCAGCTGTTATAAGAACCCTCCAGACGGGACTACCTACAATTGGAATGAGGGGGGTCAGTCAAGAAGGTGTCCCGATAAAGCAGAGTGTTGTTCCCATAACCTCCAAAAGCGGATGGACCATAGGAACGCTTATAATGGAACAAGACATAACGGAACAGGTATTTCAGGAAAAGAAGGTGAAGGATCTTATTGAAACAACAGAACAGCTTTCAGAAACCCTATTTAAGCTGGCCTTTGCTGAGGGAAAGATCTCTGACATACTGCCGGATGGTCTTCTTATTGTAAATGCAAATGGTGTAATTACCTATTACAACAATGCAGCCAAGGATATTTTCAACAGGATAAACCGAATAAGAGAGGACCTGAAAGTACGACAGATTACGGATATTCTCCCTGAGTTGAATTTCAGGAAAGATATACTGGCTGAGCAGATGTATATTGAATCACAGATAGGTGGGTTGAATCTCGCCCTTACCTCAATACCTCTGAACAGCTCTAATGAAGCTGCTGGAGCGCTGATCTTAATACGAGATATTACGGAAATAAGGGTAAAGGAGAAAGAGCTCTTGTTGAAGTCTGTGGTGATTGAGGAAATACATCACCGCATAAAGAACAATTTACAGACTGTTGCAAGCCTCTTGCGGATCCAGGCGAGACGCATTAAGTCCCAAAAGGCAAAAAAGGCTTTTTATGACAGTATCAGCAGAATTTTGAGTATAGCGGTTGTCCATGAGGTCCTTTCAAGGGAAGGGATGGATCTGGTTGATATAAAAAACGTAATCAACAAAATGGTAGATATTAGCACGAACATGATCAACCCTGATAAGAAGGTCGAAATCTGCACGAGATGCAAACCTTTAATGCTGACATCGAGGCAGGCTACATCCCTTGCTTTGATAGTAAATGAACTAATACACAATGCTCTTGAGCATGCTTTTGTTGGCAAAGATGGTGGGAGGATACAAATAGAAATAAATAGAGATTTTAATGATGTACGTCTTATAGTTTCCGATAACGGCATAGGTCTGAGCAAAGATTTTAACCTAGAAAAATCCAAACATCTTGGTCTAAGCATAATAAAAACCTTAGTAGAAGAAGACCTGAAAGGTTTTATAAAGATTTCTAATGATAATGGCACGAGGGTAGAGGTGAGATTTCCTTTAAAGAACAAGTTAGAGTAGGTCAGCTTATTTGGCTGTTTCTGGAGGAGGGTGGCATATGAGAGTCTTAATTGTGGATGATGAACCAATAATAAGAATGGACTTGAAAGAGATGCTGGAAGAAAAAGGGTGTATAATCATTGGAGAGGCTTCGGACGGGGAAACGGCAGTGCATCTTAGCCGTTCTATGAAGCCAGATGTTGTTTTGATGGATATAAAGATGCCGGGTAAAATGGATGGTCTGCAGGCAGCTAAGCGCATAACTGAGGAGGAGATATGTCCTACAGTGCTCCTTACAGCATATAATCAGCAGGAATTGGTGAAAGAAGCGGCTTCTACGGTGGGGATCTTCGCTTACCTTGTAAAACCCATAAAAGAAGAGGATGTTCTGCCAGCATTAAACTTGGCTGTTGCCAAATGGAAGAATTATAAGGAAATAAAGAAGGAAAACCGGCTTTTGAAGACAAAGCTGAAAAACCGTAAACTGATAGAAATTGCTAAGGGCATACTTATGGAAAAGTATAATATTAGTGAGAGAGATGCTTACAGGAAAATTCAGAAGTTAAGCATGGATTACCGCACTGACATGGTTAAAATAGCAAAAGATATAATTGTAAGCGAAAAGCTAAACAAGATGATATGATATATTATTATTTCCTTTCGGGGGATAAAACAATACAATACTCATCTTTGGCATCAAGGAAAATCCTATCGTGAAAAATAGGCAATACATATTCTAGGATTATCCATGAAGCAAAGGTACATCTGCGGCAAACAGTTTTACGCCATTCTATTGGAATGCGGATGGATGAATTTTTCTTAAACTCATTATAATCTGCCCAATAATCTACCTAAATTCCCTTTTGAAGTTTTGTGTTGGAAACATTTATTCAACAAAGGATATATGTGTATCCTTTTTTAGCACTACAACGCAACAAATCCATTTCCATGTAATTTTAAAAAAGAGGCTTTGCGATACGAATCGGGTTTGCCATGATATTACCAAACTGGGTTATGAACGATTATGGCTTTCTCTCTTTAACTCTATCCCATGTTAGACAATTACGATTGCTGCTTTAAGTCATGGTAGATTAGCAACCAGCAAAGCTGTAGGTATCGTTTATCATGGGTTAAAGAAACAAGCCGCCCGCCTGTTGCATTAAAAGACGCTACAAGATTATGGCGAAAGCTTATTGTTCAACCCGGCCTGTTGGAAGGCTAAAATATTTTTTGCGTTGTTGTGTTAGAGGAATTGTTTGGATTTTTCTTAATGCAGAAGATGGGCATATTAAAAAGCATATATTTTATTATACATTCGTAAAAAATGCATACAATTAAGGACAATGAAGTCCAGAGAGGGCAATGATGCCCCATTGAGGTGTGGATGAATATCTACATCCAGTGGGGCTTTTTTTGTCATAGGGAGAGGATGCTAAATGAAGGTCTTGATCGTTGACGATGAACCCATAATACGGATGGATCTTAAGGAATTATTGGAGGAAAATGGATACACTGTTGTTGGAGAGGCTTCGGATGGAGAAACAGCAATACATCTTACTCGTTGTCTAAAGCCAGATGTTGTTTTGATGGATATAAAGATGCCGGGTAAGATGGATGGTCTGCAGGCAGCCAGGCTTATAAGTGAGGAGGGGATATGCCCGGTTGTGTTCCTTTCAGCGTATAACAAGCATGAACTGGTGTGGGATGCTGCCATCGACAAGGAGACATTCAGTTTTCTGGCTAAACCCGTTGAAGAGAAAAGCCTTCTGTTGACTTTAGAAAAAATCGTAGGCAGGAGGAATTGTATTAAAAGAGAAGAAGCATAAAAAAGAGTTAGAGATAGAAAAAAGAACATAAAAACAATATTTTGTTTAATAATTTCGAAAACCAACTAGTATTCCGCAAAAAACATATTGGATTTTGAATCAATTTTATTATATAATATTAATAAGGTTTAATGAGGAAAATGAGATAATTTTCGGGGAACAAGGGTGTTCTCCGGTGGGCAATGAAGCCCCATAAAAGCATGTTTTTACATGCTTTTATGGGGCTTTTGTTTTTTTCTAATAAAAACTATGAAGGTGATTCTTGTGAGCCGTGTGGAAGAAATACTGAGTGTAGGCATCGATATAGGGACTACAACTACTTCAATGGTAATAAGCAGACTGAAGATCAGGAACATAGCTGGGATCTTTGCAACACCTAAAATTGAAATTGTTGAAAAAAGAGTTGTCCATAGGAGTGGTGTGTACCTTACACCATTGGTAGATGAAATAAACCTCAACTTTGCGGAGGTTGCAGAAATAATAAAAAAGGAGTACAGGTTGGCCAGGGTCAACCCAGATGAAATAAGGACAGGGGCGGTTATCATAACGGGTGATGCAGCCAGAAAGGAAAATGCGGAGAATGTCCTCAAAGCCATCTCCAACACGGCAGGCTCATTTGTAGTTGCTGCTGCCGGTCCCCGCCTTGAGGCGGTTTTGGCAGGGCGGGGGTCAGGAGCGGCTCAATTGTCCAAAGATGCAGGGTTGAAGATATGCAATATCGATATAGGTGGGGGGACCACAAATGCAGCCGTATTCGATAAGGGGAAACTTGTTTCCACATTCTGCGCAAATATTGGGGGGAGACTAATAAAGTTTGTACCAGGCACTAATGTGATTGCAGAGTTTTCACCGGCAGGTAAAACAATAGCTGAAGAGTGTGGTGTGGTTCTGTGTAAGGGTATCCAGCTGACTATGCAGTCGATTGTAAGTATGGCTGACAGGCTGGCAGATTGCTTGTTAAATATACTGAGCGGAAAGGTTGATGGTTTATCTGAGAAATTAGCTATAGGAAGGCTGCCTGAAAGCCCTTTAGAAATAGATTGCATTATGTTTTCAGGTGGTGTAGGCAGGCTTTTTTATGAAGATGAAACCAAAGCAGATGCTAAAAGTAGCCTTAAGTATGGGGATATAGGACCGATCTTAGCTGAGATGATCAGATCGAAAAAAAACAGAATTCGCGCCGAAATAATAAGACCTGTGGAAACTATATATGCTACCGTAATTGGAGCCGGAATTCATTCGACGGAATTAAGCGGTTCCACCATCTATATTTCCGATCCGGAAATTCTTCCTTTAAAGGACATCCCTGTTGTAAGAATTGATGACCCATATAAAAAAGCAAATACTCTTAAGAGTGAGATAATGAAAAAAATAGAAATCTTTAAAGATGGTGGAAATACTATGCTTCCAGCTTTGGTAATCCCCCAAATGGCGAAACTTGGTTTTAACAGAATTAGAGTGGTGGTTAATGCTATTGCCGAGGCTGTCAGGACTGCAGACCATACATCTCCTGTGGTGATAGTTTGTGAAGATGATATAGGTAATGTTGTTGGAGTTTTACTCTATGAGTTGGTGAGGAAAGAGAGAGTGGTGATCTCTATAGATCAGATAATCATGAAAGAAGGTGACTACATTGATATAGGAAAACCTCTTTACAATGGTAAGGTGGTACCTGTTGCTTTGAAAACATTAGTTTTTGCCAATTGAAAAGGTATAAAGGGGGTATGGATTGAGATGATTTTAAAAGCAAAGGTAAGAGGGAGTATTTATAGCTTCAAAGATGTAAAAGATGTGCTAGCGAAAGCCAATGAGTTGAAGTCGGGAGACGTTCTTGCTGGCATAGCAGCCGAGTCAGAAGAAGAAAGGGTGGCAGCCAAATATGTCCTTGCAAATCTTACCCTTGAGGATCTGAGGAATAATCCTGTTGTTCCTTATGAGGAAGACGAGGTTACACGGGTTATTCAGGATCAAGTAAATGAGCATGTGTATAAGAAGATTAAAGCATGGACTGTTGGCCAGCTGAAGGAATACATTCTCGATAATGAGACGAGCCTGGATGATATAGATTTCATAAGCCAGGGTTTGACCAGTGAAATGGTAGCTGCAGTGGCGAAAATAAGTTCTAACCTTGATTTAATCTATGCGGCCTCTAAGATAAGAAGAACAGCCAAATGTAATACAACACTGGGGCTTCCAGGAACCCTTTCGGTAAGGTTGCAGCCGAACCATCCTACAGACGATGTAGAGGGAATATTGGCGGCTACCATGGAAGGAGTGAGCTACGGGGTAGGAGATGCCGTAATTGGTATAAACCCGTGTATTGACGATGTTGACAGTGTAAGTCGACTTTTGTGGGCTCTGTACGAATTTATCGAGGAGTGGAAAATACCGACTCAGCAGTGTGTCCTTGCTCATGTGACGACTCAGATGGAGTGTATAAAACAGGGTGCACCGGTAGGTCTCGTATTTCAGAGCATAGCCGGTAGTCAAAGGGGAAATGAATCATTTGGAGTTTCAGTAAGCATGCTAGATGAAGCACATGAATTGATAAAGAAATATACTACGAGCAAGGGACCTAATCTCATGTATTTTGAAACAGGACAGGGCTCTGAACTTTCGGCAGATGCACACCATGGGGCAGATCAGGTAACAATGGAAGCTAGGTGTTATGGTCTTGCAAAGAGATATAAACCCCTGCTGGTGAATACGGTGGTAGGATTTATAGGGCCAGAATACCTTTATGACAACAAACAGGTTATAAGGGCTGGGCTTGAAGATCATTTTATGGGCAAACTTACGGGTATTTCCATGGGATGTGATGCCTGTTATACCAATCACATGAAAGCAGATCAGAATGATATTGAAAACCTCGCTGTTCTGCTCACGGCTGCGGGATGTAATTACTTTATGGGTGTGCCTATGGGGGATGATATTATGCTTAACTATCAATGTACGAGCTACCACGACGCCGCTTCATTGAGAGAAACATTGAAACTCAGACCGGCTCCCGAATTCGAAAGGTGGATGGAAGAGATGGGTTTGATGAAAAATGGAAAACTCACACCCAAAGCAGGGGATCCTACTATATTCATTAAATAGGGAGGTAGTTGAGAATGATCGATGAGAAGGAAATTAAGAGCATAGTGGAAGCCGTTATAAAAGAGTTGGGGATAGGGAAGAATCAAGTTGTTGACGGTAGTTTGGCCAAAAAAGCTGAGGGGGATGATGGCAAAATTTTGCCAGATCTGTGTGAACTAAATCTTGCTGAATGGTTTTTGATACCCGATCCAGCAGAAAAGGAAGGTTTCTTAAGGATCAAGCGAAAAACTCCTGCACGCTTGGGTGTATGGAGGGCGGGAACAAGGTACAAACTCGAGCCATGGATCAGGTTTAGGGCAGACCTGGCTGCCGCTAAAGATGCAGTGCTAACGGAAGTAGACTCTCAGTTTATTAAAAAACTGGGGTTGTTTGAAGTTCAAACGGTCGTTAAGGATAAAGATGAATATTTGACAAGGCCGGACTTGGGCCGTAAGCTCTCAGAAGAGGCCAAAAAGAAAATTTTAGAGGAATGTCCGAAATCACCCAATGTACAGCTTATCGTTGTTGACGGTCTGAGCTCCACGGCTATAGAAGCAAATGCAGCTGATTTTATACCATCTTTTATGCAAGCGATAAAAACATATAATCTAACATTAGGAAAACCGTTCTTTATAAAATTCGGGCGGGTTGCGGTTATGGATGAAGTGGGTGAACTTTTAAGCCCTGATGTGGTGGTAGAGCTTGTAGGAGAACGCCCTGGCTTAGTAACAGCAAAGAGCATGAGTGCTTATATGTGCTACAAGCCCAATAAGAATACCATTGAATCCGATAGAATGCTTGTATCAAATATTCACGAAGGGGGTATGCCTCCAGTAGAGGCAGGTGCCCATGTGGCTAGCATAGTGAAGAAGATTTATGATGCTAAGGCTAGCGGTGTCAAATTGACGGATCAGTAAAGCTTGTTTGAATTTTTTAGAACAGGAGGTTTACAAAAAATGTATGGATTTAAGCCTATCAAAGCCGAGATCCTTGCAGTTAAAATGATTCCAAATGTGAATGAGTTCATGAAACAGGAACTAGGATTGAAGCCTCATCACAGGAGCATTGGAATGCTTACGGTAAACATCGATGATGTGGGTTATACTGCCATTGATGAAGCTACGAAGAAGGCCGATGTGGAAGTTGTGTATGCCAAGTCCTTTTACGCAGGTGCGGCTCACGCTTCAGGTCCCTTGTCAGGTGAATTTATAGGCGTAATTGCAGGGCCCAATCCGGCAGAGGTGAAGAGTGGCTTAAATGCGGCAATAGATTGTGTAGAAAATGATGCCTGTTTTTGGGCAGCTGATGAGGAGGGCCAGATAGCCTTTTATGCCCAATGCATATCAAGAACCGGCACCTACCTTTCAAAAACGAACAACATACCTGAAGGAGCGCCATTAGCTTACCTGATAGCACCACCTATTGAGGCTGTGTATGCTTTGGATGCAGCGATAAAAGCTGCTGAGGTAAAAATGGTATCCTTTTTCGGTCCACCTAGTGAAACTAACTTTGCAGGAGGCCATTTAACAGGAAGCCAGTCGGCGTGTAAAGCGGCATGTGATGCATTCGCGGCTGCTGTGATGGAAGTTGCAAAAAACCCCAAACGATATTAGGAGAAGATGGGAATGGACAGTAAAGCGATAGGCCTTATAGAAACCATTGGTTTTACGGCAGCAGTGGAGGCGGTTGATACCTGTTTAAAAGCTGCAGCGGTCAAATTTCTCGCTTATAGATTTACCACGGGGGGGTTGGTTACAATAATTATTTCAGGTGATGTTGGGGCTGTTAAGGCAGCGGTAGACGCAGGTTCTGCAGCTGCAAGGAAGATCGGTGAAATTGTAAGCTCTCATGTAATTCCTAGGCCTGACGAGGATACAATGAATATTATTAGCAACATGGTGGTGAAGCGTCTAAATGTGGAGAAGAAACAACCAAGCCGACAGGATGGAGCACAGGGCCATAGATCGGAGCCGGAGACTATTGATGGAATCACAGAGGGAAGTAAGGCAGGCTTATCATTGGAAGTTGTGAATGATGCTGTGAAAGATGAAGAGCCTTGTTTCGAACTGGATAGGGGGGAATTTTTGAAAGAAGTTACCCAGAAATTGCGTGAAAAACTCGATGCAGAAAAAAGAAAACTCCTCGAAGGTGATTTAGGAATAGATGAGTATACGGTCAAGAACTTGAGAAAGATTCTCAGAGTTCTGGTGCATGATAAAAAGATCAGCAAATCCAAGATTTCCACCATGCGAAAGAGGGATATTATAAAAAAGCTCGTGGAAATTGCGACTGGAAATGGGGGGATAGGAGATAATGGACAAGTTGGATAGAGATCTTCTAGCCATTCAAGAGGTTCGAAACCTGGTTGCAAAGGCCAGAGAAGCTCAGGAGGTCATGAAGACTTTCACCCAGGAACAGGTAGATGAGATAGTGAGATCTATGGCCCAGGAAGGTGAATCGATCGCTGAATGGTTGGCTAAGGCAGCGGTAGAAGAAACCGAAATGGGGGTTTATGAACACAAAGTCATAAAAAACCTATTTGCTGTTAAAAAAGTGTATGAAAGCATAAAAGACATGAAAACAGTTGGAATTATTAATTATGATCCGGATAAGAAAATATGGGAAATAGCGGAACCAGTTGGAGTAATAGCTGCCTTAACCCCTACGACAAATCCGACATCTACAGCATTATACAAATCTCTCATCGCTATCAAATCTAGGAATGCTGTAGTTTTTAGTCCACATCCCAGAGCCGCAGACTGCACATCCCAAGCCGTGGAAGCAATGCATAATGCTGCCGTGCAGGCAGGAGCTCCTGAAGGAATTTTGAGCTGCATAACATCTCCTACCCTTGAAGCGGTACAAACTCTGATGAGGCATAAAGATACGGCTTTAATCCTTGCTACAGGCGGTTCAGAAATGGTAAAAGCAGCATACAGCTCTGGAAAACCTGCGTACGGTGTGGGGCCCGGCAATGTACCAGCATACATTGAAAAAAGCGCCGATGTAAGGAAGGCTGTAGAGGCAATAATAGAGAGTAAGACATTTGATAACGGGACTATATGTTCATCCGAACAAGCCGTTATTTGCGATCGGCAAATTGCTGGAAAAGTGAGACTGTATTTCGAGGAACTAGGGGGAGTATTTATTACTCAGGAAGACGTTCCTTTATTAGAAAGATACATGTTTGGGACTGACGGCAGACTCAACCCTGCTATTGTTGGGAAACCGGCGATAGATATAGCACAGAGTGCTGGCATAAAAGAAATACCTGCAGATATAAAAGTCATCCTTGTTTCCCTAGCTGGTGTTGGAGTAAAGTATCCCTTGTCAAAAGAGAAGTTGAGTCCTGTGCTAGCTTTCTACGAAGTGGGTGACTGGTGTGAAGCCAGCAGACTTTCACGGCAGATTTTAGAGATGGGTGGAATAGGGCATACCGTGTCGATACATTCGAATGATGAAAATGTTATAAAGGCTTTTGCTGTAGAACAGCCAGTTTCCCGCATCCTGATTAACCAACCTTCTTCATTAGGTGGTATAGGCGGAACTTCTGGGCTTGTTCCTTCTCTAACACTGGGTTGTGGAACTATGGGAGGTAATATTACAACGGACAACATAAGCCCTGCTAACCTCTTGAACATAAAAAGACTGGCATATGACATAAAGACAGGGGGGATGCTTAAGGATGAGTTAATTGTAAATACAAAGAATGAATTAACAAAAAAATCATCGGAAATCAAAGATGTATCCGTTAGGGATGATGAAGTTATCAAAAAAGTCATCGAAGAAGTCTTGAGAAAACTAAGTGGTATGGGCCTTATTGAGAGCAAGTAATCTGGTTCCATTACCACAAAATAACTAAATTTGAATAAAGAATAAAGGAGGAACGCAGAATGACAGGAAATCAGATTGCTTTAGGTATGATTGAAACAAAAGGTTTGGTAGCTGCAATCGAGGCTGCAGATGCCATGGTGAAAGCTGCTAATGTTACTTTGATAGGAAAGGAGAGAATTGGGGGAGGTTATGTAACGGTAATGGTGAGAGGAGATGTAGGAGCTGTGAAAGCTGCTACTGATGCTGGAGCTGCTGCGGCTGGAAGAGTTGGCGAATTAGTTTCTGTTCACGTGATACCGAGGCCCCATTCAGATGTGGAATTTATCCTCCCGAAGAAGGAAGGCGATACCTTCGATGTAGCCAAATAGATGCAACAAATACCTATAAAGCTTATAAATGCAGGGGGAGGTGGGGGCGTTGAAAGTTTTAACAGAACTTGATTTAAGGGAGAAGTTGCGGGACATAGGGTCGGTGAAATCCTATACTGTACCGAGAGACACTATCCTGACTCCAGCAGCTCGCAGTTTCCTTAATGATAAACGGATTCAACTGGTTTTCAGCACCAAAGATAGCAATGCAGTGAATAGTGGGCAAGGTAACAATAGCAATAAAGGTAACAATAGCAATAGTGAGAGTGATTCTAATGAAGGAAGGGGAGGTAAGTTTGTTTACCTCCCCACGGGAATGCGTGGTGACGAAAAACCTGAATCATTTACCCATCTAGTGGGAAACAAGCTTGTGCCTAAAACCCACCCCCAGATAAAGTTTAGGGGAAAAATAGATTCATTAGAATCTTATATAATAATAGGTCAAATAATTGCCGAAAAGCTGAAAATGAAAAAACTAGCTGAAGATCTGGGCCAAATATTGGGTGTTGTGAGGAATCTGATGCGAGCAGCGGTTTTATCTGAACCGATGGAGGAAGTGAAGCTGTTTGGTATGTCTGAGGATGATATAAAGAAAATTTCTCACAATCCCAAGAAATTTGCGGGAACAGAGCATTTTATGCCCGCATATGAAATGGGCGAAATGATGGCATGGCTCAACCTGATACGGGCACAGATAAGGGAAAGTGAGCTCGCAGCGTGTGAAGCTTTTTTTGATGAAATGAATGGCCCCGAACGGGAAGACATAATAAAAACATTAAACAGGTTAAGCAGTGCTGCATATGTGTTGATGTGCTGGCTTAAAGCAGGGAAGTATCGGAAAACGGGGGAATGGTTGTGATGAAGGAAAAGCTGGTTTCAAAGATAACTGAGGAGATATTGGCATTCACAGAAGCCAGGCCTGTGCCTGTTGCCATTTCTAACCGGCATATTCATCTCAGCAAAGATGCCAAAGAGGTTCTGTTCGGTTCCAAGCCCCTTTCAGTAATGAGAAAGCTGGGTCAGCCCGGGGAATATGCTGCCCAAGAAACTGTCAGGCTCTTCGGCCCAAAAGGTCAGTTCGATAAGGTGAGGGTTGTTGGTCCAGAGAGAGCACACACACAGGTGGAGCTTACCATAAGTGATTGTTATCACTTGGGGATCCGACCTGTAATTAGGTTATCAGGTGACATTGAGGAAACACCAGGGCTCTATGTTGTAGGTCCTGCCGGATTTTTGAAACTGGAAAACGGAGTTATCGTTGCCCAGA
This sequence comes from Firmicutes bacterium UBA3567, assembly GCA_002376045.1. Lineage (GTDB taxonomy): Bacteria > Bacillota > Thermosediminibacteria > Koleobacterales > UBA3567 > UBA3567. The sequence goes on from DFNM01000225.1 coordinate 64,264, forward strand.
GGCATATCCACATGTCCTGCAAAGATGCAGAAAAATTTGGTGTGAGAGATCTTCAGAAGGTAAGGATTCGGTTTAATTCAGGTTTTAGAAAGGGGATACTTGGTGATGTTTTAGTGAGGGTTGCTAAAAATGCGTCTTTAGAATGCCACTTAGATGTGGAAGAGGCCAATGCCTTGGGTATAAAGAATGGTGATGTTGTATTTATGGAAACAGGAGGAATTTAATAAAACCTATGTTTGTAGCTGTTGATAGATTGATCCAAGAAGTTGAAAGCTCAATTGTAAAACCTCGCGATTTTAGCAAGGAACTGTATGCTGGTATCGATCTTGGGACTGCATACATGGTCATTATAGTGGTTGATGGAGAAGGGAAGCCCATTACCGGAGCTTATAGATTTGCTCAAGTTGTGAGGGACGGTGTTGTAGTTGACTTTTCAGGTGCTACAAGAATAGTAAGGGAGCTGAAGGAAGAAATTGAGTTAAAACTGGGGACAGAGCTTGTAAAGGGTGCTGTAGCATTTCCTCCAGGTACTGGGAATTCTACTATTAAAGCTCACTCATATATAGCTGAAGGAGCGGGATTTGAGATAGTCAATATAATAGATGAACCTACTGCAGCCAATAAAGTGCTGAACATCAAGAATGGTGCAGTAGTTGATATTGGTGGAGGTACTACAGGCATTGCAGTAATCAAAAATGGTCGTGTTGTATATACTGCTGATGAGCCTACAGGAGGTATCCATTTTTCTCTGGTAATAGCAGGGGCTCTTAAAAAGAGCGTGGAAGAAGCTGAGAAATACAAAAAGACCCCGCAGAATCATGAACATGTAATTGTAATGGTCAAACCTGTAATACAAAAAATTGCTAACATTATTGGGAAACATATAAGAGAATTTAATGTAGATTCTATCTCTTTAGTAGGTGGAACTTCCTGTCTTAAAGGCATAGAGTGTATAATACGTTCTGAACTAGCCAAAAATGTTTACAAACCTGAAAACCCCTTTTTCGTGACCCCTTTGGGAATAGCGTTGAGCTGTCTGGAGGTGAGAACAAATGCCTGATGGAGGCTTGATAGAGATTAAAGAATTGGTTAAAGAGGTTGTAAAAAGGCTGAGTGAAGGCGGCAAAATTGAGAAAGAAGATAGAACGGAGCATAAAAACGCCGAGAAAAAACTGGTAGAAACAATTGTTAAGGAGGTTGTAAAGAGGCTGAATAAAGGCGGCAAAGTTGAGAAAGAAGATGGAACGGATCACAAAAATGCCGATAGCAAGGAAATATTGCTGGTATTTACAGGTGGAAACCTTGACATAAATCTTCTTAATGAACAGGTAAAGACCTTTTTATCAGGGTATAAATTGAAAGCATTATTTACAGAAGCTGCTCGCAGGATGCTGGACTGTGATAAGATGAAAAAAATGCTCGATTTTAGAGTTGTAGTTGAAGATGAAATATATGCAGAAATGTCGAAAGTGGTGGCCGTTATTTTTCCAAACTTGACCCAAAATACAATGATAAAGGCGTCTATGGGTATAAGGGATTCTATAGGGAGTGAGGCTATGGCCATTGCTATTATGCTAGGTAAACCCGTTATAGCTGCAAAGGACTCTATTCCTATTAAAAGCATGCCTGCACTATATGGAAACATGTGTGAAGAAGCAATAAAGAAGTTGAGTTTTTTTGGAGTTGACATCTGCACTTTGAAGGAAATAGGCCGAAGGCTTACTAGTATGCTGGCAAACAAGCAGGGTAACAGTAGCCAGCTCGAGCAGCAGCCTGATAAAAAAGGTCTTGATCAAAAAGGCCTTGATGATGAGGTTCTTAATGCAGAAAAGAAACCAGAACCATCAAAAGGGTTTAAAGCAAAGGATGTTAAGGTTATTACTGGTGAGTTTATAAATGCTATATTGCAAAAGGGTCATACCAAAGTATTCATTCCCATCTCTGCTGTTATAACTCCTTTGGCTAGGGATATTGCTAGAGATAAAGGAATAGATTTATTACAAACTGACATGGATGGTGAAGGTAATGAGGTTATGTAGGGTGATAGGTAATGTTTGGGCAACACGGAAGGAAGAAACAATGAAGGGTCAGAAGCTCCTCATTGTAAAACAAGTGGATGAGCAGAAACAGGAGAAAGGGACCTCTTTTATTGCTGTTGATAATATAGGTGCAGGTATAGGAGAACTGGTTCTGGTTACCACAGGTAGTTCGGCGAGAAAGGTGTTGAATAAAGAAATACCTGTAGATGCAGCAGTTATAGGCATAGTTGATTCCCTAGAAGTGCAACAGGTTACATGAACGAGGATGGTGTTTATGGTGGATGTAGCCGAGCTTTTGAAAGCAAAGGGAGTTGTAGGTGCTGGCGGTGCCGGTTTCCCTACATATGCCAAATTAAAAGGAGAAGGAATCGATTATTACATCGCAAATGGTGTAGAGTGTGAACCCCTCCTGTGGGTTGATAAAGAGCTAATGCGTCTGTTTCCTTATGAAATTTTGAAAGGTTTAGAATATCTAAAAGAGTATACTGGAGCTTCTGAAGCTGTTGTGGGTTTAAAAGGCAGTTACAGGGATATTGTAGAAGTCTTGAAGAGAACCATTTCTGAAAACCAATTTTCCATAAAAATTTCAGAATTGAAGGATTACTACCCTGGAGGGGATGAAAATCTCCTAGTATATGAGATTACTAAAAGGGTGGTCCCGGAAGGCGGGATCCCAAAGATGATAGGGGCTATAGTCAACAATGTAGAAACACTCCTTAATGCATATTATGCGATAGAAGAAGACAGACCTGTGATTTATAAATATATTACAATATCTGGCCAAGTGCTAAATCCCGTTACTGTCAAAGTCCCAATAGGAACAAAAATAGGCTGGATTCTAGACGAATTAGGCATCGACTATAGTGAAAAAGTTATCATTGAAGGTGGTCCTGCAATGGGCCGAATCGTCCAGCCCCATTCACCTGTTACAAAAACTGCAGGTGGCATCCTAATATTCGGACCTGACCATCCGTCTGTGGCTGGAAAGATACTGGATATATCCAAAGTGATAAGGCGGGCAAGGTTTTCGTGTATACAATGCAGGTACTGCACTGATCAATGTCCAAGATATTTGCTCGGCCACAGCTTGGAGCCCCATAAGATAATGCGTTCAATAGGATATTTGCGTTCAGACAAGGCTTTGAATTATGCACTGATATGTTCGGAGTGCGGAGTCTGTGAGATTTTTTCCTGTCCAGAGGGCCTTTCTCCTAGAAGGATTAACCAAGAGTTAAAAAAAGAACTGATTCATAGAGGTATAAAATTTGTTACAGCAAAGAATCAATTTCAACCGAGGGAAGCCAGGGAATGGAGACGTATCCCTATGGCCAAGATAAAAACAAGAATGGGCCTGATGGAATTAGAAAAGCCTGCGAAACTGTGTGATATTCAGTATTTGCCCGATGAAGTGGTTATTTTAACAAAACAGCACATAGGAGTTAAAGCGTTTCCAGTAGTGAGGCCTGGTGATATGGTGGAAGAAGGCAGTGTGATCGCTAGGGTAAAGGAGGACAGCCTTGGATGCCATCTGCATGCCAGCATCAGTGGTAGTGTAACCGAAGTAAATGCGGATTATATCGTTATCCAGAGGAGAGGTTAGTTATGGAAAAGGCTATAGGGCTTGTTGAGACCACCAGCATAGCCCGCGGGATAGAGGCAGCTGATGCTATGGTGAAGACAGCTGCTGTAAAACTTTATCTTGCCCGCAGTGTATGTCCTGGAAAATACATTATTCTCATAGGAGGGGAAGTAGATGCTGTAAGCAGTTCTGTCCAAAGAGCCCGTGAGGTTGTGGGTGAATATATGGCGGATGTTATTCTAATTACTAATGTTCATGATGGTTTATTCCCTGCTATAGAAGGAATTACGGAGATCGGCGATATAAACAGGCAATGGGCTTTAGGAGTGATTGAGACATTTGGTGTTGCTTCATGTATCCTTGCTGCTGATACAGCACTAAAGGCTGCTGATGTTACTCTTCTGGATGTAAGACCAGCTGTGGGTCTTGGCGGTAAATCATTTACCGTCATGATCGGTGAGGTGAGTGCAGTTGAATCAGCTGTTGATGCCGGGAAAGAGCGGATAGAAGCGGAGGGATCGATGGTAAGCTTCACAGTTATCCCGAATATATCAAAGGAGGTTTTACGAGAGCTTCTATAATCCATGAATGACTTATTTTGTGCGGGTAGAGCCGTAAGAATGGCGAAAGAAAAAATAACCAATAGAAATTTTCCAGGTTCTGAACAGAAAAATTCTTTACCTTGGGAGTTTTTGAGAGAGCTCTTGTTAGAGTGAAAGGAGAATGAAAGGCGATGAGTGCTCAACTGAGTTGGAACAGTAACAACGGTTTATCTGCATTAAAGGATAAAGAACTAGTTTCAATTATAGCCCGTGCTGCAGAAGAGGTTCTCAGAGAGCTGCTGAAGGGGAAAGCTGGTGATCCGCATTTTTCCAGGTTATCATGGTTTATAGTTCCTGAAAGAATATACTTTGGAGAGGGCATCCTGCAGGAAGCACTGGCAGCTTTAAAACACTTGAAAAAAGCATTCATAGTGAGTGATGAGGAAATGGTCAAACTGGGGTATGTAGAGAGGGTAACAAAAATATTAGATGGATTCGGAGCAAGCCATATAGAATTCTGTGAAGTAGTGCCAGATCCTCCTTTTGATATAGTTG
>DFNM01000177.1 GCA_002376045.1 Firmicutes bacterium UBA3567
ATTACGCCCCAACCAATAAAAAATAATAAGTTGAGCAGATGGAGTTTCTTTTCTACTTCCCACACTAGCTTGATATTACCACTGGGTCTAGAAAAAAGCCATAATGGTTTTTGGTAATTGACCGGATTGGTTTTGCACAATATTTCCCGCAACTAGAATGGAGAACCGGGATCTCGGCATTTTTATCGCTCTAATGCATCATATGAGAGTAAAGAGGGGGTGAGGAGTTGGAGGTGCGGGTATGTGTTTTAGCAAGCGGGAGTTCAGGGAATGCTGTTTACATAGGCGATGACAAAACAAATATTTTGATTGATGCAGGCTTGAGCGGGAGAAGAATAGAAGCGGCATTGATGGAAATAGGTGTAAGGTGTGGTGATATTGACTGCATCATGATAACCCATGAGCACAGAGACCATATTCTGGGGGCGGGAGTACTTTCAAGGCGATACGATATTCCCATATATGCCAATGAAAAAACGTGGGAGGGAATCGGTAAAAGCATAGGAGAGGTTAGAGAAAAAAACAAGAGAGTCTTTGGAAACCAGTTTTTTTGTGTGAAGAGCTTTACAATAAAACCCTTTCCCATACCCCATGATGCCCTGGATCCTGTAGCTTTTTCCATTTATACGAGCGGCAAAAAAATAACAACTGCTACAGATATTGGCCATTTCAACACAACTCTGGAGCAAAACCTGAAGGATTCGAATCTGTTAATCCTTGAATCCAATCATGACCCTGAAATGCTGAAGTTTGGTCCCTACCCCCTTCATTTGAAGAGGAGGATAATGGGGAAAAAGGGCCACCTTTCTAACACAGAAGCTGCTCTGGCAGCGGTTCAGGTAATCAAAAATGGTCCTGTCCAGGTGCTGCTGGGGCATTTGAGTGCCCAGAACAACATACCCGAGCTTGCAATGGAAACCGTTGTATGGGGAGTCCAGTCTCACGGTCTCCGGGTGGGAAGGGATGTAAAAATAGATCTGACCTACAGAGATAAAAGGAGCAGAGTGTATGTGCTGTAATGCTTTTCCAGGAGGTGGATTGAGTGAGATTTGAAGAATATCATTCAGATTACCGGCGTAGAAATCCCGGAATTTTAACCTGCATAGTGATTGCCCTGATTAGTGCCCTGATAGGAGGAATTGTATCGGCCTATGTTGCCCCTGTGTATCTTTATGGGAAATATTTGCCCTGGCCTGGATTTCCCGGCATGGATCAGCCGCCCCAAAGCCGGCAGGAGATTGTTATAAAAGGGTCAAGCAACCAGATAATTCCTCAAATAGCCCGAAAGATCACCCCAGCGGTTGTTGGTATAAGCACAGTAAAGGTCACGTATGATTTCTTTTTCAGGCCTATAGAAAGCAGGGCCGTCGGTTCAGGGGTAATAGTTGACCCGAGGGGATACATATTAACCAACGACCATGTGGTGGCTGGAGGAGAACACATTATGGTGTTGCTGGCTGATGGCAGAAAGCTGAAAGGCAGTAGATTGTGGTCGGATCCCACTCTGGATCTGGCTGTAATAAAAATCCAGGAAGGCGAGAACCTTCCCGTTGCTCCTCTGGGAGATTCAGGCAAGCTACAGGTTGGTGAACTGGCGGTAGCTATAGGTAATCCCCTTGGTCTCAGGTTTCAGAGGACGGTAACTGCCGGAATCATAAGTGCTCTGGACAGAAGCCTTGTTGTTAATGCAGATGGAAGACAGGTAATTATGCAGGATTTGATTCAGACCGATGCATCCATCAACCCGGGCAACAGCGGAGGACCTTTGCTCAATCACAGGGGTGAAGTAATAGGAATCAATACTGTTAAAGCCTCTGAGGCTGAAGCCATGGGATTTGCCATCCCAATAAACCTGGCTAAACCCATTGTAAAGAGCATAATAGAACACGGGAGATTTGTAAAACCCTGGCTTGGAATAATGGGATTGGATAAAGAAATTGCTTCCTACTATGGAACTCACATAGAGCTTGAAAGGGGCATATACATAGGCAATATCGAAAAAGGCAGCCCTGCGGGCAAAGCAGGCATGAAAAAGGGCGATGTTTTGCTGGAGATAGACGGTAAACCCGTTGAAACCATGATGCAGCTCAGGATGATTTTATACAATAAGGGTGTTGGTGAAACTATCACTGTAAAGGTATTGAGAGGCAAGAAAGAACTTGAGCTCAAAATAAAACTTGAAGAAATACCCCGGGAATACAGATAAATTTGGAGTTTCGGGACAAATAAAACGGGGGATGAGAATTGAGAATAAACATTATAGCTGTTGGTAAGTTAAAAAAGAGCTATTTAAAAAAAGGAATAGATGATTACAGGAGGCGGCTGTCCAGATACGCCAAAATAAAAATCATCGAAGTCATGGATGAAAAAGCTCCTAAAAACCTTTCCCTTTCTGAAACACAGGAGATCAAAGACATTGAAAGACATCGGATTGAAAGCAAGATACCCGCCAACTCATATGTAATAGCACTGGATATGAAGGGAAAATCTATGACCTCGGAGGGTTTTGCATCCCACCTAAACAGACTTATGGTAAAAGGCAAAAGTAATATAACCTTCATAATAGGTGGCTCTATCGGCCTTGCACAGCAGCTTTTACAGCAGGCAGACCTGGTATTGAGTTTTTCCGATTTCACCTTTCCCCACCAGCTGATGCGCCTGATTTTGTTGGAACAGATATACAGGGCCTTCAAGATAATCCGGAATGAACCGTATCATAAGTGAGAAGTCACATTGGAGTTGATGGTTTTTGGATTTAAGTGTAACAACACTACAGAAGCTATCAAACAGGAACAGGAGAAAATGCTTAGCTGGAAACCTTGCGAGATGGAGATAACAAACCGGGATTTGCAAAAAAACATGGCTATCCCGGTTAATTCGGCATTATCCATTAAGCTTACAGGCATTAAATGAGCATGCTAAAGAGGCTGGACCTAATTACTTCTTGCTGAAAAAGAACTTGAACTGGCTATTTTAAGAGAACCGAGGGATTGTAAAAACCCTCGGTAACTGACAGGGTTGCTATTGTTAAGAGGTGGATAGAAAAGGGGTACAACGCAAGTAGTGTCCTCAACTCTGTCGGTTTGGCTGCTTCCATCTACTATTACAACACTGCAAAAGAGAATAAAAAAGAGAACAAAGATGATAAAACACCCACAAAAAAAGCAGATTGGGCGCAAAATACCGGGATT
>DFNM01000171.1 GCA_002376045.1 Firmicutes bacterium UBA3567
CATGAGGAAAAACAATTACCGAAGGATTTTCCGGATTACCTGCTGCCAATGTACAGATTTTTCAGATTGATTGATGGTCTTTCTGCAGGAATCACCCGGAGGGGTTCTAATGTTAAGATGAGAATAAATGGTACCAGGATTTATGTGGAGGAAAAGAGTGATTTTCCGCTTTACAATCAAAGGATTGAAATGGATCTTTATTCAGGTGATTTTAGGAAACTTTAAAAGCTAGTTTTTAAACTTTAAAGGAGTTATGATAGTTAATTGGAATCGATCAAGCGGGGGTAAGATTGGTTTGTGATTCTATCAGCCGTCCGCTGATTATTTTTGACCTAATGGGAGCTGCTGATGAATCCATCGTTTTTTGTATGCAGGTACAGACGCAGTGATGAAAAAATTAGAAAACATGGAGATTTATGGAGGATTTTGGTGATTTGTATCGAATGTTTATATTATATAGCAACAGCTTCCTTTCAGTTTTAGGAGATAGTCATGATCATGAGTATTATTATGAAGGCTTTTGCAGAATTTTATCAGTTTGGGGATTCAAGGTTATGCTGGGAGATAGATTCTACAAGCTTGCTAGCGGATGGAGGATTGGCAGCAGTGAAGTAAAAATAAAAGCAGAGAATTGAGCTGATATATATACAAAAAAGCAAGAAAGAATATTTTTTAAGGGCAAACCTAACGAAAGTTAGGGACGCAAAGCCACGGGTCTAAAGCATTTTTGCTATGACAGCCGGGCTGCCGGAAGGTATACTTCCGTGAAAACGCAACAAGAAGGATTTGAAGTCCCTGATTTTTCTCAGGGACTTTTTTTACATTAATATCTTTCATTAACAGCTACAGCATGAGGGGGTTAATAAATGCGCAGGAATGACGCCGAATTTTTATCGTTATTGTTGGATGCATATGAAGACAAAAATTTTGATAGAGAATCAAACCTGTGTGTTCAGCAGTGCATTTTTAAAGTTATAGAGAATCTTCCTGTTGCTACATTTATAATAAACAGAGAAGGCAGGGTTGTATTCTGGAATCAAGCAATTGAGGAACTTACAGGGGTTAAAAAGAGTCAGATCCTGGGAAGAGGCAATTATGCATATGCCGTACCATTTTTCGGTATTCCAAGGCCGATGCTTGTGGATTGTTTTTTTTCTGGAAATGAGGTGTTAAAAAAATGGTACAAATCCATAACAAGGAGGGGAGATAAACTTTATACCCGGGTTTTCTGCCCCCTTTTAAATAATGGTAGAGGAGCATTTATATGGGCTGCAGCTTTCCCTTTGAAGGATTCTAAAGGGCAGGTTATTGGGGCGGTTGAAAGCATTCGCGATATAACTGAACAGCTACAATTAAAAAAAATGCTTCAAGAAAGCACATTAAAATTTAAAACTCTTTTTAACAGCACCAATGATGCAGTTTTTTTGTATGAATTGAAGGATGGCAGTAAGGCCAGCTATTTTTTTGAAGTAAATGATGTCGCATGTAAAAAGTTGGGTTATACCAGAGAGGAACTCTGTAGGATGACCCCGGATAATATTCGGGATACAAAATTTTTGCCAGGAACAAAAGAAAATATAAAAAAATTTTTTAAGGAAAACTATATTGTATTTGAAACGGCCTGCATAACTAAAAAAGGAACTAAAATACCTGTTGAAATAACAGCCCACCTTTTTGCTATAGAGGGGAAGAAAGTTGTCCTTGAAATCGTTCGAGATATTACTGAATTCAAATGTGCTGAAGCAATGATAAATCAAGTGGCATATTACGATACTCTGACTGGTTTACCCAATAAAACCCTTTTTATACAGCATTTATCAAATCACATTGATCATTCACTACATACAAAGAACTTACTGGCAGTAATGTTACTGCATATAGACTGGCTAAAAACAATTGCCCCCTCAGGTCCTGATATGGAAAGCCAATTGATTAAAGCGGTAGTCCATCGGCTAAAAAAAATAAGCCCCGAGAATGATTGTATGGCTCGAATAAATGAAGAAAAATTTGCATTATTAATCAAGAATGTACAGACAGTTGAGGATATAATACCGGTTATAAAAAAGATTCAGGAAGCTTTTAATCAACCTTTCATTATAAATAAAAATAAATTATATGTGATGGTTAATATGGGAGTGGTTGTTTTTCCAGGCGATGGGAACAATGCAGAAACTCTAATAAAAAACGCAGAAATTGCGGTGCATGCGGCTATAGAAGAAAAGACTACAAACTACAGGTTATTTAATGCATCGTTGAATCAAAAAACCTATGAATACATTGAACTGGACTACAGGCTTAGTGAAGCCCTGAAACACAATGAATTGTTACTTTATTATCAACCCATTTTTGATTTAAATAACTACAAAATTGTAGGTGCAGAAGCATTGCTGCGCTGGAAGCATCCAACCCTGGGTATGGTTTCTCCCGATAAGTTTATTCCCATAGCAGAAAAGCGAGGATTGATTATAGCCATAGGTAGATGGGTGCTGCACAATGCCTGCTTGCAGGGGGTAACCTGGAAGCAAGAAGGTTTACCGGAATTAAGGATATCGGTAAATATATCTGTGCATCAGTTTGAACAAAATAATCTGGTTGAAGTTGTTTCAGGGATTTTGAAAGAAACAAAATTCAATCCCTTTCTTCTGCAGCTGGAAATAACAGAAAGTGTTTCAATGAAAAACCCGAGGGATAATATGAACATGCTGGCAGACTTAAGAAAAATGGGAATTCACATTGCTCTAGATGATTTTGGTACGGGTTATTCTTCTCTGAGCTATCTGACATGGCTCTCCCTTGATGCATTAAAAATTGATAGATCGTTGATAAATGCTTTACCTACTAGCAAAAACAATGTTGCTATAGTAGAAGCTATTATTGAAATGGCGCATCAACTGGGTATAAAAGTTACTGCAGAAGGAGTTGAAATCAAAGAACAGGTAAGGATTTTAAAGGATAAGGGCTGTGATTATGCACAGGGTTACTTTTTCAGCAAACCTTTGCCGTCTCAGGAGTTTAAAAAATTTGTATTGAAAAGTCAATAATGCAGCTAAAAACATGCAGTGATGATAAAAACAGGATTAGCGCTGATTCTTTTGTAAATTTATTATTTTGATTTGAGGATTACCGATTTGCATAATAAGTTTCTTATCATTAATAATACATACAATAGTTTGGGTTTTATCATACCAATCAATTTTTCCTCCCAGTGCCTCGACAAGAGTCCGCAGTTGAATACATGTTTTTCCCTCTTTTAAAAAGGGCGGAATTTCAGCGTTTATAATTTTTACAGTATTGCTATTATCACATGAGTTGCAATCTGGATTTTTGTATTCTATTTCCAGGTAGGTGCATACTGCTTTGATAACTCCTTCGGCAAGTTTGTTTCGAAAAGCTGTATCGATAAGTTTTTTCCGGTCTTCTTCTCTATCAATAAACCCGTACTCAACAATAACCGTTTCAACGGGGCCCGTTTTCCGATGCATGTAATAGTAATCTCTGCCGGGATACAGGCTGCTTTTTTTTGAAAAAGCTCGTCTTTTTTTCATACCGGCTTTACCGAGTTCATCCAGAATTAATTGGGCAAGCCTGCCGTCGGAATGGATGCTGTAAATTGTTTCAGCGCCCTGGCCTCCTCCTGCATTGATGTGGTTGGAAATACACAACCGGGCACCGCTTTTTTTAACAAATTCGGCTCTTTCATGCCAGCGAAGGGTTGTATCCGAGGTTCGAGTCATAATGACTTCAAAACCCAGCTTTTCCATTCTCTCCTTCATATACAAAGACATATCCAGAGTGATATCCTTTTCCTTTATCCCTGCAGCAGTGGTTCCGGGGTCGGAACCCCCGTGGCCAGGGTCAATACAGATTTTCATTTTTCCTCCCTCCTGGAACTATCGATATTGTAGATCACTCCAAACAGCCCCTGGGAAAATGCAAGTCGATGCTGCTAACAGGACACTTATGATTGTGTATACTTCTCGAAATTGCCCGTGGATACCTTCTTCCAATCGTAAAATACAATACAAAAATTTCCTTTGTTATATATTATTCATAATTATTTAATAAGAAACCGATAAAACAATCAGAAGATCAGTTTCATTGCGAGAATATACTAACTGTTTTGTGATATAATGAAAGTGTCAAAATTTAACACCGTGTTGAAGCCTGCAATCGACCTGAAGTAAAGCTTATGCAGCAGGACATAAAACTAAAGGAGCGGCTGGCTGAATTGAGACAGAGTTTTAAGACCAATCATCAGGCCCTTTTACATGGTGACCTTCATTCCGGCAGCATTATGGTAAATGAAAGGATTACGAAGGTTATCGATTATGAGTTTGCAACCTATGGTCCTATGGGATATGACCTGGGAAACTTTATGGGAGCTTTGCAGCAAAGCAATGAACTGAGCTTTCAGAAAGGCAGAGCGTACTCCCTTTTTGTTCTGGCTCAACTGCATAGGGATAGTGAGGAATACGATAAAGCCCTCGATGAATACAACAAAGTTATTCTTATTGCCAGAGCATTAAAATTGATTCAGCTGGAAGCCGCTGCTTACCACAGTTTAAGCGGCATGTACAGGAAGAAGTCGAACCTCGAAGCGGCACTGCAGTATGCCAGGAAGGCTCTGTTGCTGAGCGGGAGGATGGGAATAAGCTATTTTGAAGGTCAGGCATGTATGAATATGGGAATGGTATACAGGGAAATAAAGGATATAAAAAAAGCCATAAGTTACTTTGTTAAAGCAAGAATTTCCTTACGATGACTGGCTGGTAACAGAAAGAGAGCGTTTAAAACAGATTTGGCTGGAAGCTCAACAGGAACTAGCACTTTTGTACAAGGAAAATAATGATTACGAAAATGCCTGCTGAGTGCTTCGAGAAACCATCAGAAGGGAACCTTATCGGGAAGAACTGTATCGATGTCTAATGAAATTTTATATAAAAATGAATCAAAAAGCACAAGCCGTTGAAGTCTACAGTAATGCTGCAGGATGCTGAAAGAAGAATTTGGAGTAGAGCCCGGGGAAAAAACAAAAAAACTTCTGAATTATATGATATAAGCAAAAGCCCTAAAACGGGCTTTGACCTCTTTGGATTAAACTGCTCAGAGTCTGTAATATATCTAATGAGTTCGGATCTTGAAAGCTATTCCACTGCCACTCTGGCTCAACTTGTTTACCGCTCGGATGAAACAGAAGAAGGACTAGTGCTGACTTTCAGTGACGATGATTTAATGGATATGGCAAGCGGTGAAGGGATTGATCTTTTAAAACAGGTGTAAAAATCTGTTATAAGTGAAGCAAACCCAATTCCACCGGAGTGTTCTTTCATATAGGTAGTGCCCTGTAAATTTCGAGATTTTTAACAAACAGGATATTTTGATTTCTGGTTAATTTTCAGGTGATTTTATTTTTTTGAGGGAAATACCAATAAGAGGTAGAATATATTGCATATCAGGTTATATATGTATGTTTTGGAATAAAAACCCAAGAATTTTCGCTGATTGGACAGGGGGATGTGCATGAGGCTGGAGCTAGAGTTAATAGCTGATGAAACTAAAAAAATGAACATAAATTACAACTACCATATTTCTGCGGCTATTTACAATTTATTATCCCAGCATGACCAAAGTTTTTCTGCTATGTTGCATAACGAAGGTTATAAACTCGGGAATAAGAAATTTAAGTTATTTGTATTTTCGCGGTTTATGCCTGCAAGTTACAGAATAGAAGGAGAACACATGATTATAAATCCGGGGATCTGCCGTTTGTTCATCAACTCACCTGTTTCTAGGTTTATCGAATGCATAGGCAATTCGCTGATAAAAAATGGCATTGTTAAAATAGGCGGGGATGAGTACAGGGTGGTGAATGTATACGTTAAGGATAAGGCTGTTTTTGATTATGAAACCGAATTTCTCACACTGTCCCCTATAGTAGTGACTACAGGCAGGGAAGTCGATGGAAAAATAAAGCCCAGGACGGTTTATATTCACGAAAAGAAGTTTACAGAGAATATCAAAAACAATTTGATAAAGAAGTATTTTCTGGTACACGGCAGGCTGCCGGACAACATGAGCATTGATATTCAATTTGACGAAGAGTATATAAAAACAAAGCCCAGAGGAGTGCTTATAAGGTTCAAAAATGTAAATATCAAGGGGTTTATAGCTCCTTTCAAAATGAAGTGTTCGGATGACATAAAGAAGATAGCCATTGACTGCGGATTGGGCGAGAACAATAGTATAGGCATGGGATATATTCTGGAAAGGGAAAGGAGGTGACGTTTTGGGGGATTTGTTTGCCTTTACCGGAAATCCGTTTGTAGACGGCGGTTTGTGGGGTTTGATGGAGTGGCTGAGTGTCAAGGATCCTGCTGACATTGACATCCAGCAGTTAGAAGAAGTGTTTGAAGAAATTACAGACCTGTATACAACCGATATGTGGAAAAAGCTGATGTATTCCTTATTTCCTAACAATAAAATAACAAATCCTGCTTATTCAGGACGGGAGAAGGAAGAATATTTTAATCGCACCAGTGTGGAATTGAAACTTCGGTTGTGGTAAAATATCAATGAAGGTATCTTTAAGTTTTAAACGCGCCAGCAGTGAATTGAAACGACTTCTCGGAGGATAGGGCACGATGCTGGAGGTTTGTTATAATATTTACAAAACTATGTTTGTTTGAAAGTGATAAGCCTTGAATCGGGGGTTGGCTGTTTTGCTGAAGGAATTATTTATATCCCTGTTGAGCCAGATGGCAATAATCGGAATAACCGCATACATTTTTGCTCAAACGAAGATGTTTAAAAAGCTGGTAATAAAGCAGGTGAACTTTAAAGATAAGCTGTTGCTTGTTTTGTTTTTTGGTATATTATCAAGCATGGGAACCTTCATGGGTATACCCATCAATGGAGCTTTAGCGAACATTAGAGCTATCGGGGCCATTGTTGCTGGACTGCTGGGAGGCCCATGGATTGGACTGGGAGCGGGGCTGATTGCTGGCACTCATAGATACTTTGTAGGTGGATTTACGGCCTTTGCCTGTGGTCTTTCCACTACTGTTGAAGGACTGTTTGGTGGTATCATTCACAGGACATTCCAGAAAGAACAGTTTGATAGCAAATTTGGGTTTATGGCCGGATTAGCGGGAGAAGCTATTCAGATGTTAATAATACTTCTGGTGGCAAAACCTTTTTCGGAAGCTTTGGCTCTTGTTAAAATAATAGCTCTGCCCATGATGCTTTCTAATGCTCTGGGGATAGCAATATTTATGAATATTGTTAAAAACATCCGATGTGAACAGGAACGCGTTGGAGCAATACAGGCACAAAAAGCTCTAAACATCGCCAATGAAACCCTGACCTTTCTAAGAAAAGGGTTGAACTACAAATCTGCTAAGGAAGCGGCCAAAATAATAATGAAGCATTCAAATATTGAGGCGGTTGCAATAACGGATACGGAAAAAATTCTAGCTCATGTAGGGGAAGGTTCGGATCATCACCTGCCGGGAAAATCGTGTTTAACAAAGGTAACGAGAGAAGCAATCAGGTCAGGGGAAATGAAAACAGCCAACAGCTTTGAAGAAATAGGCTGCAGTGTTAAAAATTGCAAACTGTATTCTGCTGTAGTGGTGCCCTTAAAAAACAAAGAAGAAATAATTGGGTCAATAAAGCTGTATCATTCAAAAGGTAAAAAAATATCCCAACTGGATATCGAACTGGCTGCCGGGCTGGCTCAACTCCTTTCCACCCAGATCGAGTTGGCGAAATTGGAGGAACAGGCAAAACTGGCTGCAACAGCAGAACTGAAAGCATTACAGGCTCAGATAAATCCCCATTTTCTGTTCAATGCCCTTAATACCATATCCTCTTTTTGCCGTACCAATCCAGAAACTGCTCGCAAATTGATTCTTCAGCTGTCGGATTTTTTCAGAAAAACACTAAAGAAAGAAAAGGATTTTGCAACCCTTGCAGAAGAACTTCAACATGTTAATTCCTATTTGACAATAGAAAAGGCTCGTTATGGAGAACGCTTAAAGATTGAACAGGATATTCCTACCGACCTTTTATCTTTCATGATACCGGTGTTTACTTTACAGCCTCTAATTGAAAATTCTATTAAACACGGTTTATCTCCCAAAATGGAAGGTGGTACAATAAAGATAAAAGCTCGATCTATAAAGAACAAACTGGTGATTATAATAAAGGATACAGGTGTAGGGATACCTGCTGAGAAGCTGAACAAGATTATGCAAAAGGGCTTTGGAACAGGTACAGGAATAGGGTTAAGCAATGTGAATGAAAGGCTTAAAAGCATATACGGAGAAGAGTATGGTCTTACAATAAACAGCATTGTAAACGAGGGTACGGCAATTAAGATTACCATACCCAGGAAGCATATGTTAAAAGTCAGCAGTGTTTGATTTGACACAACACAGCTGATTATGATAAAATACAACAGTGGTTGTTTGTTTGTAGCCGCTTGAAGCAGGTAGTAATGCCTTTATTGTTAGAGGAACCTGACTTCGGCGAGACTGGTTGGAGGAGGTGTGTTGAATAATGTATGCCATAATTGAAGCGTGTGGTAAGCAGTACAAAGTGGCGGAAGGGGAAAAAATTGTTACAGAAAAGATTGATGTCCCTGAGGGTGAGGAGGTTACCTTTGATAAGGTTATCTTTTTAAAGGGTGAGAATGTGACGAAAATCGGTACCCCTTATTTGAAGGGCGTTAAAGTCAGAGGCAAGGTTTTAGAGCATGGTAAAGGGAAAAAAATAATAGTGTTTAAGTATAAACCCAAAAAGAATTATAGAAGAAAACAGGGGCACCGCCAGCCGTATACGAAGATTCTCATAGAAAACATTGAACAACAAACCTGAAAGAAAGATGTAAAATGGTAAATATTGTGATATATCGAAAAAACGGTGCATTACACGGTTTTGAAGTAGAGGGTCACACGGGTTTTGCAGAAGCGGGTAGTGATATTGTTTGTGCTGGAATTTCAGCTATTACTCAGACTGCAATTATAGGTCTGATTGAAGTTTTAAATGTAGATGTGAAGCTTGCTCAAAAAAAAGGTTATTTGACTTGTGTGTTGCCTGAAGGCTTAAATGAGGAGACGAAAGAAAAGACCAGTATTGTATTGGAAACTATGGTTTTAGGATTAAAAAAGATTGAAGACAACTACGGAGACTTTCTGGTCATAGAGGAAAAGGAGAAGTAAAGGAGGTGCATGTATAATGTTGAAGTTTGATTTACAGTTGTTTGCTCACAAAAAAGGTGTAGGAAGTTCCCGAAACGGTAGAGATAGCATATCAAAAAGACTTGGTGTTAAAAGGTTTGATGGACAATTTGTAACTGCCGGCAGTATCTTGGTCAGACAAAGAGGAACCAGGATCAAACCCGGAATGAATGTAGGCAGAGGTGGAGATGACACCCTTTTTGCCAAGATAGATGGATACGTGAACTTTGAAAAAGCTGGTAAGAATGGCAAAAAAGTTAGTGTTTACCCGGAGAATGTAGTTACAGCTTAATAGAAATTATAATGCCTTGAATGGGTATACTACCCATTCTTTTTTTATTGAGTGCATTTTTTTGTGCTGCACTTATAATAATTTTTTTAGAAGGAAAACACAATAAGATGTAGAAAAAAATTAGTGATATAATTTTAAATAAAATAGAGGGGATACGATGAGGTTTTTTGTTGATGAGAACAGTGAGTATACAATAAAATATGAACTGATTGAAGATGAGTTTACAAGTAACAGTTCTTCTATTAAGAATGTATTAGAGGCGTATTGTATTATTATTAATGGCCTTAGGAAACAAAGACACGATTTTTTAAATCATTTACAGGTTTTGTACGGCTATGCACAGCTTAATAAAACAGCCCATCTTAAAGGATATATAAAGGAAACAGCAGAAGACTTGAGACAAATGGGAGAAGTTTTTAAAATTTCTGATCTAATGCTGCAGGCGTTATTGATAGAGTTTATTGAAAAACTGCAGCAGGCAGGGCATAAAGTTGTAATTGACATACAAAAATCGTGTTTCTCCGTTGGTAAGGATGATTTTGTTGCATTAAAGCAAAACTTAAATGATATCGTCAAAATTATGGAGGAGGAAAAAGAAAATTTATCACCCCTCTTCCTCAAAATGTATCGAAAAAAAAACAAAAGGGTATTAGAGTTGAGGCTTTCATTCGATTTAGAAAAGAATGGGAAAAGGCTGGCCAATGATATTATCTGTGTAAAAGACCTGATAAGATTGGAGTTCTAATTCAAAGTATGGCTATACCTTTTAATCAGTAACTTCTTATATTTTGAATCAGGCCTTAATCAACGTTGTGTATACTTTTTGGATGGAATCCTGCACTCAATTTAGTTTTTACTTATTGAATTGAATTTAAGAATTGATTGCGTCATATCGAGGTATCGCTGTTATTTGTAAGTACACATTGAGTTGAGTGCCGGATAATGCTCCTTTTGATTAAGGCCAGCCTCTTTAGTATGCCGCTTAAGTCTTTAAAATAGATGAATGATGTTAAACTGCCGGCAGAGCTATAATTTAGATAAATATCAACGAAAGCAGTCAGGTGATGTTTGATGTTCATAGACAAAGTTAAGATTTTTGTTAAAGGTGGAGATGGTGGGAATGGAGTTGTAGCCTTTAGAAGAGAAAAATATGTCCCCTATGGTGGTCCCAGTGGTGGAGATGGAGGAAATGGTGGAAATGTTATTTTAAAGGTTGATGAAGGTTTAACAACCTTGCTAGATTTTAGATACAAAAAACACTATAAGGCCCCTAGAGGAGAACATGGCCAGGGTGATAACAAGCACGGCAAAAATGCCAATGATTTAATTTTGAGGGTACCTCCGGGCACAGTAGTTAAAGATGCAGAAACCGGTGAAATTATAGGAGATCTTCTGCATGCAGGAGATACCTTTGTTGTAGCCAGAGGTGGTCGGGGTGGTAGAGGAAATGCACGATTTGCCACTGCTACCAAAAGAGCACCAAGATTTGCTGAGAAAGGAGAACCTGGAGAAGAACGCTGGATTCTTTTAGAACTGAAACTTATAGCTGATGTAGGTCTGGTGGGTTTTCCCAATGTGGGTAAATCTACCATACTATCCCGGGTAACACACGCCACCCCCAGGATAGCTGATTACCCTTTTACGACCATTAAACCCAATTTAGGTGTGGCTAAAATTGGTCCGGGCGAATCTTTTGTTATTGCTGATATTCCCGGTTTGATAGAAGGTGCTCACAAAGGGGTGGGCCTTGGTTACGAATTTTTAAGGCATATTGAACGTACCAAAATTCTTGTCCATGTTCTTGATGCATCTGGAATAGAAGGTAGAGATCCACTGGATGATTTTGAAAAAATCAATGTAGAATTGTTCCAGTATAGTAGAGCTTTAGCGGAGAGACCTCAGATTATAGCTGCAAACAAAATGGATTTAGCTGAGGCGAAACAAAATTTCCCCAGGATAAACAAAATATTATCCCAGAAAGGCTATGCTGTGTTTCCAATTTCTGCTGTTACCGGAGAGGGTTTAGAGGAATTAATAAAATTCACATATAATAAGTTAAAAGAAATTGAAAAACAACAGGTTGTTCCTGTTGTAAAGGTTGGAAAAACAAAACTTTACAAATTCAAACCTAAAACAGATGACTGTTCTATCACCAGAGAGGGAGGTAAGTTTGTTATCAGGGGAGAGCGAATAGAAAAACTTGTTAAGATGACTGACTTTGAAAACCCCGAGGCTTTAAAACGTTTTCAAAGGGTTATAAGGAAAAAGGGGATAGAAAAACGTCTTGTTGAAATGGGAATAAAGGAGGGTGATGTAGTCAGGATTGGTGATACTGAATTTGAATATTATAGGTTTTAAGTTAAACACCATTAAAACTATATAATTCTGGAGGTAAAAAAGAATGGAATGTTTAAGTTGCGGAAACTGTAAAGATGACAGTACCCTATATTATTGTCCCAAATTGAATGATTTTGTGATAAAGGATTGCAATCAAGCAAAAGAGAAAAACAGAAGCGGCTGGAAAAAAGGCAGACCCGAGTATGAAAACAGAAGAAGGAAGAACAAGAAAAGAGAAATAGTCTAAAAAAAAGAGGGGTCTTCTCCAAAACAGTTGGTTAAAAGTTTGGTTTTTTCCATAAAAGCTGTGAAATATTCGGGATCAAGGGGAACCATAAGCTGAGCGTTTTTTGTGTTAGAATTTTAACCAAGCCTGGGCAATTGTAGTGATTCTGTTTGGCCAGTCAAGACATACATGCTGCATCTGCAGCACCATCAGAAGAATGAAAATTCATTGAGGGAGATGACATATTCCGGTGTAGCGACTTGATTCGCGCGGATAACCCGGCACTCAATTCAGTGCGGTGTTATCACAAGTAGAAAGAACCAGTCTATTTTAGGGGAACATATGATGGTTGTAGCTTTGCGTTACTGAATTGAGTGCCGGGTGGTCCGCAAGAATTACCAGAGCCAAGCCGGAATGGTCAGCTCGATACATGAGTTATTTTCAGGG
>DFNM01000027.1 GCA_002376045.1 Firmicutes bacterium UBA3567
AAAAACAGGTCAAATTGATTCTAAGTTTGGGTTCTGTTTGGAAGAAAACCAGGCGGAACTGGCGGTAAGAGAGGTAACAGAATCACCCCATCTGATTTTGAGAGGTTTTCACTGCCACATAGGGTCTCAAATCTTTATTGAAAAACCGTATATAGCAGCGGCGGAAATAATGATAAGGTTTATCAAAAAAATCAAGGATGTATATAATGTAGAAATCCAGGAACTGAATCTTGGTGGAGGATTTGGAATACAGTATACCAAAGAGGATTCGCCTGAAGAGCTTGAAATAATGCTGAAATCAATGTCTAACAAAGTCATAGAAATGACTGAATCATTAAAGCTTTCAAAGCCTAAAATTTATATTGAACCGGGAAGAGGTATTGTAGGGGAAGCAGCAATAACCATATATAAAGTCGGAGCAATAAAAAACATACCAGGGGTGAGGAAGTATGTGAGTGTAGATGGCGGAATGACAGACAACATAAGGCCTGCTCTGTATGGTGCTAAATACAGTGCGGTGATTGCCAACAGGGTTAATGAAAAGCCAGCAGAGGTTGTATCGATTTGTGGAAAGTGCTGTGAATCCGGGGATATGTTGATTTGGGATATTAAGCTTCCCAGGATTCGATCAGGAGATTATCTGGTGGTGTTTTCAACGGGAGCTTACCACTATTCCATGGCTAGCAATTACAACAGGCTCACCAGACCTGCTGTGGTGTTTGTAAGAAAAGGTACCGATACTCTGGTGGTACGACGAGAAACATACAGTGATTTGGTGAAAAACGAACTTGATCTGCGTTCTGCTGTTGAAAACATCCGGGTTTCGTAGAATTATAAAAAAGATGCTATATTTTTAGAATTCAAAATATATATTAATAATGTAACATGGCTTTTAATCAGCATATTTTAAATGTTTAGGCCATGTCTTAATCAACGTTTCCGGCACTCAACTCATTGTTTTTACTTACAGATAGCAACAACACTTTGTATAATGATGCTTAATTTTGAATTTAACTCAACAAGTAAACACCAAGTTGAGTGCCAGACGGAAATGCCGAATAAAGGGATGACCATACAATGTAATTACCTGGATGCTTAAATGACTATATTTGAATGTCGAGGTGTAGCTGATGGATTTTGTAAAAATGCATGGTTTAGGAAACGACTTTGTAATACTTGATTTAATAAACCATCCTGAGTTGAACAACAGAGATTTTTCCCAGGTGGCAGTAAAACTTTGTAATCGAAACTTTGGTGTGGGAGCAGATGGTGTAATTTTAGTGCTTCCATCCCGAAAAGACGATATAAGGATGAGGATATTCAATGCAGATGGCAGTGAAGCAGAGATGTGTGGAAATGGAATCAGATGTTTTGCAAAATATGCGTATGAGAGGAATATCGTTCCTAAAACTGAGTTGAAGGTTGAAACACTTGCAGGTACCATTGTGCCCAGGCTGGAAATAAAGGGAAACGGTGTGGCAAATATCACTGTAGACATGGGTAAGCCGCACCTGGAAAGGTCTTCTATTCCTATGAAGGGACCGGAAGGAAAAGTAATATCAGAAGAACTCGAAGTAGATGGAGAGGTATATAAAATAACAGCGGTGTCAATGGGAAATCCTCACTGTGTAATCTTTGTAGATGAATTGGAAAAGCTAAACCTGAAAAACATTGGTCCCCAGATAGAGACCCATCCTGCCTTTCCCCAGAAAACCAACGTAGAATTTGTAAAAGTAGAAGGGCCTGATGAGGTGACCATGAGGGTGTGGGAAAGGGGAGCCGGTGAAACTATGGCCTGTGGTACCGGTGCCTGTGCGGCAGTAGTGGCGGGTGTGTTGAACAACAAAATTCAAAGGAAAACCAGGGTTAATTTGCCTGGAGGGGTACTGCTGATAGAATGGTCGTCTGATGATGGGCGAGTCTACATGACAGGACCCGCTACCCAGGTGTTTGAGGGACGTTTAACAATCAATCTTTAGTTAAGGAGGTTGCTTGCAATGAGAATATCTGAGAGATTAAACCGAATTCCACCCTATTTGTTTGCCGAAATAGACAGGAAGAAAGCCGAGGCTATTAAGAAGGGAGTGGATGTTATAAGCCTGGGAATAGGTGACCCTGATTTGCCTACACCCGATTATATTATAGAAAGCTTGTATCGGGGAGCCAAAAATCCTGAAAATCACAGGTATCCCTCCTATGAAGGGTCCCTGAGGTTCAGGGAAGCAGTGGCTCACTGGTACAAAAAACGCTACGATGTGGACCTCGACCCTGAAACAGAGATCATGGCATTAATCGGTTCAAAAGAAGGCATAGCTCACGTATTTTTTGCCTTCGTAGATCCGGGGGATTATACCCTTATACCTGATCCCGCTTATCCTGTTTACAAAACCGCTACCATATTTGCAGGGGGAACTCCTGTGGCCATGCCCCTTAAGGCAGAAAACAATTTCTTACCTGACCTTGAAGGGATTCCTCAGGATGTTGTTCAGAAAGCAAAACTCATGTTTTTGAACTATCCCAATAATCCCACAGCAGCCACAGCGGATCTTGAGTTTTTCAGCCGGGCAGTGGAATTTGCCAGAAAGCATGAGCTGATAATATGTCATGACAGTGCATACATGGAGATAACCTTTGATGGATACAAAGCTCCCAGTTTGATGCAGGTTCCTGGGGGTAAAGAAGTTGGCATAGAATTTGGCTCATTATCCAAACCCTTTAACATGACAGGCTGGCGTATTGGTTATGCTGTGGGCAGCAAAGAGATAATTTCCAAGCTGGCGGTGATAAAAACCAACATAGATTCCGGTCAGTTCAATGCCATTCAGGAAGCTGCTGTGACGGCCCTTGAAGGACCGGATAGCCACATACATGAGATGAACAGAATCTACAAAGAGAGAAGGGATGTGGCTATACGGCACCTGAAGGAACTGGGTATACAGGTTAGACCCTCCAATGCCACCTTCTATATATGGGCACCTGTGCCTGAGGGCTATACATCAACGGAATTTGCGGCTACACTGCTGGAGAAAGCTGGAGTTATAGTAAGCCCGGGCAATGCTTATGGTGATGAAGGTGAGGGGTATTTCAGGATTGCATTGACGGTAGATAAACAACGAATTACAGAGGCTTTTGAGAGGATTAAAGAGAAGGTTGAGTTTTAAACTTCTTATGATGATGAGTGGTTGGAAGCTTGAATTCCAGCCGCTTTTTTTTATAGAATCAATGCAATAATCACAATAAAAAACCAAAGTATAGAAATACATTGACTATTTGGAGGAATTTAAAGTCTTTTGTCGAAGAGTATATTAAAACACATTTTAAATAGTAAGGTTGTCTGGGTGGAAGCAGGGAAATTTACATGCCTGATGCTGTTTATTGCTTTTTTTAGTAATGGCTGGTTTATCAGCATGCGGTTTAAATCTCCCGCAAAAACATGTGCTTGACCTGAATTCCTATCAGAGGGGTTATACCTGGTCAACATTATACAGATTCAGATAGAGCGGTAATACATCTATAAAGATAGTGCTTTTTTCGGTGTTGCTGTATCAGCTCAAAGAATAGTGGCATCTGTCTGTAACGGGTATGTACGGTTTGAAAAGGCAGTGACAGGATTATTCGGGTTATCTACCAAACAAGATTTAACAAGATTTTTGAGTTTTTCCCTTCGGTGAGAGAAGCTATGAATTAGACAAATTGGAGAAAACAAAAAATTTTCATGAAACAAAAAGGATTTTAGAAATATTTGTAAAAATAAATACGGAAATAAAAAAAAGCAAATAAAAGGTGCACTAAAATATATATAGATTTACAACTTATTGGTATTAAACAATACTATGGGTCGATTTTAAAAAAATTTTGAAAAACAAAATATTGATTCTACTGTAAAAAGCCCATTTTTCAATAAAATCACTCTATATCTTGTGATAATATGCAACTACAACCACAACATATAGATCAAATTTCTTCTAAAAGGTGTTTCTACACCAAAATCAATATTAAAAAAGGCAAACCTAATGAAAATTAGGGACGCAAAGCCACGGGTCTACAACAATGAAAATTGTCATGATGGCCGGGCTGCCGGGAGGCAATCTTCGTTATAAACATATGCAAATGTCTAGATATAGATGTCCCCGTGTCGGGACATTTTTTTATCTATGAGGCACCAGTGTGAGTAAAGGTTCAACAGTATTATAGATAAAAGCTAAAAAGATTTTTAATTAAAAATAAGATTGGGGGAAGTATGTTTATGTATGGCCATATTTTGATAGTAGATGGGGATGTGAGCGTTAGAGGGAAAATATCGGATTTTTTAGAGGAAAAGGGGTATTCGTGTAAAGGGGTTTCAAATGTAAAAGATGCTTTAAAAGAAATCGAGGAAGGGAAGTATGATTTGATAATCTGGGACTTAAGACTTCCCGGTTTGAATGGAATGGAAATTTTAAAAAACCTTAAGAAAAGGGATATAAACATACCCGTCATTTTAACCTCAACCCTAAAGGATATAAACAGTGTCAGGGCGGCATTGAAAGAAGGCGCTGTGGATTACATCACAAAACCCATACATTACCACGACCTGGAAAATTCAGTAAAATTTTCTCTGGAGAGAAAAAAGCTAAAAGAAATGGAGAAACAATTTAAGGAAAAACTAGAAGGGGAAATAGAAAGACAGAAAAAGAAAATTCATGATCAGTATCTGCATGGGATAATCGGTCTGATTAAAATTGTTGAGGAAAGGGACCAATACACAAAGGGGCATTCCCAGAGGGTAAGTGACCTGGCTGTAAAGATTGCTGTGAATATGGAAATGGATAATGTTATGGTAACAAAAGTTAAAATTGCAGGTCTGCTTCATGATATAGGAGTAATAGCCATTCCCGATTCGATATTAAAAAAATCCGGAGTTTTGAATAAAGAAGAAATGAGTATTGTTAGAAAGCATCCTGTTATCGGTGTGGAACTGCTTAGCTACTTTATTTCTGATAACGAAATTTTAAACATAGTGAAGCATCACCACGAAAGATGGGATGGAAAAGGTTACCCCGATGGCCTGGAAGGCGATGCTATACCCCTGGGTTCAAGAATACTGGCAGTTGCAGATGCTTATGATGCCATGACTTTTCCCAGACCTTACCGTGAAATGTTTTCAAAAGAAGAGGCCATAAAGGAACTTGAAAAGCATTCGGGATCACAGTTTGATAGGGAAGTTGTAGAAAAAGCTGTTAAAATAATAAACACGCAAGCTTAAATAAATCCAAAGTTGATGCATTCAATAGCGGTTTTGACTTAATGTTAAATTTAAGCTTTTAGTTGTATTGAAGCTTGAATAAAACAAAAAAATAGTATAAAGTTAAAGTAGTTTTTAATAGCTTATACATAATAAGGGCTTCAGGAGGATACATGGAATGAACACAAAAAAACCGGCTTTAGACCAGGACAGCAGCAGAACAGTTGGCATCTGGCACACAGTTGCTGCCTATATGATATGGGGTTTGCTTCCCCTTTACTGGAAGGTTTTAAAACACATACCTTCTCAGGAAATTCTGGCACACCGTATTTTTTGGTCTTTTGTTTTTTTAGTCATTATACTGAGCATAAACCGTGGCTGGTATGATGTGTATAAGACCATTAAAAACCGTCAAAAATTTGTATACATAATTTTTTGTGCTTTTGTTTTGAGTATCAATTGGTACCTTTATATTTGGGCGGTGAATTCCGGTAATGTGGTAGAAACGAGTATGGGTTATTACATAAATCCCCTTATAAGCGTGCTGTTTGGGGTATTGATATTAAAGGAGCGATTGACTCGCTGGCAGATTGTTTCCTTTTTCCTTGCAACTCTGGGAGTTTTGATTATTACCCTTCAATACAACACTCTACCGTGGATTTCCTTGTGGCTGGCTGTTACTTTTGCTCTTTACGGCCTTTTCAAAAAATTAGCCGGAGTAAACTCTTTAACGGGGGTAATGCTTGAAACGGGTATTGTTGCTCCTCTGGCTTTTTGTTACCTTATGTCGAAATACATTGGTGGAACAGATGTTATTGGCAAATTGTCCGCTACAACCATACTACTATTGGTTTGTTCAGGTATTGTTACAGCGGCCCCTCTTTTATTTTTTGCCAATGGTGTTAACCGAATTCCCCTGTCAATGGTTGGTTTTTTGCAATACCTTTCCCCAACATTAAACCTGGTGCTGGGTGTGTTTGTCTTTAAGGAAGAGTTTACCAGGATGCATTTGATGAGTTTTGGACTTATCTGGTGTGCCCTGGCTGTATATACCCTATCACAAATGAAAATAACACAGGAAATGAAAATTAAGGTTAAAAGTACATGATTCTATTTAAAAACTATATATGAATCATAAAAATAGGCTCTGATGGAAAGGAGGACGATTGGAGTTATGATTAAGATATTGTCGATACTTACGCTTATAATGCTGATAGTAACTATGGGTTGTGGATTTGCTATACATTTTGGAGGCTCTGCTTTCAAAAATGCTGTCACCGGTCACATGGTTCTGGGAGGATTGACACTAGTTTTAGTAATTGTGCTGGTAATAGGGGTATTCAGGTAAAAAATAAGGAGGAAAATCATGAATGACAAACATAAATGGTTAAGAATCTCAGTGGTTTTGTGTCTTGTTTTTACAATAATATGGTTGGTCCTTATGATTGTTTCTCTTCTTAAAACAGGACCCATCGATTCATTTGAAAAGGCAGTGAGTTTGGTAAAGAATCCAAATGTGATATTTGATTTATCTTATATAAATGCAGTTTTTGTTACCATTACTACAACAATGTTTTTTACGATCTTATACCTCTATTGCAAAACAAGAGATCCTGAATTATCTCTTATGAGTTTTGTTTTTGTACCTGTTTACTGTATTTTTAATTTGTTTGTATATTATTCTCAGGTAACTATCCTTCCCCGTATTGTTTCTCAAATGAACACTTCAGGTTTTCCAGAGATGTATAAAATCATGCTTGGTCAATTTATTCAGGTATGGCCACATTCCGGTGTGGCTATAATTAATGGGTTTGCGTATGGAATCCTTGGTATACCTTCTATTATTTTTGGAAATCTTTTAATGAAAGGCAGAAGACTTACTGCGATAGGCGGGTTGCTTCTTTTGTTAAATGGTGTTGCATGTATAGTTGGTAGTATAGGATATGTAATGAATAACGAGATTCTAACTGCTGGTTCGGTTATAGGGGGAGTGTTGTATCTTCTGAGTCTGATAGTTATATTAATGGCGATTTGTAGAAATGAAATGTAATTAATAAAAAACAAACCATAGACATATGTTCCATGGTTTAACCGGCTAACTTGATTTTCTTTTTATTCTTTATGACCGTTAATTCCACCGTGTGTGTGAGAACATCTACATAGCTGAATGCAACCTTTCGGTTTTTAACTTTTACTGTAAAGATGTTCGGATAGGTTTTTTCCAGTATTCCTTCATCTTCAGTAGTTTTTTTCCATTTTCGCTTAGTTTTGAATTTTACCCTACTTCCTACAAGGGCTTTTATATCCTTTTTTATTCCAGCCAGAGATTTTTTTGGTTTTCTAGGGGTTTTGGCACTCGCTCTCATGTTATCAAAATCTCCTTTTCGAAAAAATTAAAATAATAACCAATATTATTATAACACATTTTGAAATTTTCTTCAAAAAACGCGCAATTATACTAAAGATATGCTACCCTGAATAAGAATAATAAATACAATACCCCTGGATATAATGACCAGGGGTATCAGAGATGAAAAATATTTGGCCTCCTTGTTGATTATGTTGTGGGATTTAAGCGTTGTTATTTTTCATAACCAAAGTAGGGGAAGCAGAATAGACCCAATATAAGCAGTATCAGGATCAGGAAAACCAGAAAAACCCCACTTCCGTAATGACAACCTGAATAGCTTTCTGCCATTTGTATACCCCTCCTTTCTTTCTACTTTTATAATATGTAGTGGAGGATATATGGGTTACAAAATTTCTGAAACGCTATATTAAGAGCAGGTGGTATGGCGTTAAAGTAGCAGAATTATGTATGATAGGGGCGAGAGAAATTGATGCTGTTTAACAGTGCCATTGTTTTAACTGGAGGAAAAAGCAGACGTATGGGGTTTGATAAAGCCTTCATGAAGATAGGAGATACAACGTGTATAGAGTTTATCATCAAAGAATTAAAAAAATACTTTGGAGAGGTAATAATCGTAGCCTCAAGGGAAAATCAGGGGTTTAAATTTTTGAATGTAAAAACAGTGGTGGATGAGTTTAAAGATACAGGTCCTATAGCGGGTCTTCATGCTGGCTTGAAGGCTTCAAACAGCCTTTACAATTACTTGATAGCCTGTGATATGCCCGTTATCTCTGACGAATTAATCTCCCACATGAAACAAAGTCTGGCACGGGGCCCAGATATTATAGCCTGTAAAAGGGGAAATTTTATCGAACCCTTTCATGCCGTTTATTCTAAAAAGCTTGTAGCCAGGATAGAAGATCAGATTAAATCCAACCAGTGTTCCATTTTTTCCCTGATGAAAAATTCAGATTTGCATTTAATAGATGACGAAACAATTAATAAAAAGTGTAAAACTCTGCCCATATGGACGAATTTGAATACGCAAGATGGACTCGAAAATTTTAGAGGGAGGAAACACCATGGAATCAAAAACCTTTAATACGGTGTGTCCTAAAGATTGTTTCGGTTCATGTGCTTTGAAAGTAAAGGTTGAAAACGGGAAAATTATCGGTGTTTATGGGAACAAGGATCATCCTGTAACAAAAGGGATGATATGTGTAAAGGGCAAGAATTATACGAAGATGGTTTACAGCAAAGAGAGGCTGCTGTATCCTTTGAAAAGGGTAGGAACAAGGGGTGATGGGGAATTTCGGCGTATTCCATGGGAGGAAGCGATTGATACTATCCATACCCGGCTGGCTTCCTTAAAGGAAGAGTATGGGCCGGAATCGATTTTGTATTACTGCGGTTCAGGAAACATGGGTATTGTGAAGGAGGCCGCATATGGTTTCTGGTATCAGTTTGGAGGTTTTACCTCCGTATATGGAGACCTGTGTAATGCGGCGGGTGTTGAAGCATTAAATTTGACGTATGGATCAAGAAAAAGCAATGCTTTGGAAGATCTGGAGAATTCCAAACTGATTGTTCTGTGGGGTAAAAATCCTGCAAACACCCATCTTCACATGATGTATCACATCAACCGGGCTCTGAAAAAAGGAGCAAAGCTGGTAACCATCGACCCAAGAATAAGCGAATCCAGCCATGAAAGTGATTTGCACTTGAGGCCCAGATGCGGGACAGATGGATGCTTGGCTCTCGGTGTGGCAAAAAGGCTTGTTGAAACAAATACAATAGACATTGATTTTATAAACAGAAACACTCATGGGTTTGATCGGTTCAGGGAGTTTTTAAAAGACTATCCTTTAGAAAAGGTTGCAGAGATTACGGGAGTACCTCAGAATGAAATCGAAGCTTTTGTGGGATACATCGGTGATAACCCTCATTATGCCCTGGTTTGTGGATTCGGGCTTCAGCGTTACACCAATGGGGGTCAGACGGTGCGGACTATTGCCCTTCTGCCTGCTTTGACGGGGAGCATAGGCAAACGGGGGTGTGGTTTGTATTTTGGTGATAAACAGGGTCCCGGTCTGGTGTGGCCTTATCTTCCCCAGAAACCTGATAAGATTAGAGGAATACCCCTTGCCTTGCTTTCTACAGAGCTCAATCAGCAGACAAACCCGCCCATAAAAGCTATGTGGATTGAAGCTGCTAATCCTGTAACGAGTAATCCTAACAGCAGCAGTTTGAAAAACGGAATGAACAAACTGGATTTTATTGTAGTGTGTGACCTGTTTTTGACGGATACTGCCAGAATGGCAGACATAGTTTTGCCTGCAGCTTCACCCTTTGAGTACTACGATCTAGTGAAGGGTTATGGCCATTCATACATTCAGCTGCAGCAAAAGGTGATAGAACCTCCTGGAGAATGCAAACATGAAAGCGAAGTATATAGGATGCTGGGGAGAAGATTCGGGTTCGATGAAACGTATTTGCCGGAAAACAGCCTGGATGTAATAGAAAGGGTTATAGAAGCATCCAATCTGAATACCACTAGAGAGAAATTAAAAGAGAAAGCCTATCTTCATCAGGATTTTCAGGAAATCGCTTACAGTGACCTGAAGTTCGATACACCTTCGGGAAAGATAGAATTCTACTGTCAGCAGATGAGAGACAAATGGGGTCAGTCGCCTCTTCCTGTGTATCGCGAACCTGCAGAAGGCAAGCGTACCACACCCCTGCTTTATAAAGAATACCCCTTGCATTTTGTGACAGGTCACTCTCGTAAGAAAATCAATTCCCAGTTTTCAAACATTCTGGAATTAAGGGAAGACCCTCTGCTTGCAATAAACCCCACGGATGCAAAGACAAGAAAAATTGAAAGCGGTGATGCTGTTAGGGTTTTTAACACAAGGGGGGAAGTTAAATTAAAGGCTTTTGTGACGGATAAAGTTCCTTTGGGTTTTGTGCATGCTTTTTTCGGTTCATGGGGAGATGAAGCCAATGTGAACAAGCTCACTGCAGATCGCTTAACAGACATCGGATATGGAGCGGCTTTTCACGACTGTCTGGTAGAAGTAGAAAAATATTTTAATAATGGAAAGAATAGTTAAAAGACAAGTTTTAGCTTGTCTTTTTTGTTTAAAAAATTGTAAAAACCTTGCTTTATTATCCACAGGAACTGGGAAGGAACATTGATAAAAGTCGATTGGGCTTGATTGCTTTAAAAAAGGTTTTACCTGTGCTCAGGCGGTTTTTTCGGCTTTCAGTGAGGAATTTGGAGTAGCCAGAGAACAGGCTTTAAAAATCGGGTGTGCTTTTGGTAGGGGGATGATTCGCAGGGGAGAAACTTGTAGAGCAGTAACAGGAGCATTGATGGTTATCGGGCTTAAATGTGGGAAAATGGCAACTGAAGATGATAAGGCAAAAGAGAGAACCTACGCACTCGCTTAGGAATTTATGGAGCAATTCAAATTTCTTCACGGGTCTGTAAAGTGTAGAAAACTCCTTGGGTGTGATATAAGCAGTGTTGAAGGCAGGTAAATGGCAAAAGAGAAAGGACTCTTCACCAGAGTGTGTCCGGAATTTGTTAGAAATACAGTGAAACTTCTTGAAAAGATTTTATAAACATCATTTTTCTGTAATATATGTGTGCTTACTTTTGTATGTTTTAATCCCGGATCTGGTTCCAAAGTAATTGGTGCCCCAAACCCCCATTATGATCAAGGTACTTCCTATCAGGTGATACAGGTAAAAGGGTTCGTGTTTTATCATTACACCTGCAAGAATGGATATTACACTGGCCAGGTTTGCAAACACCGATGAACGGTAGGCTTCAAGCCTGGATAGGGTGTAATTCATCAGAAAGAAAGCTCCTGTTGATGATAGGATACCAAGATACATTACAGGAATTAATACTTTTGTGTCAAACAATGGAGTGAAATAATGGGCTATTTCTCCTCTTAGAAGATGTTGAGAAACAGCAATAACGTTAAAAACGACAGCACCTGCCCAGGACATAAAAAAGGTAATCTCCAGGGGTTTAAAATGTCGAGAAAATTTTCTGGCCAGGATGTTGAACACGGATGCACTCAAAACGGCAAACAATAAGGCTGATATACCTATAAGATTTTTTTGTGCAGCAGTGGTACTCTTACAGATCAAGATATAAATAACTCCAGCTACCGATAGAATAACACAAACTGTCTGAAGGGGTGAAGGATGCTCTTTCAGAAAGACTGCCGCAAGAATGGTTACCGCTACCGGTATAAGAGCAATAACCATACCTGCTTCAGATGATGAGGCAAGATATATACCAATTGTTTCAAAAACAAAATAAC
>DFNM01000188.1:0-9197 GCA_002376045.1 Firmicutes bacterium UBA3567
CTGATGCTTACTATGTCTGCTCCATTTGCTGCTGCATATTTCATTGCTTTCGATATATCCTCCCATGAACCATCCCCTGAAGACCCCAGTGCTTTGAGGGCCATTATTCTTACTCCCGGTGCAATACCCTTTATTTCCCCATTACCTCCTAAAATCCCGGCAACATGGGTGCCATGGCCATTTCCATCAAAACCCAGTTTGACATAACCCCCCCGGAGGTCTATTTCTGTAACCACAAAAGAGGAATGATCCGGGCTCAAGACTTTATTACCCTTTTTACCGAAAAGAGCCCAATCGTAATTTTTTGAAAACACCTTTAATGGTTTTTCATCAGTAAGGTCATTATCACCATCAGTATCAACCCAAACCATATCATAAAACCCGGCAATTTTACTATCAACAACCAACACAAAAAAACTATCCTCGCTGTCACCATCCCGGTTCACATCCTGACCCATAAATCCCTTTTCCTCTATTTGATCTTCCCTGAAAAAACCATAATGGAAAACACCGCTCTTGGAATTTATCCTGCCTATCCTGATGTTCCCATTGGGTGTAATGATCTCACCATTGATTTCTACAGCCCTGTATGGTGTCTGGACTAAACCCTCATTGGTGAAATCAACCCAGTCGATGATTTTTTGATGGCCATCTGTTGTTTGCATCAGGTCAGGGTGAGCAGGATCCACTCCAGTATCAATTACTGCAACAGTTATCCCCCTGCCATCTACCCCCGATTCTTCAACAAACCTGTTTATTCCAATTTCACTCTTTGTAATAAAAAGGCTCAGGCCTGAGTCTTCTGCAGCAAGTATAACGGTATTCAAGCAAAGCATCAATACAAATTTAAGTATAACAACTTTTTTTAGTTTTATTTTAAGTTCACTATTACTGCTGATCATCCTTCCGAACAACCTCAAGAATTCTGATACCTCCCATAAAGGAATTCAATGCAATGTTGGCTTTATCCCCCACTTTCAAATTCTCCACTGAAGAGTCTTGACCATTTACAAGGATCCTGGCTTCTGGCCTTATATAATAAGTTTTAAACTGTCCGTCTACCTCAAAGGTTATAGTATAACTGCTGTAGTCGATCCTTTTGATTACACCCTGAAATCTCTTACTAAAAACCTCAATGAACTCCGCAACCTTTTTGTGCTTATCCATAATTATTTTTGTTTCATCTCCCGCCTTCAATTCCGAAAGGCCAGCGGGTTTGCTGTTTTTGTAAACATTGGGAAATTCCCCTAGTTGTAATGGTATCAAAGTGTCGGAAACATTAACGGTAATGGTCCTGGTGTCATGCTCGATACTTTCTACAGTGCCGCAAAAATCATACAAAAGCCCCATGTGCTCCAGCATTCTCTGGATCATCATGACGCTTTCACTTCTTTTCGTAAAACTAAAGGGTGAAAAGGTGTTATCGGGTAACCCTTTAATCAGCCCTTTTTCAGTAGCAAGTTTGACATAACCCAATGCCCACTGCGGTATAGCAGCAGCATCCTTAAAGTTTAATGAAACATTGTTAATGGTTACTGGCACATTTTTAACTCCCATTGCTCGAATCAAAACAGCAGTTATTTCCACACGATTTATTTCTCTATCAGGGTTGAAGTTTCCCCTGCCATCTCCTTTCACAATCCCCAGTTCCCACGCTGCATTAATGTATCCATTTGCCCAGTGCTTTTTATCGACATCCTTAAAAGGCGATTTCACATACTTTAAAGTAAGGGCATCCTCTTTATAACCGAGGGCACAAACAACCATCTTAACAAGCTGTGACCTTGTCACAGGACTGTCGGGTTTAAAGCTGCCATCCGGGAATCCATCTATTATTCCCTTCATTGCCATCTGCTGGATTTCCTTTGTCGCCCAGTGGTTGTTTGCATCCGTAAAATCATGAGCATCAGCAGAAACAACCCATAAAAAATGGAGCAATACTAACATTAAAACACAGACTTTTTTCTTCATTTTCCCACCATCTAACTTTTTGTCAGTATGCTGATTGATTCAATATATACTTCTTTATAAATAATAAAATATCCTTTATTATTTATTATAAATTTTTTGACTACTGCATGTTTCTGGAACTAATAACCATATCATGGATATCGATGATACCATCTCCATTATAGTCCATTTTGTAATCCCATTCATCAGATTCCTCCGTGGTATTCAGCAAACTGAAAATCAAACCCAGGTCCTGTAGATCAACAGCATTATCTCCATTAACATCTCCAGCCAAAAGTACCCCTTCTATGTTCAGCATTTGACCGGGATTGAGAGTAACTGTTTGTGTGTATTCTACATAACCCGGATGGCTGTACTTAACAGTATAATCTCCAGGGTTCAATCCACCAAACAGTATTGAGCCCTGTTCTGAAGTATTACCTTGATGGTCAATCCCATTTCCTGCAATCTCCACTTTAATTCCAGGAGACAATCCCAGTTTTTCTAGACTGCATTTGATTAAAAGACTCCCTTTCGTGTTGACAGTAACCATGATTGTTGTGGTAGCATCAGAGATGTTCCCTACATCATCCTGTGCTCTAACCTGGTAATAATATGCAGCATCAGGCAACCCAGTATCATTATAACTGTTTGCCTGAGTCTGACCGATAAAAGCAAAAGGCCCATCTGAATCAATAGCTCTGTAAACTCTGTAGCATTCCACATCATCTTCCGGATTGTGCTGCCAGGTAAGCACTACAGCATCAGCATAACTTTCCCCCATCAATTCCGATACAACAGCAGGAGGAGTGTTGTCGAGATAAAGAAGTATTTTCTGGTTTGATGTATTGCCCGCTTCATCTTCAGCAGTAATCATCAAATCATAATAACCGCTCTCCAGCTCACCGGCATCCCAGGAAAATTCTACTTCACTACCAGTAAACTCATCAATGGTATCAACCCACAGCCCCTCTTCCTCGCCTGAAGGGGAAAAGGACAGAGAGCACTCTTTTAAGGTTACATTATACACGTATGCTCCTACCGTTACCGGCCAACTGGTTTTATGGC
Source organism: Firmicutes bacterium UBA3567 (assembly GCA_002376045.1). Lineage (GTDB taxonomy): Bacteria > Bacillota > Thermosediminibacteria > Koleobacterales > UBA3567 > UBA3567. Next base: position 3,019 of record DFNM01000188.1, read on the forward strand.
CAACTGGATGCAGGATGTTGATTTCGGGTTTTTGTGTGTCCAGGATAAAGCTTGATTCATAAACCCTCTTGTTGCCTGCTGCATCTATGAATTCTGCATGTATAAAATGCCGGCCATCTTCCAGCCTTTCCAGATCTACTGTATGTATCCCCACGGTTACCTGTTTATATCCCAGCTCATTTTCACTGTACTGTATAACCCGCATTTTGTTAATACCAGAAACCGTCAACAGCAGGGAGTTCTTATCGATGGCCGTTTGAAAATCCAAGGCTTTAACTTTGATGGGATAGGTTCCATCCCATGAAGTGATAAAGCTGCCATCTGCAGGGATCGTATTCAATAAGTCTATAATAGGAGGGGTGTTGTCACAATAAACAGTAAAGCTTTCAGAATCTCCATTCGATGCCCTGAAAGTTAAATTGTTCCAGCCCCAATCCAGTTCATAATCAAAAGAAAAGTTTCCCTCTTCATCCAGGTCAACCTCTCCACCCTCGAACTCCAGGGTATACCCCTGTTCAACAAAACCCTCAAAATGCAATGTCTGTGATGAGGTTATTATAAAGGTTTCCTGAGGCTGGGTTACAGTAATCACCTTTTGGCTCTGGATACGGGGAAGTTCCTTTACCCTTGAAATATCCTGTGGAAGGTCAACATAATCCATTACTCTATCAAGGATAACTGCCATCTGACCCCGGGTAGCCGCAGTATTCCCTCTAAAACTTCCATCTTCAAAACCCCTTAAAATCCCGCCGGAAAACAATGCAGCTGCAGACTCCTTTGCCCAGACCGGTATCTCCCGGTAATCCCTTATCGTTGAATAAACAACACCGGCTTTATGCAAACCCAGGGCTCTATGGAGGAAAACCGCCATCTGATTGCGGTTCAGGGGTTCAAAAAAGCCGACACTGCCATTCTCAAAACCTTTCAAAATTCCCTTCTCCAGGGCCGTAATTATGGGAAGCCTGCCCCACAGGGGAACGCCTTCAAGGGAATAGTCTTCATCCGAAACGGGGGAAACCTTTAAAATCCTCATTAAAGCTACCAGAAATTCTCCCCTTAAACAGACCTCATCAGGCCTGAATGTCCCATCAGGGTATCCCTTAATAATCCCCCGCTCATACAACCGGTTAACAGCTTTTTGTGCCCAGTGACCCTGTAAATCCAAAAACTCTGGTGCTCTCTTCTCTCTTTCAGCTTTAATCTTCATCATTGCTGTATTTATCCCTGTATTAAATCTCTCGGTATCAGAACTCTTTTTTAAGAATGTAATTACAAGGTATTCTTCACTGAAATTACCTGCCTTATCCTCAGCTTCCACACTGATTTGGCTGGGTCCGTATGATTTACGAAGGACTTCATACTCAAAGCTGCCATTTTCATCAATTTCCACCGCTTCACCATTTATTCTAAAAGCAGCTACTTCATGATTGTCTTCAACCCTGCCCTTTATTATGTAACTCGGGGAATATGTATATATTTCATTCAGCACATCAAAATAAACCACCGGCAAAGTCTCATCAAACACTATGTTTTTGTAAACTACAGCGGTGTTACCGGCTTTATCCTTTCCTTCTATGATGAGCGGGTTGTCCTCCTCTTCCAGAGTCAATGCAGCGGCAAAACTGCTCCCTTCCACTGCAGCACAAACATCATTGATTTTGATGTAGTCTAAATCGTGTTCACTAACACTACCAGATACTGTTATTGTTTTTGTGTTTACATATTCAGGTAATGGGTTGAGATTTATCAAAGGGCCCTCTTTATCCACTTTAACCTGAAGGCTCCCGGTGAAGGAGTATGATATGTTTTCACCATTGCTGTTGGAAAGTTTTATCTGGATCACCTCATCCAGGTTTAATGTGGAAGTTTCGACGGCTTCAAAAAGGATGGTAGCTAGGAGTCCTGAACCATCACTGCCTGCAACACGACCTTTTTTAATTCTGGCAAACCTGGCATAGCTCTTCCGGTCATTGATAAAAAGAAAATTCTCTCCATTATCGGGAAAGCTTTCAACAACAATGCTCTTGATTTTTATTCCCACATCATCACACATCACTTCCCCTGACCAGCCATAAAGGTCTTCAGCTCCCTCGATGCTTATTTTGACTTCAAAATCCTGGGAAGCCCGATTGGGAGCTTCCACTACTACTGCAGGCAGGTTTTCGCCCTTCCCTGATCCGCTCCACAGCAGGCTTACAAAAATTGCCGTCAATACTGCAATAACCCTCTTCATTTTTCTCCTCCAAAACCCATACTTTGATATTAATTTATCTTCGATTTTTTTCCTCTATTTTCCTTCTGAAAAATAAAAAATGCATTGAATTTTTTAAAAACTCAATGCCCTAATCAACCCCACTATCCAATCCTTTTATCCAAAAAATAGTTTATTTCATCCTTGGTCAGGTCTTTCAATTCCTTATTTTGCTTGATACAGTAGCATACCATCCTGCCCACTATTTCATGGGCTTTTCTAAAGGGTATTCCTTTCTTAGCAAGTTCATCTGCCAGCTCTGTAGCATCCAGAAAACCCTTCTCCGTTGCCTTTTTCATGTTCCGGGTTTTTACTTTCATCATGCTGATTACATCTGGCAGCACATCGAGGGTACCTTTTACCGTATCTACAACATCAAACAGCTGTTCCTTGTCTTCCTGAAGATCTCTGTTGTATGCAAGGGGGAGAGCTTTCACAACTGTAAGCATGGCCATAAGAGCCCCAAAAACCCTGCCGGTTTTTCCTCGTATAAGTTCGGCAACATCGGGGTTTTTCTTTTGGGGCATGATACTGCTGCCTGTAGTGTGAGAATCATCCAGTTCAATAAAATCAAACTCCTTCGTGGACCACAGGATTAATTCTTCACACAAGCCGCTCAAATGCACCATGAGGATGCTGCTTGCTGACATGAATTCCAGAATGTAATCCCTATCACTCACAGCATCCAGGGTATTCTCATACACTTTTTCAAAACCCAAAAGAGAGGCAGTAAACTCTTTATCTATGGGAAAGGAGGACCCCGCCAGGGCACCAGCACCCAGGGGCATTACATCAGTTCTCTTATAGCAATCCTGGAATCTTTCCCTATCCCTTTCCAGCTTGTAATAATACGCCATTAAATGGTTCTTCAATGTGATAGGCTGTGCCCTCTGCATGTGTGTGTAACCGGGCATCACGGTGTCTTCGTGCTCCTCCCCCTTTGCTTTTAAAGCCTGCTGCAGTAGTGTAATCAGCTCAATTATTTCCTGTATTTCTTTTTTAAGATACAGGTGTTCATCCAGGGCCACCTGGTCATTTCTGCTTCTGGCTGTATGGAGCTTGCCTCCCAAGGGACCGATTTTTTCAGTCAGCCTTATTTCAATGGCTGAATGTATGTCTTCATACGCCTCCGGATCGAACAACCCCTCTTCTATCTCATACTCAATTTCTTTTAACCCTCTTATTATATGAGCCGCCTCAAGCCTGGTTATTATGTTGCATTTGCTGAGCATTTTAACATGGGCACAGCTTCCCTTTATATCCTCTTTGTAAAGCTTTTTATCAAAAGAACTCGAGGCCGTGAATTTTTGAACCTTTTCCTGTAAGGGTTTTTCAAACCTTCCGCTCCAGAGCTTTCTCATATTCATTTCGATCTCCCTTTCTTTACTGTGGCATATACCTTCGTAGGTAAACCCCATAGTTTGATGAATCCTTCAGCACTTTTATGATCAAACTGGTCGTTTTCATCATAGGTGGCAAGCCCGTAATCATACAGGGAATACTCAGATTTTCTCCCTACCACACTGCATGTTCCTTTGAAGAGTTTGAGTTTCACTGTACCTGTGACATTTTTCTGAGTTGAATCAATAAAGGCATCCAGAGCTTCTTTCAGTTGAGAATACCAGAGGCCATTGTAAACCAGTTCAGCATATTTGTGCTCAATACCCATTTTGAAGTGCAGGGTTTCCCTGGTAAGGGTTAGGCTTTCCAGATCCTGATGGGCCATTATCAGCACCGTGGCACCGGGACACTCGTATATTTCCCTTGACTTGATACCAACAAGGCGGTTTTCTATCTGGTCTATTCTTCCCACACCGTGTTTGCCTGCTATTTTGTTGAGTTCAGCTATCAGGGCTGCTCCATCAAGCTCTTTGCCGTTTAAAGCCACAGGTATTCCCTTTTCAAAAGTGATTTCAATGTATTCCGGTGTATCGGGAGCCTTCTGTGGTGAGACCGTCATGGTATACGCTTCTTCCGGCGGTTCGTTCCACGGATCCTCCAGCACACCGCATTCAATGCTTCGTCCCCATAAATTCTCATCTATGCTGAAAGGATTCTCTTTACCTACAGGAACAGGTATGTCGTGCTGCTTTGCATACTCGATTTCTTCTTCTCTGGACATGGGCCATTCCCGAACAGGAGCAATAATCTTCAGTTTGGGGTTAAGGGCAGTGACGGAAACATCAAACCTGACCTGATCATTCCCTTTCCCCGTGCAGCCGTGGGCAACGGCATCGGCCCCTTCTTTTTCCGCTACATCCACCAGCAGCTTTGCAATCAAAGGCCTTGACAGGGAAGCTGTCAGAGGATATTTTTTCTCATACAGCGCATTGGCCTTTAATGCAGGCCAGATGAAGTTTTCCACAAAATCCTTTTTTGCATCAACAACATATGATTTAATCGCTCCTATTTTGAGGGCCTTCTGTTTTATAAACTCCAGGTCTTTCCCCTCACCCACATCTGCTGCAAGGGTTATAACTTCAGCATCGTATCTCTCCTGCAGCCACTTAATACATACCGATGTATCCAGCCCCCCTGAATAAGCCAGCACAACTTTCATTTTTTAATACCTCCTGTTGAATTTTTTATAGCACCATTGCCAGCAGGGCTTTTTGAGCATGAAGCCTGTTTTCCGCCTGCTGGAACACTATGGAGCCTTTGCCCTCTATAACCTCATCGGTTATTTCCTCTCCTCTATGAGCAGGCAGGCAGTGCATTACAACCACATCATCGGCAGCCAGCTTCAACAACTGGCTGTTCACCTGGTAAGCCTTGAACACCTCCAGGATTCCTTTTTTCTCCTCTTCCTCTCCCATGCTCACCCATACATCTGTGTATACAACATCTGCCCCCTTAACGGCTTCTGCCGCATCATTGGTAACCACAACTTGTGATTCATTTTCCAGGGCAGCCTTTTGAGCAAGGGAAAGGATTTCATCATCGACTTCATGGCCTTTAGGGGAGGAAACCCATATGTTTATGCCCATCTTTGAACAACCCAAGAGGAGGGAGTTGGCAACATTGTTTCCATCCCCTACATAGGCCAGTTTTAATCCGGCAAGCTTTCCTTTAACCTCATAAATGGTTAACAAATCAGCCAGAATCTGACACGGATGGGCAAGGTTTGTCAACCCGTTGATTACAGGGACTTCTGCATAATGAGCCAGTTCTTCCACTTCTTTGTGGTCATGGGTTCTGATCACAATGCCATCCACGTAACCCGACAGCACTCTGGCAGTATCTTTAATGGGTTCCCCTCGTTTTATCTGCAAGTCATTGGTGTTCAAAAAGATGCCGTATCCTCCCAGCTGCCACATGGCCACTTCAAAGGATACCCTTGTTCTGGTGGAAGGTTTGTTGAAAATCATGCCAAGAACTTTGCCCTTAAGGGGTTTTATCCCCCGGGATTTTTTGTTTTTTAAATAGAGGGCTCCCCTTATTATGTGTTTAATCTGTGAAGCTGTAAGGTCATTTAATGTGAGCACATCCTTCCCTTTTAAATCCGGAATCTGTAAAAATTCCACTTCCAGCAGACCTTTATCCGATGTGGTCTTTGCTAACATGTTACTCCTCTCCTTTTTAAAAGATGCTTTTTGAAATTGATTTCAGAAGGCCTGCTGTGTTATAATTAAGGACATGAAGGCCCTCTGAACGGGGTTCTTCACAACCCTTCACCTTTTCCAGCTTACCAGGCGGGGAGGTGAAGGGCTATTGTGTATATTTGTTAATTATTATACATTATAATGCATATTTATGCAATAGGTTTTTTGAAAATTCCACACAAAAAAAGGATAGATCCTTTGGTATTTCACTAAGTCTATCCTTTTTTATTGCCTTGACTGCCGAAGCTGGCTGGTGTAGAAATTCTCGAGCCGGGCAAGGCTATCTAACCAACCTACGTACATCTCTAGATAAAGTTTGTTAGATA
>DFNM01000188.1:9553-11767 GCA_002376045.1 Firmicutes bacterium UBA3567
CAACTGTTTTGGAGAAGAACCGGATTTATAAATCTATGCTTAATCGAGATCTGTCACAACTACAAGGCTGGCCTTGAAGATGGCTCCATCATACTGACCGAAAACGGTAACATTATTACCAACATCCAATCGGGAAAAGCGGGTTTTGCTGTTGCCCCGCATGAAGCTTGTATCATCATCCACTATGATAGTTTTCGTGTTCCCATTGGTCTTTTCAACCACAATTATGTTGTTTTTTTCGTGAATCGCCTTTATTATCCCACTGAAATAAGTCGCCTTTTTGGCATCTTCAATGTACATCTTAACTATAACTTCGCTCTCTACATTCATTTCCACACGGCACCCTCTTATCCCGGCACTAAACTCGGAAGGTGAAATGGTTTGGCCGTTTTTCTTTATTCTGGCATCTGGAGCAAGGATAAAGGTTTTTTGCGTATCATCTTCTTCATCGAGAACGGTTATTGTAATTTCTTCACCAACGGAAAAACTAACAATGGTCCCTTCAATCTCCTGTTTGACACTGTCAGCCTCTATTTCGGTAACAACATTGTAAGTAAGGGTCAGTTCCACCTCATCACCCTTCAACAAATCTGTAAGTTCAGCATCATCATTGTTTCTTTCCACATCAACTTCTTCTATATCTACAGGATAAGTAACTTCTTCCCCTGAGCTCAGTTCAATTGTTATGTGGGGCTGTTCTTCTTTATAGGAGATGCTTACAAGCTTGCCTGAGACTTCTTTTTCAGCACTTTCTGCCTCGATTTTCACTACCTTGCTTTTGGCTACAGACAGTTTTACCATATCATAGTTCATTATGCTTTCTAGGGTAGCCGGTTCACCGTTTTTTGTCACCACTACATCTTCTGCAATACGATACAGCTTCTTTTCATCCCCATCAAAGGTCTTGATTTGAATCATCTTGTCGATAGCCCCACCATACGAAACAAACACAACCTTCCCTTCTACCACCTCATCGATTCCCACAGCGGAAATCCTTACAATATCATTGGTTTCCTTATCCACATAATAGGTTATGCTCTGGCCCGGGACCAGTTCAGAAACCGTAACGGGTTCATCATTCAGAAGGATATCCGCTCCCTGTTTGATGGTGTGGGAAACCTTCTGGCCGTCATTTCGGTTTATCACAATCATTCTCAGGTCTTCATGCAGGTTGTCTATTGTTCCTCCGTAGGAGATGGTTCGCTCTTCAGGCTGAAGGGGTGGTTCTTCAAAGGCCTCTAAAAAGAGGGCATAAGTCTTTGATTCATTGTAAATAGCCGTAACATAGTTTCCTGCTGCCACATCCTTAAGGGAAGCTTTTTTGCCCTCCGCGAAAATGGAGGTGGAGTTATTGACGTAAATCGTTTCTTCTGTTCCATCCTCAAGTTCTATAGTAACAGATGGAAGGATAAAGGCATCAACCGAGGTTACTGTTCCGGAAACTTCTTTATCATCCACTTCATTCTTCAGTTTGCGGTCCACTCTGTAAAAGAGGGTAGCGGCCTCGGCCCTTGAAAGGGTTTCCAGGGGTCTAAAACTCCCATCACCATAACCCGTTATTATACCTTCCTCAACGGCGATCTGCACATAACCCCTGGCCTGCATGGGAATCTTATACGTATCACTAAAGTTCAAATTAATGGTTTTAAGAGCTTCTGCCTTTTCGGCAAGACCTAAAGTCCTTACTGCAAATACCGCTGCTTCATACCTTTTGGTGGGTTCATCAGGCCTGAAATTCTCCAGATCATCTCCCGCAATGATTCCCTCCTCCACAGCCATGGCTACGTACCTCTTACCCCAGCTGGCTACCGTTCCTTTGAAAACAGGTGGTATGGGCCTGTCCGGTATAGTGCTGTCATGGTGCTTGATTCGGGTGAGCATGACTACGCTTTGAAGCCTTGTCACCTCTTTATTCGGTGCAAACAACCCTCCTCCCACTCCCTGGATAATGCCTTTCAAAGCCATCTTCTGGATGTAGGCTTCTGCCCAGTGACCCTTAACATCGCCAAACTCCCATGGGGCGGCAAAAACGGCCCCTGCCAGGACTGTTATCACAACCATTGATGCAATCACAGTTTTCAAAAACCTCGTTGAGTTCTTCATCAGGCATCTCTCCTTAAACCTTAAATTCTGGGATTCATTTAATTCTCATAACATATATTTGACATTGTTTCATACATTCCTTCAAATTCCGGCCAAATATTGTTAAATAAA
>DFNM01000063.1 GCA_002376045.1 Firmicutes bacterium UBA3567
AGATAAAGTTTGTTAGATTATATCAACTTAACCCTTAGCCAACTGTTCTGGAGAAGAATTTATTATATTTTTTAATGTTTAGGTAAATATGACAATTGTATGTTAAATTTTAGCAAACACTTCCCGTGGTCTCACGGCATCTCTAGCTCTATGGCAATCTTACCGCGAGTTTCCTTACTACTCCGCCCGAGCGGATATTGATGCCTGTAGATTCATTACCCCCGGTTGTTTTTTGTTACCTTTTTTCATCCTATAGTCTAAATTTTTCCCCATTTTCTTGCTTTTTATCTCGACATATTACCGTAGGACTTAAGTTTTCATTAACACCTTTATAAGTTTTAGTCAAAAAATTACACAGTTTTTCAATCACCTCTTCCACTTTTCTATCTCCTGTCAAAGAAAAGACTTCTACCTTATCCTGTTTTATAACCACAACAGCCCTGGGGTTAATTCTTACCCACATACCTACCGGGCCATTTGCTTTTTGCCCCTGCCCCATTCCATATGTCAAATCCAGCAGAGGTATCAAAGTTATGTCTTTATCATTTATCTTGAAGGGGTTACCCACAACCAGTTCCGTGTCTACTATCTTCCTAACTTCAGGAAACAGATCTGATAAATTTTTCATTCTTAAGCCTCCAGGTTGTTTGATCTTATTACATAAATTACCCAAAATTAACAAGTTTATACAAAACAATAACCCTATAGTCTGTTGCTATAGGGTTATTTTCAATGGAACAAGCTATTATTTCTCAGCTGGGGAGGGAGTACCTCATTCCTTCATTGGCCCTGAACCATACCATCACAAACTCCAATGGTATTGAACGCCGAAGGCGAAGACAGGTTTGAGGACAGAGCGTTCGAGGTCACCCTTTAACGATGGATGCGGAACAGGCCGGGAAGTCTGCTGAAGCTTGAGCGTTAGCCTGATCTACCAATCTAGGAACCAAGCCGAAACGGCCAGCCTTGATACATAAGCTATTTTTAGGGTAGTTTCGAACCAATTCATTCCAGCTGTTTACCACAGCTATCAGGGGCATACTAAAATCCTCCCTTCTTAATCCCAGAGAAAAGAACAGAGCTCTGCTGGCTGCCCTCTCAATACCCTGTGTCATTTCGTAACTTCGTAATTTATGCATTCAACATCCCTCGCCCTTCTTAATTTTGTTATTGGCAAACTGAACGGCCATTTCTAGAGCATTCTTTAGACTGAGTTCGCTTACCGTGCCCTTACCCGCTTTACCGAAAACTGTACCATGGTCCACAGAAGTTCGGATAATGGGCAACCCTATGGTAACATTAACACCACCCATAAAATCCACCATTTTTAATGGTATATGCCCCTGATCATGATACATGGCTACAGCGATATCGAATTGACCGTTTTTGCAGCGCAAAAATACTGTATCAGGCGGGAACGGACCTACTACATCTATACCTTCTTTTCTGGCAAGTTCGATTGCTGGTTGTATTTCCTTTATCTCTTCATCACCAAAAAGCCCCCCTTCACCACTGTGAGGGTTCAAAGCTGCAACTGCAATCCTGGGAGTTTTTATCCCTAATTCCAACATGGCTTTGTGAGCCAGTTTAATAACCCGAAACACCCTTTCCTTCTTTACTCTTTCACAGGCTTCCCTCAAAGAAAAATGAGTGGAAACATGAATCACTTTTAAGGATTCACTTGCAAGCATCATCGCATAATCTCTTGTGTTTGTGTAATCTGCAAAAATTTCAGTATGGCCAGAATATTTGATTCCGGCAAGATTCATCGCTTCTTTATGAATTGGCCCTGTAACCACGGCATCTATTTTTTTGTCCAATGCAAACTCTATAGCCTTTACTATGTATTCAAAAGCAGCTCTACCGCACTTTGCCTGTACTTTTGCAAATTTGTAATCATCAGGCATATTGTTTAGAGAGTAAAGATTGATTTTGTTGTTTTGGAATTCTTCAACGCTTTGAATTACGTTTAAATCAAGATCACAATCTACAATTGGCATGACTTTTTTGATCACATTTGTGTCTCCAAAAAGCACGGGTTTGCATTTTTTGAAAACATCTTCGTTTTTAAGCACCTTCAAACATATTTCAGGGCCTGCTCCTGATGGGTCTCCTATGGTTATTCCTATTACGGACCCTGACATTAGATCACCCCTTCTCAGAATGGATTTCAATTTTTAAATGGAGGCCATCAACGCTCTTCTTTGTATCAACCTCTTCTTAAAAAATCAATTATTTTAATCAGTGCATCCTTCTGGCCAAAAGCTCCTGCTTTTGTAACTACCGGCAGGTCTTTAAAATCTTCACTTATAAAATAACCATAAGGGATTCCAGGCAGTATTTCATCTTTGATAAGGGTCCCTGATGCTCCCATAAGCTTTGCAGTTTTAATTGCAATATCTCCACCGGTAAGGACAAGACCCTTTATTTTTACTTTTTTGCATACATTAAAGGCTAATTCTCCCATGAAGTGCGCTATTTTTTCACTCACCTGTTGATGGGTTAATCCTTGATTTGTTCCAAGTTTTCTGGCAAAATCCACTTTTCCTCGGGTTTTGGCTGAACGAATTATTATATCTTTATCATCCTTTACTAGATTTTCAATCTTTTTAACTAGATTCTCAATTTCAGCACGGTATTTTTCCGAGAAAACTCCTTCAATATTTAAATCTACAACTTCAACAGAGATATCCATAGCTGCCAAGTTTATCTGTTCCCGGGTTACATCACTCACACTTCCTGCAACGACTATTACACTTCCATTTCCAGTTTTTTTCCATCTACCAGTTTTAACGCATCAGGGAGGTATTCCGCTAATCCGGCAGAACCCACCATAATTAGATCACCTAACAGGGGAAGAGATTTGGCAATTGAATTCAAATCTTCATTGGTTAAAGCATCCATTACTACAATCTCAACACCTCTGGATACTAATTCTCTAACTTTCTTTATAATATTTTTTGTTCCTTTCATAACCTCCTGCAGGTTTATAATATCAATCTTTTTATCGGTCTGCAAAGCTATAATATCGGGAATATAGGAATATTGAACAGGAGTGAGGTGATCCTGGGCTGTTTCGGTCCTCTCCAAGGGAATTTGATGGACCATGTTATTCCTCCAATGGTTGTTCTTCCATTAGAAGGAAGGGCAGGGGCCACAAGGGCAAGATTAACACCCGCTGCATCCATCGCCGCTGCTATTTCTATTCCTATATTGCCTCTCAGAGTAGAATCCAACTTTTTATAGATGAATTCAAATCCATGGGATTTTAATGTTTTAACTGTTTCTGATACCTTTTCATAAGCAGTTTTTTTATCAGCAACTCTGCTTTCTGTATCTATTACCAAAACATCCAGTTTTTCTAGAACATTTTCTACATTTTGTGTGTTTGTGACAACAATGGTTTTTAAGCCCTTTTTACTAAATTGTACTCCTGTATCATTAGCCCCAGTAAAATCATCTGCTATCACTGCAAGTTTTTTATTCATGCTCGACACCCTCTTGCCAATGTAATTTATAATATTTATATTAATTATTAACTCAACTTTCGCATACTGAAAGTTGTAGTCGAACCTTTAAAGACACTGACAGTTCGGCTATAAAACAGTTGAGCAGCTTGTCTGTTTCAACACCAGATAGAAGCAGATATTTTTGCGAATAATTTTTTAACAGCCTCATCAAGAGGCCGAACGTTCAACAAGCTTGGTAGCTTACTGATTTTTTGGCAAAATAGGATTCATAGACATCCTGCATTTTCCCTCTCCTTGGTAATTTCGGGTTTTTGTAGTTGTTAATCTTAGTTTATAAAGCGAGGTGTGTTTTTGTTATTCAAGCACTGGTTTTGTCAGTGTTTTCGAGCATTCAAAGCCCATTTGTTGATGCGAAAGTTGAGT
>DFNM01000060.1 GCA_002376045.1 Firmicutes bacterium UBA3567
CGACTTCTAGCTACTCGATTACAAAAATTTGTGGTATCGATAGGGTTTTTCTAATCTGTGCAGCCCCTTCTTTTGAGCCATTACAATGGCTTTTCTAAATTCTTTTTTGGTAATTCTCCTGTTAAGAGGGGGGATATTATAAGCTTTGTGTGCAGGATAATACTGGTCCATGATGTTTATATATGTGTTTTTTGAAACCTCTTCTGCAATAAAATCCAGAACCTCTTCTGTACCTGAAAGATCTTCTGGCAGCACCAGGTGCCTTATCAGCAGACCTCTATAGGCTATACCCCGGGAATCAAGCTTTAGGTCCCCCACCTGTCGATGCATCTCTTTTACAGCCTTTTTGGCAACACTAAAGTATCTTGGAGCACCTGCGTATTTTCTGGCTGTTTCATCATCACTGAATTTTATATCTGGCATGTAAATATCAACAACATCTTCCATAAAACGAAGAGCAGTAGTGGTATCATAACATCCTGTGTTGTAAACTATCGGAATCTTAAGACCTTTGTTTGCTGCATAATAAATGGCTTTTAAGATTTGAGGCCAGTAGTGAGAAGGAGAAACAAGATTGATGTTTTCAACTCCCAGGTTTTGAAGTCTGACCATTGCTTCGCCCAGTTTTTCTTCTGAAATAGTGTATCCATTACCTTCCTGACTTGTATCACAGTTCTGGCAAAAAACACAAGAAAGATTGCACCAGCTGAAAAAAATGGTTCCAGATCCGCCCTTTCCCACCAGAACTTTTTCTTCACCGTAGTGAGGGCTTACACCGGATACAACCAGTTCTCTTCCTGCCCGGCATACTCCTTTTTCTCCCTTTGCCCTATCCACCCGGCAGTTTTGGGGACATATTCTACAGTTTTTCAGCAGCTTTATTGCCGTTTTTGCTCTTTTTAACAGTTCGCCGGATTTATAGAGTTTTAGATATTTTGGTTTATAGTTGTCCAATTTGTATCCCCTTTCTGAAACATGCTTGAAAATCCTTAAGATGTGTTTACACTACTAGTTTACCATATATCAGTATGGTTTAATTAGTTGTTGCAGTCAAAAAATAGAGGAAAAAATGGCAATTTGTCGAATATATCATTAATATAGGTTTTATAAGCCATGGCATCACAACAAATTACAGCTACTAAGGGGGAACCATTCGTGTTTTTGTATCCATTGACTCCATCCCTTGAAGGCAAGGCATTGGGCCAGAATATATATGATGATAATGGAAACGTGCTTTTGAAAAAGGGAGTAATCCTTAAACGGCCGTATATAAAAAAGCTTTTAAAAATGGGTTATTTTGAAGTGTACATACAGGACGAACTATCTGAAGGAGTGGATGATACTCCCCTTTTAAAGGAAAAGACCAAAAAAAGGGCTGTCCTTACTATAAAAAAGATTATGCAGGATTACGAATCCCGGGCTAGAATCCAGTATCAGGATGTCTGCAGTATCGTGTCCAATATTGTTGATGAATTAATGGATCAGAACTGTCGAGTTATTTCCCTGCAGGGTTTGAAAGCTTATGACAGCTACACCTTTTATCATAGCATCAATGTGTGTGCCCTGGCCGTAATGCTGGCTAGATGGTGTTATTATACAAAAGACAAGCTCGTAGAACTGGGTATGGGAGCACTCCTGCATGATTTGGGGAAACAGAAGATTCCTAGAGAGATACTGAACAAGCGGGATAAATTGAGTGATGAGGAATGGGAATACATAAAAAAACATACTGATGAAGGCTATGAGGCTATAAGAAAGGTTCCCCAGCTGAGTTCGATATGTGCTCATATTGCATATCAGCACCACGAACGAATCGATGGCAAGGGTTATCCCAGGGGATTGCAGGGAGATGAAATTTTAGGTCAGGCCAGGGTGGTATCCATTGCAGATGCGTTTGATGCCATTACATCCCAAAGACCGTACAGGGATAAGCTGCTCCCCTATAAAGCTGTGGAGATTATGGAAAAATCCATGGGGACTCAGTTTGATGAAGAACTTTTAGAAGTATTTTTGAACAGCATTGCCGTCTATCCCAATGGATCTGTTGTAGAACTCGAAAACGATTTGATGGGGATTGTTTTGAAACAAAACACCAGCAACAACAGAAAACCAAGAGTAAAAATAATAGGTCAGAAGGTTTCTGATACGATCGTGCTTCTGGAACCTTATGAACTGGACCTGGATTCTCAAGAATTGAGCATAAAAAGAGCATGGGAAAGGTATGAACTGGACAGGTTGATGAAAAGGGTTATATAGCTTACCGCTAATATTCATTTATACAACTGCCTATGCAGCGTTAGTTCTCCAGTTGCGAAAGTTCATTGCTGGAGGCCAATGGATTTCGGTAGCCATGATAATTTTCCTCATGCTACTTGGAATAACTATTGCTGGTGAGAGCTATAGTGCTATTAAAAAACCACTTATTAGTGAAAAGACATCAGCAGATATGTAGTGTAGATTTAAAACAAATCAGGTTTTTGTGAAATTCTAATTACCTAGGCTGATACTGGGAGATTAGACGGAAGGAAAGAAAAAGTGACCTTGGAGGCTTCCCTGGGCGGTAGGAAACGACAGATGCAGGTTATAGCTAGAAGCCTTGTGTCAAAACCGAAACTGCTGCTGGTTGATGAGATGTCTCTGAAGTTTAATGTCCCTACTAGTAGATAAGGTTCTGAATATTTAGAGAGAGGTAAGCAGCAGAAATATGACGGTGTTCATGGTGAAACAGAAAGTTCAGGAACCCCTTGAGATGGCTAACAGAGGCTATAAGAAATTAAGCCATTCATCCTGAAGGCTTGCCTTCAGGATGAATGGCTTTTTAAATACCTATAATAAAGGACTTGTAATATTAGGTTTGGTATAAAACTACTCTCGAGTAGAGGTGAAGTTAAGCCTGTGGAGTTGAAGGAGTGCCTTCGATTATGAAACAGGAATCCACAGGGTTTGCACCGTGTGAGCGTCAAATTATTCTTTTAGGGAAATATTGAATATGGAAAACTTCTTTTCTTTATTAGTCAATTGCCGAATCCAGGATGCAAGTCAAAGAAGGAATTTTTGAAGCAATGTTGAAAGAAATTTATTAATATCAAGCTGGAATGAAATTTGTTTCGTTAATTTAAATCGATGTTATTCGAATTGAAATGGAATATGTGTTAACAGCTAAAATTCAGTTTTTGTGGCTGGATTCTGGAGGGATTAAGTGTTTATGAAAAAAGATTTAAAGGAATATAAAATCAATAAAGTTTTCAACAACAACGTTATCTGGGTTTTGGACACTAAAAATGGGGAAGAAATGGTACTGGTTGGGAAGGGGATAGGTTATGGCCTTTCAAAAGGGCAGGTTGTTAAAATAGACACAGCCAATATTGAAAGACAATTCTATTTCTATGATAAACCAAATTACCAGCAGTATAAAGGGATTATTAGCAACATAAATAAGAAGATTATCGGTGTAACGGAAGAAATTATCGCTATGGTGTGTCGGGAGCTGAGAGAACCTTTAAACGAACATATCCACGTTGCCTTAGCCGACCATATAAACTTTATCCTGGAAAGGCTTAAAGGAGGACTGGAGATTACAAATCCCTTTTTAATAGAAATTCAGACCCTTTATAGCACTGAATACCGTCTTGCATCTAAAGCTGGTGAAATGATAATGAGGGAACTGGGTATAGAGATCCCTGATGGGGAAAAGGGATTCTTAGCAATGCATTTTCATGCTGCCAGAGTAAACAAGGGTGTATCCCGAACCGTTAAATATATATCACTGGTCAACAAAATGGTTAGTATTATTGAAGAGGAACTTGGAATTAATCTAGATAAAAAAGACGTGAATTATGCCAGGATTATAACCCATATTAGATTTGCCCTGGAACGAATGGAAAAAGGTGTAGATGTTGTTAACCCATTACTGGAGCGAATTCAATCAGAATTCCCGCTAGCTTTTAAGATTGCAGAAAAACTCGGAAGGACTATTGAGGAACGTTTTGAAAGATCCGTTCCAAGAGGGGAAATAGGTTATCTTGCTATCCACCTCCAGCGGATAATACTGACCGAAAGAGGAAGAAAAAAATCTTCTTGACAGCATAGGAACAATAAAATATAATAATATTAAAAATTTATAACATTTTGTTTAAAACTCGGCGTGTTACTGGTAGTGCAGGCAAGAGCCGGGAAAGGTGAGAAGTCCTTTTCCGGCTCTTTTGTTGTACTCCCAGTATGATTGTTGGCTATAAAGTACAAATCCCGAACGGAGGGCTAGCAGCACCAACTGTTAGCTTAAGACAAGGGCAGCTGCGGTGATGTAGAATCTGAAATGGGCTGGCAGCAAACTCCTGCCTAACATAAACAAACTATGTTTGAGGCAGCTGTATTCGGGTGAAACTGCAATACAAGTTAAAGCTTAATGCTGTTAAGGAATACGGCAGTAGGTACATCAGATGCATAGCAGGGAAGGTTGTTGTTCTTATCCGGGGAGGTCTGCCAGGTACGCTCTAAAGTTTCAAGTAGAAGCATTAGCAGCAACCTATGTCAATAAACTACAGTAATCAATGAAAGGAAAACCAGAATGTCATAAAAAAAGGGGGGGTGATTGCAAAACGAAATTTTATATAATTTTAAGGTTGTTCTTGCCTATGTTGTATGATGTTTTGTTAAGGATCAGCAATTTGTTAGTCATCAGCAGTATTAAAATTTTGGAGGTGTGAATAGAATGAGAATGCATTTAGGGAATCTTCAAAAATTAGGAAAGGCGCTTATGATGCCGGTAGCGGTTCTCCCTGCTGCTGCCCTTTTATTAAGGTTGGGAGCTCCCGACGTATTCAATATACCTGTAGTTATGGCGGCTGGTAATGCTGTATTCAGTAATTTGCCGCTGATATTCGCCCTTGGAGTCTCAATTGGCCTTGCCAGTGGTGACGGAGCTGCAGCTCTTGCTGCAGGGGTTGGTTATTTCGTTCTTACCTCTGTGTTGTCTAAAATAAACTCGGAAATCAACATGGGTGTACTAGCCGGGATAATTACCGGTATTGTTGCTGCAAATTTGTATAATAGATACAAGGATATAAAGCTTCCTGATTTTCTGGGTTTCTTTGGGGGAAAACGTTTTATTCCAATTGTTACGGCCTTTGCCATGCTAATTCTAGGTATCGTTTTTGGCTTTATATGGCCTCCCATCCAGCAGGGAATTTATGCTGCCGGTCAGTGGATAATACAGGCTGGTGCATTAGGGGTTTTCATATACGGTTTTTTAAACAGGTTGTTAATACCCTTCGGACTTCATCATGTAATAAACAGCTTGGTCTGGTTTGTATTTGGTGAGTTTACAACTACTGCCGGCAAGGTAGTAACAGGAGACCTACACCGTTTTTTTGCCGGAGATCCTTCTGCAGGAATATTCATGACAGGATTTTTTCCCATATTTATGTTTGGCCTTCCTGCTGCATGTTTTGCAATGATGCATGAAGCTTTGCCATCACAGAGAAAGGCCATTACCGGGGTTCTCATTAGTGCAGCTCTTACTTCTTTCCTAACTGGGATTACAGAACCAATTGAATTTGCTTTTATGTTCCTGGCACCTGTCCTCTATCTTCTTCATGCAGTTCTTACAGGGCTATCATTGGCTCTCACATATATAATGGGTCTGAAACATGGGTTCGGATTTTCTGCCGGGGCTATCGATTATGTTCTGAACTACGGTCTGGCGGCAAAGCCCATTTTGCTTCTGGTTATAGGGATTGTGTATGGCGGTATCTATTATTTAATTTTCAGGGTTACCATCAGAAAAATGAACCTGCCTACACCGGGAAGGATTGAAGGAGAAACAGAACCTGTATTAAACAGAGCACAGATAAAGGTAAGTGATAAGGCTACCGGGATACTGAAAGCTTTAGGCGGAAAAGATAATATTAATACCATAGATTCATGTATTACCAGGATAAGGTTAACAGTCCATGATAAATCTCTGATAGATGAAGAAGCTATCAAGGAAGCCGGTGCTACAGGAATAATGGATCTTGGAGGTAAGAACCTACAGGTGATAGTTGGAACAGATGCTGAATTAATCGTAGAACAAATTAAGAAATTATTGTGATATTATATAACTACACCTTTTAATCAGCAACTTTTTATATCTTTTAGTCTGGGTCTTAATCAATGTCGCATATGGCTTTTTGGATGGAATCCGGCACTCAACTCAATGTGTGTTTTATGGGTAACAACAATACTCCTGCATGACGATACTCAATTCTCAAATTTAACTCAACAGGTAAATACTAGGTTGAGTGCCGGAGACCGGATTCAATGTGGTTTCATACCGATAAATCCTTTGGAGGCGTACTACTCCCTCTTATTTCGATTTTGCTTCTTCCCTTCGGCCGGTTAATTTGCCAAGAACCTATTAAGTTCCTTTTGATTAAGACCTGGCCTGAAGGATGAGCCGTTTTTAACATATTCATAATGAATAATGCTGAATTAACTGTATAGCCCTATAATATTATAATGTACAGATGACAAGATACCAGATATATAAAATCGGCAGACTTTCACATATGCCTCCGTTTTTAATTTTTTAGGGGGAAGTATCGGATAAGGATTGAATATCCTTTAAAAACCGGAACCAGCAAGCAGTAGACAGAATTTGGTTTAATTGCATTTGTCAAACTACAAAAAGTCAGTAGATAGGCTAAAAAACAAAGACAAGGAGTCTGAAATCATTAGTCTTATCTGATGCTGCAATTTTTACCAAAGGAGGAGTTAAATATGAGCCTAAATGTATTTAACTGGTTTTCCAACAAAATTATTACAGTAAAAGCACCCATCACAGGGGAGGTAGTCAGTTTGAAAAGTCTGCCGGATAAGGTTTTTGCTGAAAAGATGGTCGGTGACGGAAGGGCAATTAAACCCTTTGAAGGGACCGTAGTTTCACCTATTGATGGGTTGGTTAAACAGATCTTTTCCACCGGTCATGCTATAGTTTTGGAAACCCCCGAACACTTAAGCTTATTGATACACATAGGCCTGGATACGGTAAAACTCAAAGGCCGTGGGTTTGAGATTTTAGCAAAGCAGGGTGAAAGGGTAATAACTGGGCAAACCCTTGTTAAGTTTGATATTGATTTTATAAAGGAAAATGCCCTTTCAACCATAAGCCCTGTAGTTCTTCCTGAAATGGAAAGGGTAATAAAAATTGAGAAACCGACCATTCAGTGGGTTAAAAAAGGAAGAGATATCTTATTCAAGGTCGTTTTAAAAAATACGAATCGAAATTCGGTATTATGAAAGGAGAGATTTATTTGGTAAAAAGGATCCTTGATTCCTTCGCTTCAGATTTTAACAGATTTAACGGTAAAGACCTTATAACCAGTATAGCTACGGCAGAGGGCAGAACCATTGTGGCAGAAATTGTGGTAACAATTCAACCTTTAATAGATGGTATAACAAATGTAGAGCTAGCTTCTGCCTTTGGGGCGGATATTATCCTTTTAAATATGCTTGACGTGAACCGGCCAGTAATCCAAGGTATGCCTCCAATTACTAACCAAAAAGATATCATAAGGATGTTAAAGGAGTTAATCGGCAGACCGGTTGGTATTAACCTAGAGCCCTCTATACAACTGCCACCCGGGAGGATGGCAACAAGGGAAGCTGCAAAAAAAGCGTATGAAATGGGCATTGACTTTATAGTTCTCACGGGAAACCCTAAAACCGGGGTTACCAATGCTGCAATAATAAAAGCGATTGAAGAAATACGGTCTGAACTGGGGGACGAAATCATAATTGCTGCAGGTAAAATGCACGCTGCGGGAATGTTAGAAGAATCTTTAAACCAAATTGTAGATATAGATACTATTAAGGGTTTTGCTAGGGCAGGAAGTGATATCATCCTTATCCCCGCTCCGGGTACAATCCCGGGGATGACTGTTGAAGTTGTAAAAAAGAGCGTTGATGCTGTTCATAAGGAAGGAAATTTGGCAATGGTGACTATCGGAACATCTCAAGAAGGTGCAGATGCAGATACGGTTAGGACCATTGCTCTACATGGAAAGATGACTGGAGCTGATATATTCCATATTGGTGATGCGGGATATTCTGGGGTTGCCATTCCAGAAAATATTATGGCTTATTCAATGGCCATAAGAGGTCGGCGGCATACCTTTAGACGTATGGCCGCATCAATAAAGAGATAAAGAGTATAAAGAAGTCGTGGCAATTAATCTAGACTCCAAACCTCTCACAGAATCTTAACTGAAATAGACCAAATTAACACGGGGTAAAACAGTTTCTTTAAACCCTGCCACGCTTTTAAGTATTAATTAAGAATAGAAGGTTTTACTGCCCGGGAAAAGAGCAGATATTGCCATATTAGATAAATGTACAACCGGGGAAGGGAGGTCAATTTACAACAGAGGTCATGAAAATAATACCCGTAAATTCTTATAATGAAATGAGCAAATTAGCAGCAGAAATTGTTGCCAGAAAAATAAA
>DFNM01000035.1 GCA_002376045.1 Firmicutes bacterium UBA3567
TCAACTAAAATGGAGAAGAATCCTTTTTAATCAAGTTCTAAATCAGGAGGTAGATGATGAAACCTTTAATAGGAATAACCAGTTATCATGAGCTTGATAAAGAAAATGCTTCAAGGCAATATGAAGCATACTATCTGGGTATAGAAAGAGCTGGTGGTTTACCCATATTGATTCCCAATGTAGATGAGGTCGATACCATTGATGAAATATACAATAAATTGGATGGTATTCTATTGGCGGGTGGAGAAGATCTAGACCCCGGCTATTTTAAGGAAAACCCTCATCCCAAAATAGGAGTAATTTCCCCTGTAAGGGACAAAATTGAGATACATATTGCTGTAAGGTGTTTAGAAGATGATAAACCTCTTTTAGGGATATGTCGTGGAATGCAGGTTTTGAATGCCGCTGCTGGGGGAACGCTGTATCAGGATATTTATTCCCAGTTAAAAGACCGGGAGGTCATCAAACACACTCAGGAAGGCCCCAGATGGAATCCCACACACACCATTAAACTAAGACCGGGTTCAAAGCTTCATCGAATCTTTGAGAAAAAAGAGCTTAGGGTTAACTCAATACACCACCAGGCAGTAAAGGATGTGGCGAAAAATTTTATGGTTACAGCCCAGGCCCCTGATGGCATTATCGAGGGCATGGAAGGTGTAGACTTTAAATTTATGGTAGCTGTGCAGTGGCATCCAGAAAGAATGTGGCAGAAGTATCCGATGATGCTTAAACTTTTCAAGGCATTTGTTGAAGCAGCCCGAAAATAAATTATAGCCTGCTGTTAAATGCGGACTACGGTGTTCTTGCCTTTACGTTTGGCCTGATACAGGGCAGAATCCGCTCTTTGCAGAAAACTCATAACATCCATTTCCTTACTGAGCTGTGCAACTCCTATGCTTATTGTTAAGTTTTTTCTTTTCGTTTTATCCTGGTGCTCAAAAACGTGAGCTTCAATTTCCTGCCTGATTCTCTGGGCTACTTTTACTGCTTCTTGACTGGAGGTGCCTGGCAGCACAACAGCGAATTCTTCTCCCCCGTACCTGGCAGGCAGGTCTGAATTTCGAATGTTTTTCAGTATAATGGATGCTACTTCTTGCAGCGCTTTGTCCCCTATGGGGTGGCCGTTTGTATCATTATAATCTTTAAAATCATCCAGGTCCATCATTAAGAGGGAAAGGGGTTTGTTCATTTTAATGCTGTATTCAATTTCTGCTGCAAGGAACTGTTTCAGGTAACTGTTGTTATAAAGCCCTGTCATACCGTCTTTTATCGCCTTTTCTACCACCTGTGCATAATTGGTAAAGAGATAGTTTTGCAGCTGATGGGATTTTAACAGGGATTTAACCCTGGCTTTCAATTCATGTCTGCTAATAGGTTTGATAAGATAATCATTTGCCCCGGCTTCGATTCCCTTTATTTTTGTGTCGGGATCATCACTGGCGGTAATAAGAATAACGGGAGTGTATTTTGTTTTATCGAGTTTGCGGATCCTTTTAAGCACCTCGATACCATTTATATCAGGAAGGTATATGTCCAGCAAAACCAGATCGAAACTTTGTGTCACAAGCATTTCCAGAGCTTTTCCGCCTTCTGATACTGTTGATATGTTGTAATTGTCTTTTTTAAGGTAAGTTTTTAGCAACAGCTGATTAAAGGGGCTGTCTTCGATAATCAGGATTTTAAATTCCTTTTTTTCATACTCATCTTCAATTTTTTCAATCATCGTGCTGTAGGTCTTTTCCGGGGATTCCATTTGTAATGATAACTGCCTTGAGAGCCGAGATATTTTTAATAAATTGTTAACTCGGGTTAACAACTCAGCTGAATTGATTGGTAGTGTTAGAAATTCATTGCATCCTGATTGCAGCCCTTTTTCCTTGCTTTCATCATCTTCAGGCATTGTGAGAAGGATAACGGGGACATTGTCACCGAATTGCTGTTTTAACAATCTGCATGTTTCAAACCCATCTAAATCGGCCAGAATAGTACCTAAAATTAAAAGGTCAGGTTTGAATTTTTTGAAGGTTTCCATTACTTTTCTGGAGGTGGATGCTTCCAAAATGTCGTACCCATTGTGTGTCAAAACTTTAGCGATAAGCTCCCTGATTGTATCATCATTGCTCGCCACAACTATCAATGGTTTTTGGTTAGAAGGCTTGTGTAGAAACATTATCATCACCTTGCTCTTAAAACCTATAAAGCTTTTTGTAATAGAAAGCTTGAAGTGTATATATAAATTTTATCATATAATATTTATTTAAAAAACTTTTTGGTGCTTTATAGCAATTTCGATATTTTGCCCATTAGTCCTGCATTTAATTAAAAAATTATGGTATTCCGTTAATTCAACATTATTCATTATTCATTAAGCTTGAAGACGTTAAACAGCACACTAAAGCGCTGGTCTTAATACATCTGGCACTCAACTTAGCATTTGCTTATTGAGCTGGATATGAAATATATCCATAAACCCACACAAAATAAGGGGGAAGCATGCTTTTTTTGATGAAAAAATAGGGGGAACAGTTCATGCGGCACTTGGTGCTGCACCCAAAGAGACTGGAGGTAAGAATGATTCGGGAATACACTGGGATATGCTGTGCTATATGAAGGATGGAGGCAAGATTTTTGCTGATGGAGAATTGTTTTACAAAGACGGCAAGTTTCTAATTTAAAGGCAGTTCGATAGGAGTTGAACTTGCTTTTTTGATCATTTTGTGATGCTGAGGGTCTTTTTTGCCTGTTTTGTGAATTGCACTGCCCCAGAAATGGATGCAGATCATCCCGGGAAAGTTATTGTTTTTAATAGTTTGACTCCCATGGGGCATTCCGTTCATAGAAGCTGCTATTGCTTTACCATCAATTACAGCAACAACAGCTCTCCTTTCCCACGACCATTTCCCGTATATTTTCTTCAAAATTTCAGTGTCAGATGCTGTTGCTGGTTCAACATCTGAATGGAGGCTTCCATACCTGTGAATCACTTTAAAACTAAGACCTGTAGCCACATCTATGATTGTATATTCTTTTTTGGGTTTTAGCATCATTTTTGCCTTTTCCCATGGGATTAAGACGGGAATTACTTTTTGGTTTTTTGATTCTTTTTTGTGTGTAGTTTTTCTTTTAGATATAATAATTAGGGGCTTTCCGACTGGTATTGATTGTAGTGCTTTGATGTCATTGACCTTAATTAGTGTTTCCATGTCAACATGAAATTTGTTTGCAATCCTGAATAAAGTGTCCTGCTTTTTTACTCTGTATATCCAGTAGGGAAGCTGCATTTCTTCATCTTTACCAACAAAGGAATGCTTAACATGGTAAGCCGCACAGCAGCATCTTGAGGTCGAGCTGGCAACGAAACTTACACAAGTATAAGTTATCAGGGATAGAATTAAACTAAAAAGGATTAAAAATCTCATATCACTACTCCCTTTCAATCTTTTATTTTGTCCAATTGACAGGATTTTAGAGATTCTACTATACTATATTTATAATCAGATAGTGCAGGGAGGGTTAAAGTTGGAAGCGGAAGAGAGGATAATTATTCTGGATTTTGGGGGTCAGTACAGCCAGTTGATTGCCCGTAGGGTTCGAGAATTGAAGGTGTTTTGTGAAATTATGCCCTACACCACACCTGCAGAAAAAATACAGGAATATAACCCCAGGGGTATAATTTTCTCTGGAGGTCCGGCGAGTGTGTATTCAGAGAATGCCCCTCAATGTGATAGAGAGATCTTTGAACTGGGTATACCCATTCTGGGCATCTGTTACGGTATGCAGTTAATGAGCCACATGCTGGGGGGTAGAGTTGAGAGGGCAGAAGTCAGGGAGTACGGCAAAACTACTCTTATAGTTGACAGGCCTGAAGGTATTCTCGAAGGTATACCCCAAAAAACATCAGTGTGGATGAGCCACAGCGATTCTATAAAAGAAGTGCCACAGGGTTTTGAAATAATGGGGCACAGTGAGAATACACCGGCCGCCATCATTGGCAACCCGGTCAGGAAGCTTTATGGTGTTCAGTACCATCCTGAAGTTGTCCATACCGTTGAAGGGAAGAAAATGATAAAAAACTTTTTGTATAAAATATGTGAGTGCACAGGAAAATGGACAATGAAATCCTTTATAGATGAAGCCGTAAAAAAAATCAAAGGCACCGTAGGGGACAAAAAGGTCCTGTGCGCTTTGAGCGGGGGAATCGATTCTTCAGTGTGTGCGGTATTGACCCATAAAGCTGTCGGTGATAATCTGGTATGCATATTTGTGGATCACGGTCTCCTGAGAAAAGGAGAAGCTGAAAGCGTTGAGCAAATTTTTAAAGAGCAATTCGATATAAACCTGATAACCATAAATGCCTCCAAACGGTTCTTATGCAAGCTTAAAGGTGTAACTGATCCTGAACAGAAAAGGAAGATAATAGGAGAAGAGTTTATAAGGGTGTTTGAGGAAGAGGCTGCAAAGCTGGGTCAAATCGATTACCTTGTTCAGGGAACCCTGTATCCTGATGTGATTGAGAGCGGCACTGATACCGCAGCGGTTATCAAGAGCCATCACAATGTGGGTGGGCTCCCTGAAGATATGCGTTTCAAATTGATAGAACCCTTAAGGGAACTGTTTAAGGATGAGGTAAGGAAGCTTGCTGTGGAACTCGGCCTCCCCGAAGAAATAGTGTGGAGACAGCCCTTCCCTGGACCGGGGCTTGCCGTAAGGGTGCTGGGGGAAGTCACTGAAGAAAAACTCAGCATCTTGAGGGAAGCCGATGCCATTGTCAGGGAAGAAATAAAGAAAGCGGGTCTGCATAAAGAAATATGGCAGTATTTTGCGGTGTTGCCTGATATGAAAAGCGTTGGTGTGATGGGAGATGAGCGCACCTATGCCCATCCCATTATATTGAGGGCTGTGACCAGTGCTGATGGCATGACAGCAGACTGGGCGAGGCTGCCCTGTGAGCTTTTGGAAAGAATATCCACTCGGGTGGTTAATGAGGTTCCCAATGTGAATAGAATGGTTTATGATATTACATCAAAACCCCCGGGCACAATTGAATGGGAATAACTTTTAACACCTGCTGGGAAAACAAACCTGGCCGGTGTTTTTATTTTTTGACCTTTAAAGGGAGAGACTAAGAACTGGACCTGATAGCAGAAAGGATGGGTTGTATGAGTATGGGATGTCCCCTGTGCAATGGATTGATAAAAGTAGAATTAAAATGCCTTAATTGTAATGGTTTGATGGAAGATGCCGGTTCTTTGGAGGATTATTATGGCCCTTACAGCCCCTATGAAGAAATCTCTACAGAGCTTGCCCATTCCCATGAGGAAAGCTGTGTTCATCTGATGGCTTGCCCTGTGTGCGGCTGGGATAAGAGAGTAGAGATAAAAAAAGTTCCCCTCCCTGGAGAATAGAAAACCTCCCGATTTGGGAGGCCTTACGGCTCAAAAAGCCCTGGCTTTTTTGCTGACTCTCTTCAGTATTTGAGCAAGCTCATCAAGGAACTTTTTGTTTTGCATTCTTGTGCCAATGGTTACCCTTATAAAAGTAGGCAGATTAAAGATGTCGCCGGTTCTAATGATTATTCCTTTTTTAAGAAGTTCATTAAAAACCCAGTTGGAGTCTGTTTCAACGTCTATCAGAATAAAGTTTGTGTGAGTTGGTATATAAAATAACCCCATTTCATCAAGCTGTTTATACAGATATTGTTTTTCTTCATGGATTAGTTTTTTGCTCTTTGAAACATGGTCTTCATCTTTAAGGCTTTCAATGGCGGCGTGTTGGGCAACGGAATTTACATTGAAAGGTTCCTTTACTCTGGTGATCCACTGAATAAGTTCAGAAGAGGCAACGGCATATCCTGTTCTCAATCCGGCCAGCCCGTAAATTTTTGAAAAAGTTCTTAAAACTATTACCTTTTTGCCTGAGTTTATATAGTCTATTCCATTGGGGTATTCAGAATCAGACACGTATTCGTGATATGCTTCATCTATGACAACCACAACATGGTCAGGTAAAATATCCAGGAATTCTTCCAGTTCTTTCTTTGTTACTATTGTTCCCGTGGGATTGTTGGGGTTGCAGATAAAGACCAGCTTTGTTTTTTCGGTTATGGCTTCATGCATTTTGCTGAGATTGATTTTGAAATCCTCCAGTTCAACGGTAATAACTTCTGCGCCCATTAAATTACTGGCAAAGATATACTCGCTGAAGGAGGGACTGGGAGTAACAACTTCATCTCCTTTTGATAAAAAGGTTTCTCCCAGGAGTTTTATGATTTCATCAGAACCATTCCCAACCAGAATGTTACTGCTGTCTACACCCAGCTTTTCGGCAAGGGTTCTTTTTAGATAAAAACAGTAGCTGTCAGGGTATAGGTTGGCGTTCTTCAAAGCCTCCGTTCCTGCTTCGACAGCCCTTCTGGAAGGACCGAGGGGATTTTCGTTTGAAGCCAGCTTGATGATTTGGGTTATACCCAGTTCCCTTTTTAATTCATCCATGTGTTTTCCGGGGATATACGGTTTTAGTTTTTTTATATCTTCTCTAACGATTTTTGAAATACTCATCTCTTCAACCTCCTCTAAAAATTAAAAATCCCGTCCTCAAGGGACGGGAAACCGCGGTACCACCCTAGTTGAACTAAATAAAAAAGGTCAATCCAGGGACGAAACATTCCGCGTTACCACCCGGGTTGACCTTATTTAGCCCACTCTTATCCCGTAACGAGGGAAAACGGATAGACCTACTCCTGTGTTCAGCCCTCGGCTCCAGAAGGAACTTCATCACATTCCACCAACCGGTTTCCCACCAACACCGGCTCTCTGAGTGATGGAGATATGACTACTTTCTTCCTTCACAGCCATTAACCTCGTGAATTTGAAACAAATTATAACATGAATAACTTGTTTGTGTCAAGAAAAAATAATGATTTTTAGGGGAATATAAATATTGAGGTGATGGAATTGAAAAGCAGGATAAAAAAAATAATGGAACCCAAAGCAGGTAAAATCGGAGTGTTGATAGAAAAACAAGAATATATACGACATGATGAAGACAGGCTGAGTGCAGGGGAGTTAACAATGATTGGGGTGGGAGGTATTATAGGTGCCGGTTTTTTTCTGGCCAGTGGTATTGCCATAAAACAGGCCGGTCCTGCAGTTTTGATTAACTTTCTTCTGGGCGGAATCATAATGGCCCAGGTCTTTTCAGCACTGGCTGAGATGTCGGTAGCCAATCCTGTAGAGGGTTCTTTCAGGGTTTATGCAGAAGAAGCTTTAGGGAGAATGGCGGGTTTTGTTAGTGGATGGATGTACTGGATCGCAGGTGTGCTGGTAATGTCCAGTGAAGTAACAGCTTCGGCTATTTTTACCTCCTACTGGTTCCCTGAAGTGCCGTTGTGGATTTTTACCCTTATATACTCATTGCTGATTATTGGTGTGAATTCCCTGGGTGTAAAGGAGTTTGGGATAATAGAATCGTGGTTCGCCGGTCTGAAAGTTGGAGCTCTGATTGTTTTCATTATAGTGGGAATGGGAATTTTGACGGGTGTAATACCACCTCTGGGAGGTGTGGGATTCCATAATTATATAGTCCATGGAGGTTTTTTCCCCTTTGGTTTAAGGGGGATTCTTGAAGCTTCTATGCTTGTGCTCATTTCCTTTGGAGGTGTCGTGGTTGCAGGTATGGCAGCCAGCCAGACCATAAATCCCCGAGTAACGGTGCTTAAGGCCACACGAAACATTGTCTTGATTTTGCTGACCCTTTATATTGGTTCACTACTGGTGCTTTTAGCAATAACCCCATGGAATACCCTTCCAAAAAATGCAAGCCCCTTTGTGGTGTTGTTCAGGTATGTGAACATACCCTATGCAGGTTCAATCATGAATTTTATTATTTTAACTGCGGCCCTTTCTACCATGAACGCTGCCATGTATGCCGTAACTCGAGTTCTGTTTTCTCTAGGAAAGGGGGATTATGCACCAACTTTTTTAATTAAAACAAACAACAGGGGAGTGGCTTACGTGGCTCTTGCGGCAAGCAGCATTGGTCTGGCCCTTGCCGTTGTATTATCATATGTTTTGCCGGATACTGTTTATCAACACGTGACAAGCTCCGCAGGATTTATTCTGTTTTTTAACTGGATCCTAATCCTTCTGACGCACATATATTACAGACCCATATTAATCAAAAAGTATGAATTGAAGCACAAAGCATGGGGATATCCTTATACTTCATGGGCTGCGGTCTTTGCTCTGATAGGAATACTGTTGTCTACTGTGCTGAGTCCCGTTACACGAATAGGTTTCCTTGGAGGATTAACGATAATTATACTGTTGAGTGTTTTCTACTTTTTTGCAAAAAAATCAGGATATATAGATTAAATGTCTTGAAAATACTTTCACAATACATTATAATAGACACCAAACATATAAATCATATCGAAAAACTAGGAATTAAGGAGGGGGGGGAACCTTGTTTAGGACATTGGTAGAGGACATAAAGTGTGTTTTTGAGAGGGATCCAGCTGCCCGAAGTATTCTGGAGGTTGTGCTGTGTTATCCAGGATTTCATGCCATATTATTCCATAGAATAGCTCATTTTTTCTACAACAAGCGGTTGTTTTTGCCGGCAAGGATAATTTCACAGCTAAGCCGGGCTTTAACAGGGATTGAGATACATCCCGGAGCCAGGATCGGGAAAGGGTTTTTCATAGACCACGGTATGGGAGTGGTTATAGGTGAGACCACTGAAATTGGAGATAATGTAACCCTTTACCAGGGCGTGACCCTTGGGGGTACAGGAAAAGAGAAGGGTAAAAGGCATCCTACTATCGGCAACAATGTAGTAATAGGTGCAGGGGCGAAAGTCTTGGGTTCAATAGAGATTGGAGACAACACCAAAATTGGAGCAGGGGCAGTTGTTATCAAACCGGTACCGCCAAATTGCACCGTTGTAGGAGTTCCCGGCAGGGTTGTTATAAAGGATGGAAACAGAGTGGATGAGGTTGATTTAAACCACGGCGATCTCCCGGATCCCATTGCTGATTATCTAAGTGAATTGGAGAGACGCATCAAAAGACTGGAAGAAAAACTCTCACGGGATGCCACCAGGTATTGAAGAAAATTATAAATCTTTGAAAGTAACTCAAACAGAATCAGCTTAGGAGGAGGTATCATAAATGGTTAATAAGCATTACAGTGTTTTGAGTTTGATTGGCAACACACCTTTAATCAGACTAAACAGAATTGTTAATGATGATTCCGCAGAAGTTTGGGCAAAACTTGAGTCTTTTAACCCGGGAGGCAGTGTAAAAGACAGAATTGCCTTGAGCATGATTGAGGCCGCGGAAAAGGCAAGAAAGATAAAGGAAGGCACCACGATTGTGGAACCTACCAGTGGTAACACTGGAATAGGCCTTGCACTGGTTGCTGCGGTAAAGGGTTATAAGTTAAAACTTGTTATGCCCGATTCAATGAGCGTAGAGAGAAGGCGATTGCTGAAGGCCTTTGGTGTGGAACTTGTACTTACTCCAGGCAAGTTGGGGATGAAGGGCGCAGTTGAAAAAGCTGAAGAATTGGTGGCACAAAATGCAAACTATTTTATGCCCCAGCAGTTTGAAAACCCCGCTAATCCTGAAATTCACAGGAAGACAACGGCAGAGGAGATACTGCGGCAGACTGAGGGTAAAATTGATGCTTTTGTTGCAGGTGTAGGAACAGGCGGGACACTGACCGGTGTGGGGGAAGTATTGAAACAACACAACAAAGCAATAAAAGTCGTTGCTGTGGAACCTGCTGCTTCTCCCGTCCTTTCAGGGGGGCAGCCGGGTAGCCACAAAATTCAAGGCATAGGAGCAGGATTTGTTCCAAAAGTGTTGAATACAAATATAATAGATGAAATAGTAACCGTTAAAGATGAAGAAGCATATTCCATGGCCAGAAAGCTGAGCAAAATGGAAGGTCTTCTGGTAGGAGTTTCATCAGGTGCAAATGCCTTTGCCGCCCTACAGGTTGCACAAAGGCTGGGTAAAGGTAAAAAAGTTGTAGTGATTTTGCCTGATACAGGGGAAAGGTACCTGAGTGTGGAAGGATTGTTTTAATCCAGTTCAGGAGGTGGAAACATGCCAAATATTGTAATAGACGGTCCCAAACTGGAGAAACAGGTGAAAGCAAAACTTGTTGAAGAAATAACTGATTCCGTTCACAGGTTAACGGGGATACCCAGGGAACATATTGTTGTGCTTATTAAAGAAAATGATCCTGAAAATGTCGGTGTTGGAGGGAAACTGTTGTCTGAAAGGTAGCCACAACCCGTATGGGTCTATTGCGGCAATTATGTTGGAAGCAATAGACCCCCTTTTTTTGATTCGATATTTTTAGAAGATTTTTGTAAATAATATGATGACAATAATTATGAATTTTATAAATAATACACAAAGGGATTCCACAATGTGCTGTAGAAATATTCTAAAAGAGTTTCTTATTTCAAGGTGGTTTGTGATGAGTCTGAGTCAATTTAAATTGAAGTACAAAATCTGGCTGGATAGAAATGGCAAGGCCTTTGGTGATGGCCCCTTAGACATACTGCGCCGTGTGGAAAAAGGAGGTTCACTGCGTAAAGCAGCAGAGGAGATTGGGATGTCGTATTCCCAGGCCTGGAATCTTATAAAAACACTTGAAAGAAGGCTGGGGTTTAAGCTGTTGAAAAGAAAAGTGGGTGGTGAACACGGAGGTGGTTCAGAGCTCACACAGGAAGCCAGGGACCTTATGGAAAGGTTCGAGCTTTTCAGGGAAAAAGCCGATGAAGTCCTTAACAGCGTGTTTGATGAGTTTTTTCAAAAGAAGTAGCTTATTATGACACCGTTATACTTTTATAAGTATAACAGTTTAGGCTGCAGACAGGTGAGAGAACTCTAAATGATATTTGTTTACCAGTTTGGCTGGGGAATTAAAATTATTTAGTGATAAAAATGCACCAAAAATGATGGTTAGGGGAACAAAAAAAGTGTAGCACCGAAATTTTTCAAACCTCACTCTTTGTAGAGTATATGGTAATAATAGTTAAAAATTTTGTGAATTCTTTATAAAGGTATTTTCTTCAAAAGTGTAGAATATTAGATAAAAATATTATAAAATTAAAAAAATTTGCAAAAGATGGTTTGAGTGATTCCATTGAAGTTAAAATACAAAATCTGGCTTGATGAAAACGGTAAAGCTTTTGGTAATGGTCCCCTAGAAATATTCGTCGAGTAGAAAAGAACTGTTCATTGCTTAAAGTTGCTGAGGAAATTAAGATGTTTTATTCCCAAGCGTGGAATCCTATTAAAACCTCTGAAAAGAGGCTGGATTTAAGCTTTTAAAGAGAAAAGTGGGTGGAAAACATGGAGGTGGTTCAAAACTTACCCGGGAAGCTAGAGATCTTTATGGATAAATTTGAATCATTCAGGCGAAGGGCTGATAAGATGCTCGATACATTGTTTAAAGAATTTTTTGGGGAGTATTAGTTTTTTTTATAAAATCGTTATACTTATAAAAGTATAACACTCAAACTGATATCAAACCAGGGCAGGAGCTTATTCATGAAAAACATATTTTTAACAGGGGAAATAAATATTGGGAAAACTACAGTTATAAATTCGATAATCCAGAAACTGAATTTAGATAAAAGGCAGATTACGGGATTTTATACGCTGCCGTATCTTTCGGGCAAAAAACCTAAAGGATTCTACATAGAACCTACCAATTATTTATTATTTAGAACATATTCCTGACAAAAGGAAAAGACTAATAGGCCACATTGTTGGTAAAAAAGTGGATGCCCGTTACAGAGACCTTTGAAGAATTTGGTGTAGCCATGTTAAGTTTGTATCTCTCCAGTTTTCCTACAATTAAAATAATAACCTTCTTTCCACCTGGATTAGCAGTAGATGCCTTATATATGATTATAAGGCATAATGGGTGTTGCAGAAAATGCATGATATTGGGTGGTGCTATAGCGAATATAACAGAAGCAGTGACAATGGCAGTACTGTTTTTAAAAGTACCTCCTCTGGGTTTATCTGTTGCCGCGTTAATTGCAGGAGTTTCTGGAGGTATAGGAGGGTATATAGCTTATATAGCTATAAATCACCTAAAAGTTTTAATACCCAACTTGAATAGTATCAATCAATATCCTTAAGCATAAAAAATCTCCCAAAATAGGAGGGGTAGGAATGGATTTTTATGAAGAGATAAGGGAGAAGTTTAATGAT
The DNA here is from genome assembly GCA_002376045.1 of Firmicutes bacterium UBA3567. Classification (GTDB taxonomy): domain Bacteria; phylum Bacillota; class Thermosediminibacteria; order Koleobacterales; family UBA3567; genus UBA3567. The sequence continues at coordinate 12,245 of DFNM01000035.1, forward strand.
TTAATAGAACAAAACGAGTTAAAAAGGGAAAAGATAAAAATTTCAACCAAGTGGCTTTCACCTGAGGAAGCTATCGGAAATCCTGAGCGTAAAGATTTCCCGCTACTAAAAGGTAAGGAAGTAATGATGGAGGCAAACTTTTTAAATGCTCGAGGGCAATCGTACACAGATATGCCGGGTAATTTCAGTGGCAGCCTTGATGAAGTCCTTAATCTTTCCTTGGTAAACAATTTTGAAAGAGCTGTTTTTATAGCTACCCTTAATGCTGTAATGAGATATTTAAAACAGGTTGACCGCACAGTACACTGCAAGGATAAGGAACCACAGGAATGTGCCAAGCAACTTGTAAAATACATCCAGCGCCGTTTCGGGAGGCCGCGGATTGCCTTTATTGGATTGCAGCCGGCAATGGTAGAAAGTCTAGCACAACACTTCCCCATTAGAGTAACTGATTTAGACCCTGATAATATTGATAAACGAAAATGCGGTGTAATAATCGAAGATGCTGCCCGTACGCAAGAAGTTGTTTCATGGGGTGATATAGTACTAGCAACCGGTACTACCGTAGTGAATAACACCTTTCATTCAATACTAACGGAAAAACCGGTGGTGTTTTATGGAGTTACCATTTCCGGCATTGCTAAATTAAAAGGATACGAACGTTACTGTTATTGTGGACATTAGAGGTAAAGATCTCCACACAGGTAGAAGGAGGTAACAGATATGCAGAGAAAAATATTTGTTTTTTGTTTAATAGGGTTTCTAGTTTTTATTTTCCTTGGGGTGGTTTGGAATCAGTGAACTACTTCCTATATTATAGTATTTATTTGCTCCTTTTTTCCTATTCTCTATAATACGGTTACCGGTATCAAAAATGTAGACAGGGATTATATTCAAACGGCCAGAACCCTGGGGGCTTCAGATATGGTGATTTTGACTACTGTAGTTATACCACTGGCGTTGCCTAATATTTTTACCGGATTGAGGTTAGAAGCGGGAATGGCATGGCGGGTAATAATAGCCGCCGAGATGGTGGCCATTCCAACCGGAATCGGGGCTTTGCTGATGAAAGCCGAAAACTTGATTCGGATAGATATTATTATAGTTTGCCTGATAATATTATCGGTAATGTGTTTTTCTTTTGAAAAATTTTTCATTTATCTAGAAAATAAGATAACCGGACGGTGGAGGTAAGGTATGCCATTAATAAAACTAAAAAATGTAAGCAATTATATCTGCCAGAATGTGAATTTGCAGGTATTTGACAGGGAGTTATTGGTTTTATTTGGACCAAATGGTGCAGGAAAAACCACACTGCTCAATGTTATCGCCGGTCTGGTTGAATATGAGGGGAAAGTATATTTTGATAATGTCTGCGTGGATAAAATTCCTGCCCCTGAAAGAGGTATAGGTTATGTTTTTCAGAATTTAATTCTGTTTCCACACCTTGATGTTTTTTCAAATATAGCTTATGGGTTAAAAGTCCGGGGGCAGTCGCAGGCACAGATTGAAACTAGGGTAAAGGAACTGCTGAAAATGATGAAAATAGAACACCTTGCATCCCGTTATCCCAGGCATTTAAGCGGTGGCGAAAAACGGCGAGTTGTTTTGGCCAGAGCACTGGCACCATCTCCCGAAGTTTTGTTGTTGGATGAACCTATGAATAATCTTGATTTACGAACCACCAAATATTTAAGAACTGAGCTTAAGCAGCTTCAAAGAAAGCTAAAAATTACTACTGTATATGTAACCCATAATTTAGAAGAAGCAGAGGAAATGGCCGATAGAATTGCTGTAATTAATAATGGTCGTGTAGAACAGGTAGGGACACCCGAAGAGATTTTTTTTAATCCTGCAAATGAAAAAATTTCTAATTTAATTGGGAAACCGAATATTTTCATTTGTGAAAAATGTAAAGATCTAGGGAATGGGGTAATGGAGGTTACCTGTGGGGGGTTAAACATAATTGTTCCTCATGATGGAAATTCAATTAGAAGAATCGCTTTGCTCCCTAGAGATGTTTATGTTTCTGATGCTGAACCACCAGGAGCTGGTGTTAACCAGTTTAAAGGAATTATTACGGATATTAATTATAATAATGAGGCAGTTAGGTTGACCATAAAAGTAAAGCATAACAACATAACAGCTGAAATTCCATATCAGATATACGAAGGTATGGATTTGTCTGTAGGAAGAAAAGTTTTTTTGAAATTAAAACTGAGAAGAATAAAAGTCTGTGAGTCAGAGGACAATTACCGATTATAGAAGGGGGTTGAACCATGAAAATGAAAAAAATACCGGTTGCTGAAGCTGTGGGTTCCATATTGTGTCATGATATAACCCAAATTATACCCGGGGAATTTAAAGGTCGGGCTTTCAAAAAAGGTCACATAATCACTGAAGAAGATATACCGGTGCTCCTTTCTCTGGGAAAAGACCATGTTTATGTTTGGGAGAAAAAAGAGGGATATTTACATGAAAACGAAGCAGCAGAACGTCTGGCAAAACTGGCTGCAGGGTGGGGGATTTCCTTAAGTGAAGTAAAGGAAGGAAAGATAAACTTAATAGCAGATTATTCAGGTTTATTAAAAATCAATACAGAACTACTAATTAAGCTTAATTCACTGGGAGAGATAATTCTTGTAACCAGGCATAACAACTTTCCAGTAGAAAAAGGGCAGAAGGTTGCAGGGACAAGGGTTATTCCCTTGATTATAAAAGAAGATAAAATCAAAGAAGCTGAAAATCTGGCTGAAGGGCAAAATGTGGTATGGATATTGCCGTTTAGAAAAATTAAAGTAGGTTTAGTGATCACGGGAAATGAAGTTTATTACAGCAGGATAAAAGATGGTTTTGGGCCAGTAGTAAGGAAGAAATTAGCTGATTACAGTTGTGAAATTGTTGAAGAAAGAATTGTTCCAGATAACAGTAAAAAAATAGCCAATTCTATAAAGGAATTAATTAATAAAGGTGCTCAAATGATTATTTGTACAGGAGGGATGTCTGTGGATCCTGATGATGTTACTCCTACTGGTATAAAAAAAGTAGGAGCAAAAATAATCTCATATGGAGCACCGGTTCTTCCTGGTTCAATGTTTTTACTTGCGTACAGAGACAACATCCCGATTTTAGGTTTGCCAGGATGTGTGATGTATTTCAAAACAACAGTTTTTGATCTGGTATTACCAAGGGTACTCGTAGGGGATAAAATTACACCAGAAGATATAGCTTCTTATGGCCACGGTGGCCTTTGTTTGGAATGTGAGAACTGTAATTATCCCAGGTGTAGTTTTGGAAAAGGACGCTAATTAATGATAGAACCAAACTTATAAATAAATTTTAAGGTAATAAGTGAAAGCAAGGTGTTCCAATGAAGGGAATTGTGTTTTTTTGTTATATGGTATGTGCTCTTTTCCTTTTTAGTCCGATAATAGCCCTTGTCTCAGGTCCATGGTCCTATGTAGTGTCATTGTTAGGGGATACACTTGTTGTGCAAGCACTTCTCATCAGTTTAAAGAGTAGTTTCATTTCAATAATAATTATAGTGGTTTTAGGTCTTCCCGCTTCATATTTTATGGCCCGGTATTGTTTTCCCGGTAAGCAGGTTCTTGATACGGTCTTTGAGCTACCCCTTGTGCTTCCTCCTGCAGTTGCGGGGTTGTTGCTTTTAATTACATTTGGGAGAAACGGTCCTATTGGACAATACCTTTATAGGGTAGGTATACAAATTCCTTTTACCTTTACTGCAGTTGTTATAGCGCAGGTTTTTGTGGCAGCACCAATTTTTATAAAGTCTGCAAAAAGTGGATTTCAAGGAGTGGATAGAAATTTGGAAATAACTGCCGCAACCTTAGGGGATACACCATGGCAGACTTTTATAAAAATAACCCTTCCCTTGTCATGGAATTCAATTCTAACGGGAATTGTTTTGGCATGGGCTAGAGCGTTGGCAGAATTTGGGGCCACCATAATGTTAGCCGGCAATTTACCGGGTAAAACTCAAACACTAACCCTGGCCATCTATACCGCCATGGAGCGGGACATGAATCTTTCTCTAACAATTGCCCTTATCTTGATATTAGTTTCTTTTATAATTTTAACTACACTGAAATTCATTGGAGGTAAAAGATGGGAGGAAGTTTGATGCTCAAAGTTAATGTTAGAAAAAACTGGGGTGATTTCAAATTAAAGGTTTGTTTTTCCCAGAGGAAGGGAGAGCTAGTTGCTGTTTTGGGCCCCTCTGGATGTGGAAAATCTACACTTTTAAATTTGATTGCAGGAGTGGTTTCTCCTGATGGCGGTGAAATTCAGTTTAACGGCGATTTTTTTTATCGACAGGGAAAAGTAAATGTTCCGGTCCATAAGAGGAGAATTGGTTATATTCAACAGAACAGCAATCTTTTTCCCCATTTAACTGTTGAACAAAACATCCTGTATGGTGTTAAAGATAAAATAAACAAGTCTAAAATTAACAAAATTTCAAAATTTATGGATATTGATTATCTTTTAAATAAAAAACCTGGTAAAATTTCTGGAGGGCAGCAACAGAGAGTAGCTTTGGCAAGGGCATTAATGATAAATCCCAAAATTTTACTATTAGATGAACCATTTAGCGCCCTTGATAACATAAAAAAAATAAAGCTTAGAGAATTATTACTTAAGATAAAAGCAGAATTTCAGATACCGATAATATTTGTTACTCATGACCTAGATGAGGCTTATACCCTGGGTGATAGGGTTGCAGTTATGGACGAAGGAGTTTTTCTCCAGTTTGGTTTACGAAAGGAAGTTTTTAGATATCCTATAAATTCAAAAGTGGCACGTTTTGTGGGAATGACAAACATTATTCCCGGGAAGGTGGTATCAATTACTCCCGAGGGAGCCATAGTTAATGCATCTGGTATCATGTTGAAAACACCTAGATACTTTAATATTTCCGGTCGAAACGTTACACTAGCCATCAGACCCGGAGATATACGGCTTGTAAAACATGATATCGCTGAAGGAAATCAAAGGAAGGAAAACGTTTTTTCTTGCTATATAATGAGTAAAAAATACGGGATAGAAAATTGTAAACTTACTCTCCAGTTGATCAAAAATGGATTAACCCTGGAAATGCTTCTTCCCAATTATGTGGTTAAAAAACATAACATCCAAGTGGGACAGAAAATTAGAGTTTCATTGAAAAAAAACTGTATTACAGTTTTAGGAACCTACAGAAATAGTACAGCGGTAATTGAAGGAGTGGCAAGTCTTTAAAAAGGGAAGGGATTTTGCAAATGAAAATTAATAAACGACATATCACAATTGTAATTCTGATAGCATTATTTTTCCTTTTAAGTGGCTGTAGCAATGAAACCGATAAAAATGGTATTTATAAATCTAATATTTCTAAAGGAGAACAAGAAATTACAATTTTTGCTGCTGCCTCTTTGACTGAAAGTATTAAGGAATTAAAGAATGAATTTGAAAAAAATTACCCCGGTATAAAAGTTCAGTTGAACTTAGCAGCTACAAGTCGTTTGAGAGTGCAGATTGAACAAGGGGCGTTGGCTGATATTTTTCTATCTGCAAACAAAGAACATTATGATAGGCTTAAGGAAGAAGGTTTTATTGTCTCAGGAAAAGAATTTCTTTCAAATTCATTGGTGGTTGTAGTTCCAAAGGATAATCCTGCCAACATAAATGAACTTAAACATTTGGCTGATAGATGCAAACTGGTAATAGCCCACGAGAACGTGCCTGTTGGTGGTTACACATTACAGTGCCTTGAAAAACTCGAAGGCAAATATGGAAAAGATTATAAAGAGAAGGTTTTAGAAAATGTCGTTTCAAAAGAAAATAATGTTAAACATGTAGTGACAAAAGTCGTGCTGGGGGAAGCGGATGCTGGATTTGTGTACCTTTCGGATGTTACACCTGATGTAAAAGATAAGGTTAAGACATTATACATACCCGAGGAATATAATGTTGATGCTAGGTACTGGGCGGTGCTGCTTAAAGGAAGGGAAGCAAATCAAAAAGTGAGACTGCTTTACAATTATATTATTGGGGAGCAGGGAAAGAAGATATTTAACAAATATGGATTCGGATTGCCAGAAGACTAAGTTTAAACAAGTTTTTGAAAGCATATTAAAAAGGTTCTTCTCCATTTTA
>DFNM01000033.1:0-5356 GCA_002376045.1 Firmicutes bacterium UBA3567
GAACCCAGGAGAAAGCTATAATGATTCAACTATTGACCGGATTAGTTTTGGAAAGTATTAAATTCAACTAGAATGGACAAGAACCAACTTTTACAACAATACTTTCTGGTAAGATGAAAGGTGCGGAGATATGGACAGAGAGATTATAAAGACATGGGTTTTAACAGGCCTGGTATTTTTAAGCATGTTTTTAACATATAAGCTATGGTTTGAAATACCTTCTCCAGGAAACGTTGCTGTTCACCCCCCTGGAGAAGGAGATTATCCTCCAAAAATTCAGCTTGTGGGAGCATTGAGCCCTGATCGAATTGTTGTTCATTTCAGGCCAGATAAGCACACTGTTTTGAATAGTTCCCAGGAGCTTTACAGCCAGACATGGCTGTATGTTCAGAACCTTTTTAAAAACATTACGGCCGCAAAACGCTCCGAGCTCATCGAGGTGGAAGAGAATCAGTGGTTCAGAGCTGTCAGAAGCAGTAGTATCGAAATAATTTTCAATTTCGGATTTTCCATGAATTTCTGGGCGCAAATTTTAAATGATAATACCCAGTGGGAAGGGGTTGATATTAAACCCATAAGGGTTTTGATTTCACCAAAAGCAAAAAGCATGCTTTTTAAAGACGCAGAAGACAGGATTTACGCTTTGAGACTGGATAATGGGGTTATTAAGAAAGTTGAACAGCTTATATTGAACGTAGAGCGCCTGGACCTTCCCATATACGTGACTTTTGCTCCGCAAACACAGTTTGATATTTTGATTCAGCCTGGTATTTATGTGCCTGCTGAACAACCCAGGATTCCAGAGGTTTTATTGAAAGGTGATAGGGTTGAACCCAGCGAATTTGCAGCCCTGTTTTTCGAAAACATGTCCATTGTCAGGAAGATTGAGGAAAAAGATGGTGCATTGATTTATACCGATGGCCAAAAGGGCCTGCGGCTTTATTCAGATGGAACCGTTGAATACAGCTCAGCCATTACGGGGGATGAGTTTGTTGAACAAAACCTTGTTAGGGCATTTAAGCTGAGCGGAAAGTTTTTAAAACAGCACAACGGTTGGGCCAAGGAAATATGCCTTACGGATATAAAGAAAGAAGAGACCCCCGATGGCTACAACTACAAGTTTGTTTACAGCTTAAAGTTTAATGGCCTCAAAATCAAAGGCAAACAAGACCCAATCCAGGTCACGGTATCGCAAAATGAAGTAAAAAACTATTTTCATATAATGAAATGGCCCGTAAAAGGTTTTAAAGAGTATTATGAAGAGCTCTATACTCCTGCTGAAGCCTTCGAAACAGTGCTTGGAAATTTAGAAATGTTTATTGGGTTAAAAGAAGAAACTACTTTGAAGGACGTCTACCTTGCCTACTATTTCAATGAATCCAATGAAAAGCTGAAACCCATCTGGGTTTTTGAATTCGGGGAATTGGAAGTGCTGGTAGATGCAACAACATGTAATGTTGTAGCAGCAAGTGGCTAGGAGGCACATTTTATGGATTGGAGCAGAGCAAAGACTATCCTTATTACAGCTTTTGCAATAGTGAATATGGTTTTGGGTGTTAACCTGTTGGTGAAAACCTATGGAGGTTTTAAGACCACAATCATTCCCCAGGAAGAAATAAATCAAGCCGTGAGTATACTTGAATCCTATGGGATCAGCGTTGAGTGCGATATACCAGGGAAAGTTCCTGCTATGCCTTTTTTGACTGTAGGCCACCAGGTTATAGACCCCCAGAAAGCAGCCCAAAAATTCTTTAATACCGAAAACCTAAAACAGGAAAAAACTGAAGATGGTGTATCCTTTTTTTACGGTAAAGAACAACTTATTGTCATGAACAACGGTATAATTTCCTACTTCAATAATGAACAGGAGGAGAAAAGATACAGGAATTTAACTCCCCAAAAAGCAAAAGAAATAGCGGAAGAGTTCATGCAAAACCACGGCGGGATTCCCGATGATGCCAAATTCGACAGGATATTCTATTATGACCAGAGCAACAGTTTTCTTGTGGAGTATGTGCAGCAATACAAAAATTATTTTCTGGCCAGCGGTTATATCGATGTGCTTGTTACTGAATCGGGTGTGAAGAGCTATTATTCCAGCTGGTTAAAGGTGAAGGGCTACTCGGGCCCCTCAAAAAAACTCATTTCTCCAATCCATGCCCTTTTAAAAATGGTGGATGTTTTGGAACATCAGGAAGGTGTTCTGACGATTACGGGAATAGATTTAGGGTATTATTCTCGTTACTACAATGCTGAAAGCTGGCAGGCGGTTCCGGTTTGGCGCATCACCACCCGGCAAAAAGAATGCTACTACATAAACGGATACACCGGTGAGCTGGAACAGTAATACAAGACAAACAACCATAAATTGTCAACCACATAAATCTTTGATCGTTGCAGGAAAAAAAGGGATTTTAGAGAATAAAAATATGTATGCTACACTTGGGGTAGGAGGAAGGAAATTGGATAAGTTAGTAATTACCGGACAGAACAGATTACATGGTAAAGTGAGAATAAGCGGTGCAAAAAACGCTGCTGTTGCCGTGATACCGGCAGCACTCCTCGCTAACAGCAAAGTGAAAATAGAGAATCTACCATTGATAAGTGATGTATATCGATATGGAGCCATATTGAGAAGCCTGGGGGCAAAGGTTGAGTTTAACCATCATAAAGGGATTATGGAAATAGACCCAAAAATAAAAGACCCATTGAATCCACCCTATGAATTGATCAAAAAATTAAGGGCATCATATTATTTGCTGGGGGTGCTTCTGGCCAAGTATGGAGAAGCTCAGGTATCCTTACCGGGAGGATGTGATATCGGTTCTCGCCCTATTGATCAACACATAAAAGGTTTTGAAGCCCTTGGTGCCAAAATCGAACTAGAACACGGAATGATAAAAGCCAAAGCCAGCAAACTAAAAGGTGCTCAGATATACCTGGATGTTGTGAGTGTGGGAGCAACTATGAACATAATGCTTGCGGCAACTTTAGCAGAAGGTCAGACCATCATTGAAAACGCCGCAAAAGAACCACACATAGTGGATGTGGCAAACTTTCTGAATGCTATGGGGGCGAGAGTTAAAGGTGCAGGTACCGATGTAATAAAGATTCAGGGCGTTGATAGGCTTAAGGGATGTACCCACATGGTTATACCGGATCAGATAGAAGCGGGTACATACATGATAGCAGCAGCGGCAACAGGGGGAGATGTGGTAATTGAAAACGTAATTCCCAAACACCTGGATCCTGTTTCCGCAAAACTGAGGGAAGCCGGAATGAAAATAGAAGAGGATGGCGACTATATAAGGGTTAGAGGAGTACAGAAACCCAAAAACGTGAATATAAAAACCCTGCCATATCCAGGATTCCCCACAGACCTACAGCAACCCATAACGGCGTTCCTCTCCATAGCCAATGGAACAAGTATCGTTACGGAGACGGTATGGGAGAGCCGCTTTAAACATGTGGATGAACTGAAGCGAATGGGTGCCAATATAAAGGTGGAAGGCAGGTCTGCCATAATTGAAGGAGTAGAATGCCTTTCCGGTGCACCTGTTAGGGCAACAGATTTGCGGGCAGGAGCAGCCCTGCTCATAGCGGCTCTGACAGCAGAAGGTCAGACAGAAATCTTTGATGTTTACCATATTGATAGAGGATACCAGCAAATCGATGCAAAACTTAGAAACATAGGTGCGGATATCTACAGAGTAAATGGAGATTATCTGAAATCCGTAGCAAAGTGATGTGCCAACTTCAGGTGTATCACTTTTTTTGTGTTTAATTTTATAATGACCATCCCGTCAATTCAGCATTATTCATTAATCCTAAGAGGCCGGCCTTAACCATTAGAGGTGCCTTGAATTTAAATTAAATGATGCTGCAAGTTGTGTAATATGTGTTATAATAATAACAATTTAAACACATCAAACTGATATGTAGGGGGGAATAGATTTTGGGCAAAAGGAATATCAGGCTGAAATGGGGCAAGGAAATACAGGAACTGGAAATAGAGGTGAACAGGCTGTTAGCAATCCTTGAAAACAAAAAAATCCCTCCCATATCCCGGCCAGAAGTGGAAATCATGAAGTGCCTGGATAATCCCATAGCTTCAAAGCCGTTAAAGTATTTGATTAAACCAGGAGAGAAAGTTGTTTTAATCATAAGTGATATTACAAGAAGTGTAAGAAATGATGTGATGATACCTGCTGTTGTAAAGTATTTAAATCAGAATGGCATACCAGATAAAGATATAACCATAATTACTGCTACCGGTACTCACCGGTGTCACACAAAAGATGAATTTATAAAAATGCTGGGTAGGGATATTGTCGAGAGAATAAAAATTGTTGATCATGACTGCAAAAAATCGGAAATGGTTTATCTGGGAGAAACCAGTCGAAAGACTCCCATTTATATAAACAAAGAAGTTTACGAAGCAGACCGAATTATATTGACAGGAGGAATAGTTTACCACTCTATGGCTGGCTTTGGTGGAGGACGAAAAAGCATCTGCCCGGGAGTGTGTGGGGAAAAAACAATTCAGCAAAACCATAAATTGATCCTTAAGCTCGAAAAACATGGAGGATTACATGAAGATGTAGGTCTGGGTAAAATGGACCGCAATCCCATGTCCCTTGACATGATTGAGATTGCAGAGAAAGTGCTCCCTGATTTTTTAATAAACGTTGTTATTAATGATGATGGTGAAATTGGCAGGGTTTTTGCCGGGCATTACATAACTGCCCACCAGGAAGGATGCCGTTTTGTTAAAAACCATTACAGCAAAAAGCTTGACCAAAAAGCTGATGTTGTTATAGCATCCTGTGGAGGCTTTCCAAAAGATATAAATCTGTATCAAGCAAGCAAGGCTATAGAGAATTCAGCAGCAGCCGCTAAAGAAGGCGGGATATTTATACTTCTGGCTCGATGTAATGAAGGTGTAGGGAACCCGCAGTTTTATGAAATTCTTGCGGAGCATGAAACTCTAAAAGAAAAAGAGGAAATTCTCAGAGAAGATTTTACTATTGCCCGGGGAGCAGCATACCTGACGGCTAGAATACTGGCTGAAGGCAAAAGGATTGTGTTGATTTCAGAACTGGAAGATTCTCTGGTGAAAAAAATGGGTTTTATTCCAGCAAAAGACCTGGCGCAGGCTTACAGCACAGCCAGTGAGATGGTTGGTGAAGAACACACGTTATACATCATTCCCCATGCTTCAACACTTGTGCCCGCTGTTTAAGGGAAACAAAACACCAAACGATAATTATTTCCCGGGAAATACAGGATTAGACATCCAATGTAAAGAATTGTGTCGAAGAAAAAGCTTTCATCCTTTAAGTGCCGCAATGATAAC
>DFNM01000033.1:5684-5885 GCA_002376045.1 Firmicutes bacterium UBA3567
CAATGATAACTGCCCTAAATGGATCAAACAGGGCGAAAGGTATCGCTTCAGAGCTTATGACTTCGAACCCGATAAACTGGAATGCTCTAAACCTGCTAAACCTTCGGTTAATCTTGCTAACTCACGCTTTGGCCCTTTTGTCATATCTCAAGCGGCAAACCTTTACATAAGCCTCGGACTGTCTCTAAGAGAAGCTGCAAG
>DFNM01000226.1 GCA_002376045.1 Firmicutes bacterium UBA3567
ATTAGCTTAACCCTTAACCAACTGTTTTGGAGAAGAACCATTATTCCTTTTTAAGTTTATTATATTGAAATCAGCTGCAGCCAAAGTTTAGATTCTTTCTTTCTGTTATATTATACCATACAATCTTGTTTTAAAAACATAAAAGGAAAATAGATAAACCTATCGAATTTAAAAAAACAACAAAAGTTTAAGTTTAGGATAACTCGCATTAAGGAGTGGGGAAAGGTGTTAAGGGTCTGCAATAAAGCTGTATCCGTGTTGCTGATTGGAATGTTGTTTGTCATAATCCTTTCTGGATGTGGCCTAAAAGGAGATTCAAAAAGCAGTGTGAAAAAATCCAAAATTGAGATAGAAAGCAGCAACGACTACATTGATAAAAGAGGCAATCTCCATATAGTTGGAGAAATAAGGAATGTAGGGATTAAAAATGCCGGTTCAGTCAGGATTCTGGTGGAGTTGATGAATGAGGAAGGAAAAGTTCTGGCGAAAAACTTTTCCAATACGTTGATGGAAATCATACCTCCTGGTGAAACTTCCCCCTTTGATGTGGTATTCAGCGGCAGTAAAATAGCGAATACAGCAAAATACAACCTTAATGTGGAATGGGAGGATACCACAGCAAAACCGGTAACAGGTGTTAAAGTTGTGGATTATAAAATTGAAGCGGATTTCTATGGAGTGATGTGTGTCACGGGAGAAGTTGTCAATAGTACCCCAAAAACCATGCAGAATGTTAAGATTGTGACAACCTTTTACAATAACAGGGAGCAGGTGATTCTCGTGGGTTCCACATGCATTTCTACAGCGTCACCGGGAGAAAGGGTTCCCTTTGAACTGATAATGGAACAACCTCCGACCAGCATCAAGCAGGTAAAGCTGCAGGTCCAATGTGTTCAATAGCAAAATTTTTTTAGAAAAGGGTTTAAATCAATCTCTTTTGGCCAGCATCCACAAACCCTGAAGATCAACATTGTTCATTGAGGCCAGCAGCTTTTGTCTGGCCTGAGGATGTATTTTTTCCATGTAATCGATCAATTCCTTGATTTCCTGCCTTTTTGTTGCACCACTGGCAGGACATCTGCTTTCCAGCACGGGGAGGTTTTCCGTTCTGGCTATGCTGCTGGTAGTGCTTTCAAAAACATAGATCATGGGCCTGATGAGGTATATGTCCTTTCTGTTCAGATAAGTCTTAGGCATGAAGCAGCCCATTCGTGCCGTCAGCATCATGTTCATCAGCAGGGTTTCAATGGCATCATCGGCATGATGGCCCAGGGCAACGGAGACACACCCCAGTTTTTTTGCGATGGTGTTCACGGCACCATGGCGCATTTTGGCGCAGAGGGAACACGGATTCTTTTCCTTCCGGTGCTGGAACACTATTTTGCTGATATCCGTTTTCTCTATGTGGAGAGGTATATCCCTGGCTTTGCAGAACTCTATGAGGGGAGTAAAATCCGTTCCCCATCCCATATCGATGGTTATGGCATGGATGTCAAACGCAAGATGGGAGTATTTTCTCAAGATGTCCAAGACATAAAGCAGGGTTGTGCTGTCTTTGCCTCCAGAGACACTTACAGCCACCTTATCCCCGTCGTGTATCATATCGAAATCCCTTATGGCTCGTTTGACCTTTGTGAGGAACCATTTGTTATAGCTTTTTTTCATGTGTATTCCCCCTACAAATTTATTTGAGTATTCGAGAACTTGGTGCCGGGTGTTAAGTTATTGAATAATCATAAAAGTTAGCGTAAATCCACTGGACCACTAACTTACGCCTATTATTTTATCGGGTTAAGAAAGGATGTGCAACCGGCCGGAGGGTTTTTGCCTTATCACCATACTGGTGTCAGGTCTGATAAGCAGTGATTGCAAAAGTTGGAAACTCCAGGAGCCTGGTGATATTAAGAAGGATTTTCAGGACATAAATTGAATATAAGGAATAACAAAAGCCGATTTTTTAGCAAGGTGGGATCATGTTTGAAGAACCTAAACAAAAGAAATGCCAGTGTGTTATCCCCTGTAAAACAGAGTTTTGAATGGGGATATGTAAGGTGGCTTCACGAGCCGGAAGATTTGGAAAAAGGCAAATTGGTTGTGGGGCATGTAACCTTTTTCCCCCACAAAAAACAGGAAAATCACCTGCACACCGGAGATGAGCAGATCCTTTATACCATTTCGGGTAAAGGAGAACACAATATAGATGGGCATTCTTACCCCCTCCTGCCCGGAACGGTTTACCACATTCCTCCCTATGCGAAACATTCGGTGAGAAATCTGGGGGATGAGCTTTTGGAAATGATAATCGTCTACAACATAAACAGCTTAAACTACAGCAAAATACTGCCCCAAATAGATTTTACCGAAAATTATGATGTTAACAATTTGAAGGATATAATAGACATTCAGGTGCTGCAGGACATACAGGATAAATTTTCCAAAGCCGTTGACCTGGCCATTGTAATAAAAAACAGGGAAGGAAAAATACTGACAGAACCCAGCAACATCCCGGTTTTCTGCAGGCTACAGTGGCAGAAGGGTAAACACTGCCTTCTTGATGAAAACCACACTCCACCACAGCGAAATTCTACAATAATCCCGTGCTGTTACAATCTCGTCAGTGTTTCAGCCCCCATATATTTTTCAAACCGTTACATCGGCAGCATTTTCTGTGGGCCCGTGATCCTGAATGAGCCTTCCCCAAAAACCCTTAGACAGATGAAGACGGACGGTCACAGGGATGATGATCAGATAATTAAGGAGTATCTAAACATCACCAGAGTTACAAAGGGACGTTTGTATGCCGTGATTGAAACCCTGAAAACAATAAACAACTTTATAGTGGAAATGGGCATCAATAACCTGGTCCACAGGGAATTACACAATAAAACCGTTCAAATACTGAAGGAAGTTCAGGAAAGAAATAAACTGGAGAGAACCCTTTCCGAAACCAAAATGAAGCTGATTCAGGCCCAGATAAGCCCTCATTTTCTGTTCAATACATTGAGTACCATAGGCCAGATGGCTTACATGAAAGGAGCCAAAGAAGCAGCGGAAACAACCTTTGCCCTAGCGAATTTGTTGAGGACAAGCCTAAGAAAGAGCCCCGAGATGATTGCTGTAAGGGATGAGCTGAAATTTATTGAAGACTATATCCTTATACAGAAAAAGCGGTTCAAAAATATTGTAGAAACACACATTGATGTTTCGGATAGGTTGAAGGATTATAAGATACCTTTTCTAACCCTTCAGACACTGGTAGAAAATGCCATTATTCGCGGTTTTGAGCCCTCTGAAAAACCGGGAATCCTTAGAATAACTGGTATCCTGAAGGGAAAATACATGTTCTTTGAAGTTGCTGATAACGGCCAGGGGATTCCAGAAAAGGTTTTAAAAAGAATTTTAAAAGGGGATAGGGGAAGCAGCCTTAGGAATGCAGGATTGGGGCTTTACAACCTCAGACAGCGTTTAATCCATTACTATGGCAGTGATTTTGATTTTAAAATTGAAAGTGAATACGGTAAAGGCACACGGGTTGGGCTTATGATCCCAACGACCCATGAAAGGGATGATTTCGGTGATTAAGCTGCTGATTGCTGATGATGAATCTACTGTAAGGGAGTATATAAAGTTTGTCATCAGGGAAAACAACATTCCCGTTAAGATTGAGGAAGCGGGAAATGGATTGGAAGTTGTTGAGAAAGCCAAAAAATTCAAGCCGGATGTGCTGCTGCTGGATATACGGATGCCGCGCATGGATGGGCTGAAAGCGGCCAGTCTGATAAACAGGTGTGTTGCAGGAGTAAAGATGGCGGTTTTAACTGCCTATGATGAGTTTGATTATGCCCGGGAAGCCCTGCGTCTGGGCGTATCGGAATATCTGTTAAAACCCATTCCTCCCGCTGAACTTATTCATTTTTTAAAGAAGGCCTTGCGGGAAAAAAATGCTGTGAAAAACTGCAGCAGCGGAATATCCAGGGGGATTTTAGAATTGGAGTCAAAATTGATGGAGACCATCAAGCTGGGAGAACGGCAGAAAACCCTGAAACTGCTGGAGGTGCTGCTGAAACATGAAAAACTAAAGGATTATACTCCAGACCAGCTCCAAAAGTATTTCATAGAGCTTACCGGAATGATAATAAGAAGCATTGCCTCCCTGGGAATTGATTTAGCTGAACTGGAAAAATTGAAACAGGATTGCCAGCAGCAGATGCTTGCTGGTGACTCGACTGAAACATTAAAAGCACACATGGAGGATTTTGTGCTGCGTGTGCTGGCATTGTTAGACACACACTGTCTGTCACCCGGAGAAAAAATAATCCTTAAAGCCAGGGCTTACATTGAAGACAATTACAGCAGGAAGATCGGTCTTGAAGATGTAGCGGAACATATCAATCTCAGCCCCCATTATTTTTCCAGGCTGTTTAAGAAACACATAGGAATCAATTTTGTTGAATATGTCAACAGGGTCAGGATAGAAAAAGCCCGGGAGTATATCACAAACATGGACCTGAGTTTAAAAGAAGTTTCAGAAAAGGTGGGTTTTGACAACCTCAGTTACTTTAGTTCCGTGTTTTTAAAATACACCGGCTGTCTTCCCAGCTCTTTCAGAAAAAGCCTTCTGCAGAAGGGATGACAAAAATTTTGTATTTATCAGCAAAAAAGTTGCAATTCCTGATTGCAAAAAATCGCAAGCAATTGACATTAAAGATTATTGCTGAGGATTCTTCATTGGTGTAGACTAGATATAAAACAACCATCAGGTCTTATTAGGAGTGATGACGATGAACAGCAAACAGATAACTCAGGGAGTAGCAAGAGCACCTCATCGTTCTCTTTTCTATGCCATGGGCTATCTTCCTGAGGACCTTGAAAAACCTTTGATAGGGGTAGTGAATGCTCACAACGAGATTATACCAGGTCATTTTCATTTGAATGAAATAGCTCAGGCAGTAAAGCTGGGAGTCAGTGCCGCTGGAGGAACTCCCATTGAATTTCCTGTGATAGGGATATGTGATGGAATAGCCATGAATCACAGCGGAATGAAGTACCCCCTGGCCAGTAGAGAACTTATTGCTGATTCCATTGAAGCCATGACCATTGCTCACAAATTCGATGGGCTGGTGCTGATAGGCAACTGTGACAAAATTGTGCCTGGCATGCTGATGGCAGCTGGCAGACTCAACATTCCTGCCATCTATGTAAGCGGTGGACCCATGCTGGCCGGCAAACACAGAGGCAAAGTGGTGGACCTTGTCAGGGGAGCCTTTGAAGGGGTTGGAGCATATACTGATGGGAAGATAACAGAAGATGAATTAAAAGAGCTTGAACGTTTTTCATGCCCCACCTGTGGAAGCTGTGCAGGGCTCTTTACTGCCAACACCATGAACTGCCTTGCTGAAGCTCTTGGAATGGCACTGCCCGGTAATGGGACAATACCAGCCCCCTATGGCAGGAGAAAGCAGCTGGCAAAACGGGCCGGGATGCGAATTGTTGAACTGGTAAAGGACAACCTTCGACCCAGGGATATCCTGACTCTGGAAGCCTTTAAAAATGCCATTGCCCTTGATATGGCCATAGGTGGTTCTACCAATACCATCCTGCATTTAATGGCAATAGCTCATTCTGCCGGGATAGAACTTGACCTGGATGAATTCGATAAAATAAGCAAAAACGTGCCGAATATAACGAAGATAAGTCCTGCAGGAACTCACACTATGGAAGATTTAGACCAGGCAGGGGGAATCTCAGCCATCTTAAACATGCTGATAAAGGCAGGTCTGGTAAATCCCGATAATCCTACAATCACAGGTAAGACTCTGGGTCAGAATGTTTCAACAGCAGAGGTGCTTGATTCATCAATAATCAGGCCCTTGGAGAACCCCTACAACAGGGAAGGAGGGATAGCCGTTTTAAGGGGCAACCTGGCTCCCGAAGGTGCTGTGATCAAACAGTCGGCTGTGGAAGAGGAAATGAAACAGCACACGGGTCCTGCACGGGTGTTTGATTCTGAAGAGGATGCCTTTGAAGCTATAATGAACAGGCAGATCAAGAAAGGGGATGTGGTGGTAATCCGCTATGAGGGCCCGAAGGGTGGTCCCGGTATGAAGGAAATGCTTAGCCCCACTTCAGCCCTAACGGGAATGGGTCTGGAAAAATCCGTGGCCCTGTTGACCGATGGGCGTTTTTCAGGAGGCACAAGGGGGCCCTGTATCGGGCACATTTCACCCGAGGCTTCGGAAGGCGGGCCTATAGCCATACTGAAAGATGGAGACATAATTGAAATAGATATACCCGCAAGACGCCTCGATGTGAAGCTTTCCGATGAGGAAATCAACAACAGGCTGGCCAACTGGAAGAAACCGCCATCAAAGGCACTGGAAGACACCTATCTTGACCGCTACAGCAAGCTGGTCACATCTGCCAGCACGGGTGCAGTATTAAAAATTTAAAAAAGGGGGATTATTTGACAATGAAAAAAGCCATTGCCTTAACTCTGTGTGTTATGATGCTTTTAACTTTCCTTGCGGGATGCGGCGGCAAACAGGAAGAGAGCAAACCAGCAGGTGATGCTGCAGCTGAAGAACCCATCAAAATTCGTCTTGCCCATGTGGTCAATGAAAAGGATGGATTCCATATAGCCGCTGTCAAGTTTAAGGAACTGGTTGAGGAAAGGACCAACAACAGGGTTCAGATAGAAATATTTCCCAATGCAACTTTGGGTGATGAAAGAACTCTGTTGGAAGGAATGCAGATGGCTACCATCGACATGGGAGTTATAACCAATGGACCTGTTGCCAACTTCCTGCCTGAAATAGCCGTTTTTGAAATGCCCTTTTTATTCAGCAGCGGGGAAGAGGCCTATAAAATCCTGGATGGCCCCATAGGGGAGCTACTGCTGGATAAACTCGAAACTGTCAATCTGAAGGGACTGGCCTATGCAGAAAGAGGATTCAGAAACCTGACCAACTCCAAAAGACCCGTTCATACTCCCGCAGATGTAGAGGGATTGAAGATAAGGGTAATGGAGAATCCCGTTTACATTGATACCTTTAAAGCCCTCGGTGCCAATACTGTCCCAATGGCCTGGACGGAAGCCTTAACTGCTTTGCAGCAGGGCACTATCGATGGTCAGGAAAATCCCGTAAATGTTATCCATTCCTTTAAACTCCACGAAACCCAGAAACATCTCTCCATGACAAGACATACATATGCACCCGCATTGTTTGTAATGAGCTTGAAGAAGTTCAAGGAACTACCAGAGGATGTACAACAGGTGTTTATTGAAGCTGCTCAGGAGGCAGCAGAGCACGAACGAAAGGTTAATGCCGAAAATGAACAGAAACAACTGGAAGACCTCAAGAACTGGGGAATGGAAATAATACAACCTGATCTTGAGCCTTTTAAAGAAGCTGTTAAACCTGTTTATGATAAATACGGTGATAAGTTTGGTGAATATCTCAATAAAATCCAGAAAGAACTTGAATAGAGTGTTTACCTAAAAGATAATATCAGCCCTGCATTCAGCATCTGGATGCCAGGGCTGATTTATGAAAATTTAGAAGGAAGGATGGATATGCAGGTAGTAGATTTTTTTAGACGCTTCAGCGATGGCCTGGACCTGTTGATTAAAAGAATAGTGTTTTTGACCATAGTGGGAATGATCGTTTCTATCTCTTTGCAGATAATTTTCAGGGTTTTTTTCGAATCCCTGACCTGGACGGAAGAGTTATCCCGGTATCTTTTAGTGTGGAGCACGTTTCTGGGAGCAACCATGGCTTACAAAAGGGGAATGCATATTTCGGTAACCTTTGTCATTGATGCCTTTCCCTCCAGGTTCAAAAAGATTGTGACGGTATCAAGCATTGTTCTGTCACTGGTCTTTTTTGTGATTTCCATTAATTTTGGTATCAAGCTCATGACCGTTCAGATATTTCAAATTTCTCCTGCCCTCCGGCTGCCCATGCGCTGGGTGTATGTTGGAATTCCTATCAGTTTTTTTATAATGCTGATTCATGGACTGACTGCAGCCCTGGAAGAATTGTTGAAAAATAAGGAGGGTGGGGGAGAATGACCTGGATTTTGTTTGTATCCTTTTTTGTATTCCTGTTGATGGGGATTCCTGTGGCTATTGCCATTGGGTTGGCTTCCTTTATAGTCCTTTTCAAAGAAGGCATGCCTCTGGTTATCATGGCGCAGAGGATGTTTGCCGGCACAGACAGTTTTCCCCTTGTAGCAGTGCCTTTTTTTATACTGGCAGGGGATTTGCTGGCAAAAGGCAAAGTGTCTGAAAAGCTTGTAGAGTTTGCTGATGCCATTTTCGGTTTTTTAAAAGGAGGGCTGTCAATAGTAGCTGTGCTGGCAGGCATGTTTTTTGCCGCCATATCAGGCTCAGGAGCAGCAACAACGGCAGCAGTAGGAACCACGCTGGTCCCGGAATTGAAAAAAAAGAGGTATAATGAAGCTTCTTCCGCGGCTTTGATAGCGGCCAGCGGTACCATAGGTGTGGTAATTCCTCCATCGGTACCCATGATTTTGTATGCTGTTATTGCCGACCAGTCGGTTTCACGCCTCTTCCTTAACGGTTTTATCCCCGGTGTTATTATGGGATTGGTATTGATAGCCATAGCCATAACCCAGGCTTACAGAAGAAATTATCCCAGAGGAGCAGAGTTTTCTTTTGGAAACGTATGGAATACTTTTAAAGAAGCTATCTGGGGAATCTTAACCCCTGTAATCATCCTGGGAGGTATATTTTCAGGATACTTTACCCCTTCTGAGGCTGCCGTTATAGCGGTGAACTATTCCCTGATAGTTTCACTGTTCATTTACAGGGACATGAAGCTGAAGGATGTTTTTGAAATAATAACCAGATCTGCCATGACCATGTCAGTAGTGATGTTCATCATTGCGACTTCAAGTATTTTGAGCTGGATACTGGCCAACTGGAGCATTCCCACAGCTATTGCCAGCGGGATCCTGGCCCTATCCAGCAACCCCTATGTGATCCTGTTTTTGGTTGCTGTAATCGTATTGATAGCCGGTGTATTTATGGAGACAGCTTCTGCCTTGATAATACTCACTCCTGTGTTTTTGCCCCTTGTTGATGAGCTTGGAGTAAACCTGGTTCATTTCGGTCTGGTCATGGTTGTTGGGTTGGCTATCGGAATGATAACACCTCCAGTGGCAATAAACCTTTATGTTGCCAGCACAATAACGGGGCTTTCCATCGAAAAGATTACAAAAGCCATCATACCTTATTTGCTGGGATTGATACTGGTTCTGCTGCTATTACTCTATCTGCCGTTAGTTTTTCCTGTGATAATATAAACCTGAATTCTTCTTAAAAGTTAATAATGCTATGGTAAACCCTGTGGTTACCTGAAACTGCAGGTTTTTTTTTATTTTTATTCATGAAAAAAGAGATAATTTCCATATGATAAGGTTTATAAAAAAATCAATGAATAAAGAAAAGATTGGGATATTGGCAGCAGCGGCCAGGTAAATTCCTGGCCTTTTTAATGTTAAAAACGGGAAGGATTTTTCAGGTGCCTGAAGAAATAACAAAATGAGGTGTTGGTTGAATGAAAAAGGTGTTTTATAATCCCATAGGGGCCTCAAAGGAGCCGCTGCTGAAAAAAGTCAGAAGCCTTATAAAACAGGGCAATGCCCTGAATTTCCTGTATGTTGTTCCAACCCATGGCATGCTGCAGAAAATCAAAAAAGAGCTTTTGAAAGATACCGGGATAAGAGGGCTTATACCCGGCAGCATTACAACCTTTGATTACATAGTAACGGAAGTGCTGGATACAGCAGGAATCCATATCACGGAAATGGATGACTTCACCCGGTTCAGGTGTGTAGAAGAGGCAGTAAGGGTATTAAGGGAACAGGGGAAACTGAGGGTGCTGCAAAAAGTCTCCATGTTTTCGGGATTCATCAGTGCCCTTATGTTTATGATCGGGGAAATCAAGAGGTCAGGCTTAACCCTGAAGCCCTGCTGAATAAAATTACAGAAAGCAGGAATGTCAGTGAAAAAATAAAGGAAATTATGCACAAAAGATCTCCCACACCCCCTGCAACACAATCTTTGAACAGATTTACCCCATAAAGCCACAGAGAGAATTGGAGGAGTTCAGCGTTTCCCAATACCTGCACTACAACCGATGCCCCGGGATGTTCTATCTGAACTTTTTCCTACAGCTTCCAGACCCCCGGCAGGTATTCAAAAACCTGGTTTCAGATGTGATTTCTGCTGTAGAAAAGGGTGTGATTGTCCATAATATTATAAAGAACATCAACGGCAGCGGAAACCCTGAAAACATCTTAAAAACGATGGATGAAGAGGTGAAACCCTACATTAAAAACTATTTAGCAAGTCCCCTGTTCAAATCCTGTAAAAAATACTGAAAACAATGAGTGAACTCCCCTTTACTTATGTTTATAAAGGGTTTAAAATAAGTAGAAAGAGTTGTAGATGAAATACTGATTAAAGAAAAAGGCAGAGCAGCAATCGTGGATTTTAAGACCAGCTACACCATACAGCAGAACATAGGAGAACTTGTAGTACATTACAAACCACAATTTTTTATATACACCGTTGCAGTTGAAGAAATTCTTGGGCTGGCTGTTGATGAAGGGGTTTAGATATATTAGCTTTTTATTTTAACTCTTAACCAACTGTTTTGGAGAAGAACCACAGAGTTTCAACTAAAATAAAAACAGGAGGGATTAACCTTGAAACACAAAGCTGATATTGGAGTCTTTGGAGGATCCGGTTTTTACTCCTTTTTAGAGGACGTGGAAGAAATAGCCGTTGACACACCTTATGGAGCACCCAGTGATAGAATAGCAATTGCTACGATAGGCGATAAAAGAGTTGCTTTTTTGCCGAGGCATGGCAAAGACCATCGCCTGCCACCTCACATGATCAACTACAGAGCAAACCTTTATGCCATGAAAAAACTGGGTGTAACAAGGATCATCGGTCCATGTGCCGCCGGCAGCCTCCAGCCTGAAGTCAAGCCAGGCCACTTTGTGGTGTGTGACCAGTTTGTTAACAGGACATGGGGCAGGAGGGATACCTTCTATGATGGCCCTGTTACAACCCACATAGGAGCGACAGACCCCTACTGCCCGGAGCTGCGGAAAATCGCCGTACAAAAGGCTAAGGAGCTTGATATTCCCGTGCATGAGAAGGGCACTGTTGTGGTTGTGCAGGGGCCGAGATTTTCCACCAAGGCGGAGAGCCGGGAGTTTTCAAAGAACGGCTGGGAAGTCATCAACATGACCCAGTACCCCGAAGCTATCCTGGCCAGAGAGCTGGAAATCTGTTATGTTAATATATCTCTCATTACTGATTACGATGTGGGGCTTGAAGATGATCCCACCATCGAACCCGTATCCCATGAAGGGGTAATCAAAGTATTCAACCAGAACATTGAGAACCTGAAGAAGCTGCTGTATGAGATGATCAAAGCCATTCCTGTAGGTGAGCGAGACTGTGTATGCAGCAGTGCCCTTGAGAAAGCAAGACTGTAAACACGAGGAGGCGATTTGACGTGTTTGCCATAGAGTACGATGTCAAAAAAGTATATATGGGGAGGCTTGAGCATGGCGATGACCTGCTGGAATCCCTGCAGAAGTTTGTTGAAGACAAAGGAATCAAAATGGGTATCATCCAGGTCATCGGAGCAGCCCAGAGAGCAACCCTCGGGTTTTATGACGGTAACAGAAAGGTATACGAAAAAATCGAGATAGAGGATGAGCTGGAAATCGCAGGGGGCTGGGGCAATATTTCTCTAAAAGATGGAAAGCCCATGGTGCATCTACATGTGGTGGTTTCCAATAGAGAGGGCAGGGCTTTTGGCGGCCATGTTTTTGAAGGCACAAAGGTATTTGCATGTGAATTTATCATAAAACACCTGGAAGGACCTGTCCTGGAAAGGGCACTGGATGATGTAACAGGCCTTACCCTCTGGAAGCAAACCTAAATACACCAATAGGAGGTTTTTCGAGATGCAACCAATAATATGGGAGAATGGATGCCTTAAACTGATTGACCAGACAAAACTTCCTCTAGAAAAGATATACATACAGTGTAAGGACCATCAAAGTGTAGCCGATGCCATTAGAGAGATGAGGGTAAGGGGTGCTCCTGCAATAGGTGCGGCAGCCGCCTATGGAATGGTGCTGGGAGCCAGGGATCTGGATGACCGGGATAAGGAAGAATGGTTTAAGGGCCTTGATGAGATTGCAGAAATCCTGAAGCAGACGAGACCCACTGCTGTAAACCTCTTCTGGGCAATCGAGCGGATGCTCAGCACAGCCAGGAGCAAAAAACACCTGGGTATAAGGGAAATTCAAGATATCCTTGAATTCGAAGCGGAAAAGATAGCCAGAGAAGATGTAGAAAGCAATTATGCCATTGGAAGGCATGGTAATCAGCTCATTCCCCAAAAAGCCAATATCCTCACCCACTGCAACGCAGGAGCCCTGGCTACCGTTGATTACGGAACGGCTCTTGGGGTCATCAGAGCAGCCCGCAGTGCCGGGAAGGATATTCACGTTTTTGTAGATGAAACAAGGCCTTTTCTGCAGGGAGCCCGCCTTACAGCCTTTGAACTGATGGAAGAAGGTATTCCCAGCACCCTTATTACCGATAACATGGCTGGATACATCATGTCAAAGGGAATGGTGGATCTGGTTATAGTGGGGGCAGACCGCATCGCTGCCAATGGTGATGTTGCAAACAAAATCGGAACCTACACCCTTGCTGTTTTAGCCAGAGAACACAACATTCCCTTTTATGTGGCTGCTCCAATTTCCACAATAGACATGAATATAGAAAAGGGAGAAGATATACCCATAGAGGAAAGAAATCATGATGAAGTAGTGTATATCCAGGGGAAGCGTATTGCTCCTGAAAATGTAAAAGTGTTCAATCCTGCATTTGATGTCACTCCAGACAAACTCATAACTGCTATAATAACGGATAGAGGGATAATCAGGCCACCATACAAAGATGCTTTAAAGGAGATTACAGGAGGCACAAAAAATGATTATCAAGACCAAGGAGAAGATAATTAAGGCCGGGAAGGAGATTCTGGAAGCAAATCTAGTAACAGGGACCTGGGGGAACATAAGCCTGCGGGACGAGAAGGAGGAAGTTTTTGTTATTACCCCTTCCGGGATGGATTACTATGACCTTGTGCCGGAAAACCTTGTCACCGTTGATTTTGACGGTAATGTTGTGGAAGGGCAAAAAAAACCTTCCACCGAAACTTCTGTGCACGCTTCCATCTACAAAATCCGTCCCGATGTTAAGGCAATCATACACACTCACAGTATCCATGCCAGTGCCTGTGCAGCTGCTTGTGAACCCATCCCCTGTTTGCTGGAAGATGTGGCAGCTTTAGTAGGAGGAGACATAGGAGTGGCTCAATATGCCCTTCCTGGCACACCACAGCTGGCACAAAACGTTATCGAAGCCCTGGGAGATCGGCACGCGGTGCTGATGGCAAACCACGGTGTATTGTGCGTGGGACCGGATCTGGATGAAACCATCAAAACCTGCCGGATCGTTGAGAAAGCTGCTCTGGTTTATATAAACTGCAAAATATTGGGTAAATATCACAGGTTAAAAGATGAGCACGTAAAAACCGTACGAAGCAACTATCTTTATAGATATGGTCAAAAGTAAGTTTCCCTTGAAGGAATTAAGGGGAACATGTAGAATATATTCATTGAAATCCAAACCCTTCAACACCTTTTGTAAGGAGCTTTGACTGCTTTTGTTTTTTAAAAAACCTGAGAAAACCATACCAATGGCTGCACGGAGACCTATTACTGATTGAAACCGCCAAGGAGTAGGGAATCAGGCTCCTTGGTATTTTCATGAAAGGAGAAATCCGATGGAATCCAAACGCGGAAAGGTAGACTATACCCTTCTCGAAAAAAGAAAAATAATGGAGAAGCTGGAATCCCTGCGGGGTAGACACCTTAATTTCACGGAACTGAATGCCGTTGTATCTCAAATCCTTGAGATGGGTGACCAGGTGTTTTCAGTGTGTTTTTCGAAGATACGGGAGGAAGACCGGGAACTCCTTCCCATCGTGTACCATATACTGCGGCACGCCAAAGACCCGATGACGATAAAAAATATATACAAAACCCTGATGGATAAAAACGTATCCGATGAGGTCAAAACCAGGCTGCTGGAAGTTTTGATTGAACTGGGCATCGATATCAGCGAACTCCCTCTAGAGGAAATGATAGGGGATTTCGAAAAGATGGCATCGGATTCCATGGAAAAAATGCTCAGGGATATAGAAAAGGATGAGTTTTTTATTTCCTATGTGCTGGAGGACATTGATACCCTGTCAAAAGACCTTCAGCTGACCTGTATAAGGGATCTGGGAGACAGCGGAGATGAACGGGCCATTCCAGTTTTGAAGGCCCTGGCCCTGAGCAATGATAAAGAACTGGTGCTGGAGGCTGTTACCCAGCTCGGAAGAATAAAAAGCCCTAAAACCATCGCTGCTTTAACGGAGATAGCGGAAAAAGCTTTCCTGGAGGAAATAAAAGATGAAGCTTCAAAAAAAATCAGGAAGCTAAAAATGCAGGGGATACAGGAAATTGTGCTGAATCAACTACAACCCTGTGTATACAAGGGTATCGTATCATCTATAGATGGTATTGGGAGCAGGTCCCTGTGGTTTATATGGCATCACCCCTATGTTAAAAACAAGCTGTGTTCTTTAAATATTTTAATCAACATAGAAGAGGGTGTACAGGACTGCTGGGCCCTTCCCCTTTTAGACAGCAAAGATTTCAATACCGCATTGAAGGAATTGAGCAAAGAAACAGAGGTGCTGGAAGATTTTCAGTATGCTGTAACTCTTCTTAAGGATGCTCTCTATACGAGTATTGTTACCCACAGCCAGCTGCCGTTGTCCATGGGTTTCTGGATGGGATTTTTTAAGGGAGGAGACCTGGTTCCCCAAGAATACACACCTACTCTGGAATACCAGATGACAATTGGTGGTAAAGATGACCAGGGATTATGGGAAACATCTGATATGCTTTTCGAAACCAGGGAGTTCAGTGACTGGTTTATCGCAGAGCCAAAAGTTTATGAATACGCAGAAGAATACCTTAAAATAAAAAAGATGTACAGACAGAGAAAATACTGCAACAGAAGGCTTAACAAGCTGTATGAGAATTTTAACAGGGATATTATAAAACCGAAAGAAGACAACATACTACGGATGCTTGAACTGGCGTATGATTTCCTGGTTAGAAAATCCAGTATGAGGAAAGCACGGCAGGTTTTAACCGTTATCAACAATTTCAGAAAGCCCTGTTACCAGAACCCCTTCTTAAAAAGAATGATTATAGAGAGCATACACATTGCCCTTCAGAACATTGAAAAGGGCTATGACTTGAGGTTTGATCCTACAATAGATAGGTGAAAAACATGGATAGGTTATGGGATTTATGGCTGCTAGTTAAAGACGAGGTTGTGCTCTTTTTTGTTGCTGCCCTTCCTGTGACAGAGCTCAGAGGTGCCATCCCCCTTGGGATTGCCCAGGGGATGTCTCCTCTGAAAACTTATATTATTTGTGTGATGGGGAACCTTTTGCCTGTTCCTGTTTTGCTGCTGTTTTTGGAACCCATATTTAAGAAGATGAGGCAAACACCCATATTGAGGGGATTGGCAAACTGGGCAATTAAACGTTCCCTTAAACGCAGCCAGCAGATAAAAAAATACAGTGCTCTGGGTCTTCTTTTTTTTGTGGCTATACCCCTTCCATCTACCGGAGTGTGGACCGGCTGTATAGCGGCTTCCCTTTTGGGCTTAAAATTTTGGTATGCTTTTCCTGCCGTGGCTGCAGGCACCATTATAGCAGGGCTGTTGGTTCTTGGATTATCTCTGCATATCATTTGACTTTTGACATTTGTTGTGCTAATATAGTTTTGAAAATTTAATAAAAGTTATTATTTACACCGTGTATATTTCCTGGAAGACAATGCCTCTTCCATGTGAGGAAGGGGAATTTTATTTTTGCTGGGAAGGAGTGAGTCCAATGGCAGATAGATACCTTTTTACTTCAGAATCCGTAACAGAAGGCCATCCTGACAAAATATGTGATCAAATTTCTGATGCAATCCTTGATGCCATCCTTGAGCAGGACCCGAAAGCAAGAGTTGCCTGTGAGACGCTGGTTACCACAGGGCTGGTGCTGGTGGCTGGTGAAATCACCACCGATTGTTATGTTGATATTCCCAACATTGCAAGGGAAACCATCCGTGAGATAGGTTATACCAGAGCAAAATACGGCTTTGATTGCGATACGTGTGCTGTAATCACCACCATAGATGAACAATCCCCTGATATAGCTCAGGGTGTTAATGAAGCCCTTGAAAAAAGAAAGGGTGAGACTAAGAACGGCAGAGATCAGATTGGAGCGGGTGACCAGGGGATGATGTTCGGCTATGCCACCAGGGAAACTCCTGAACTGATGCCATTACCCATTTCCCTTGCTCACGAGCTGGCCAGGAGGCTGGCTGAAGTAAGAAAGGCAAAAGTTTTGGATTACCTGAGACCTGATGGTAAAACCCAGGTTACAATAGAATACGTCAACGGTGTTCCCCGAAGAGTAGATGGTATAGTGATATCTACCCAGCACAGGCCTGATGTTGATCAGGAAACCATCCGAAAGGATATAATAGAAAGAGTAATCAAACCCATTGTTCCCGAGAATTTCATCGATGAAAACACCAAGTACTATATAAACCCCACCGGAAGATTTGTTGTAGGGGGGCCCCAGGGGGATACAGGCCTGACAGGGCGAAAAATAATCGTTGACACCTATGGTGGTTTTGCAAGGCATGGAGGTGGAGCCCTTTCCGGCAAAGACCCAACCAAAGTGGACCGTTCAGGAACATATGCTGCCAGGTACGTGGCAAAAAACGTAGTAGCTGCAGGTCTTGCCGATAGGTGCGAAGTTCAGATAGCGTATGCCATCGGTAAAGCGCGTCCCGTGTCCATTATGGTAGAAACCTTTGGAACGGGGAGAATATCTGATGAGAAGATAGTGAGCTTGATAAATGAGACCTTTGATTTAAGGCCTGCAGGCATTATTGAGGAACTGGATCTTAGACGACCCATCTATAAGCAGGTTGCTGCTTACGGCCACTTCGGCAGGACGGATTTAAAACTGCCCTGGGAACAAACCGATAAAGTAGAAGAACTACAGCAAAAGGCAGGAATCTAAAAAACCGCGAATATTCGCGGTTTTTTAGATTCCATTCCAGGTTTTTCAGGCCAGTAGAAAACAGGAATTTCTTGATGACCTGAAGTATCCCCCCTGCCACGGGGAAGTTTATCATCCGAGCAACAAATGTAAAGGCTGCTATACCCCCCATAATTTGTGACCTAAACATCTAACTTTATTTGCTTCATATAAACTCCTTGTATCTCTGCTATCAGCTTTTTAATCAGCACGGTGACCGGCAGGTTCTCAACCTCGACGACCCCTGCATGGGGCTGGATGATACACAACATGGACTTTTTTGCAGGGCTGCTTACTACTACCTCAGTTACCCCTGTTGTAACTTAGCCCATCATAGGATTTAGGAATAATTATCCCTCCAAAACCCGCTCTAATGTCCATGTCCCCTGCAAAAATGGATAATGGAACAGAATACATTTCTTAATTTTTAAGAGTCTAATATTTTTTTAGCACTTTCATCTAACGCATCAGTAATAAATGGTATTTTGGTTTCTCTTTCTGTTTCTCTGTTAGCAGAGAGAAGATCATTCCTGGAAATTTCCTTTAGAGAAAATTTCCTTGCTCCGGCCATCAGTTGCTGGAGGCCTGCTTTTAGTTTATCTGCAAGTGTCCAGACTGCGATGGCTCCATACGGAATGTTTTTCATTTCATCTGCTCCCACTTTTTCTCTTACATCATAGTAGCCGGCAAAGATTTCCTTTGCCGTGCTGCCTATCTCGGTAACCGTAGCAGGTAGTTTATCCCAGTTACCATTAAGTTTTTCTTTTCTTTCTGGATGCAGCACCCCTTCAATGTTTGCTCCAAGGAAACCAGGAATCATAAGAGCCCTTCCCATACATACTATTTTTACAAAAGGTGCACCCAATGCCAGTGCTTTGAAAATGTGATCTTCTCTAGCCAGTCCTCCGGCAAAGGCCAGATCGACGACTTTTTCTCCCTTTGCAGCCAATATTGAAGCATATTCATATGCCTTGGAATGCAGAAGGATTGAAGGAACCCCCCAGCTTTCCATCATATTCCAGGGGCTCATTCCCGTACCCCCACCAGAACCATCAATTGTTAATAAATCCAGCTTTGCTT
Source organism: Firmicutes bacterium UBA3567 (assembly GCA_002376045.1). Taxonomy (GTDB): domain Bacteria; phylum Bacillota; class Thermosediminibacteria; order Koleobacterales; family UBA3567; genus UBA3567. The sequence continues at coordinate 18,375 of DFNM01000226.1, forward strand.
CGGTGGCAAGCTTAATTGCCATTGCTAGACCTTCCATTCCGTAGGAACCGGTTTTTAAAGTGATTTTTTTATAACCGAGTTTACGCAGATATTCAATAGTTTTCATAAACTCTTCTCTAACCTGTTCGGGAGAAGATAGATGGGTATATCCCAGTCTGCTGTGTCTTGCAAAGGCTTTAATGGAACCGTTTTTAAATGCCTCCTGGACTTCTGGTTTTGTTGGATCCGGATCAACAAGATATCCTCTCTTTTTCAAGAAAATCGCATAATCCAGATCAGTAACTTCAATTTCTCCTCCGATATTCTTTGCTCCCTGACCCCACTTCAATTCTATAATAACCTTATCACCATACTTGTCTATAACATATTCTGCAACTCCGTTCATTGAATCTTCCACATTTTGCTGTACAATAATTGCCCCATATCCATCATAATAGCGCAAATAGGTATCGATTCTTCTATCCAGTTCGGGAGCCTTCTTTGTTTTACCATTTTCTATTATTGCCTCTTTATCAATTCCCACCACATTTTCTCCTATGACGATAGGGAAACCTGCAAGAGCAGCACCGATTGCAAAAGAATCCCAGTACTTAGCTGCTATAAAAGTTGAACCCAGGGCACCCGTCATTATAGGTACCTTGGATTTTGTTTTTATTTCACTTCCAAATTCGGTTTCGACACTTACATTGGGAAAGATACAGTCATCAACAGAATTAGAAATCCCTCTGGGCAGTCCCTTGGCTCCGTAATTATATCCCTGAATCCTTAAAGAATTATAAGATACCCCTACATGTGTAGTATTTCCGCTTCCTGCAGTTGTTGCTCCAAAGTTCCGGGGGTACAACATTTTTCTGCCTTTCATACTCGAGAGCCAGGTTTCACACTTACCCTGACAATCTGCTATGCAGAGGGTGCACAATCCGGATTCAGCAGGATTACCCCTATTAACTGTTCCTAGAACATCATTAGACTTCAGGCGCTGAACCATATATTTTTCCTCCTTATATAATTAAGTTCTATGATAAATGATAAATGTGCTTAAGAGCTCTTAAGCTGCTGCAATTGGCCGGGCCAAAGATATTTAACATAAAGTATATCCGAAAAAGGCTTTGTTGACAAGGCCCTGTTTATAAATATACAGTATACATGAATAACAATACAGGTATAACAGTATACGGCAGACACAAATATAGAAAAATATGAATAATAATGCAATAAAATGTATAATTAATCAGCAATATCGCATATTATTACATAAAAACGAATAATTATTAAAAACACAAAGCACTTGCAAACGTAAAACAATCATATTTATAAAAGAAAAATTTTTAAACCCTTCGATAGATAAAAAGCAAGAATCTTATGTTGTTTTTTTTCTTATTGCTCCCATTGGTAACGATTTTGTGATTTCGGCCAGTTTAAGAATACAGGCAGAGCCGTTTCTTGACTCTGATAAAAAAAAGAGAGGCTGTGTGTTAGCCTCTAAAAAATGTTACATTTGAAAGAACCTAAAAGAGTGTGACTGTACAAATCCCTGCAAAGATGGACGATGGAACAATTGGATACAGCTGCGACCATTGGTGAGAATAAAGTATTTAAAAAAATTATATATAAAAAAAACTTTGTCGACAAGCATTTTTTTATAAAAATACAGTATACACGATAATCATACAGGTATAGCAGTATACACACCCTTAAACACACTGCACATTTTACAATGCGGCAATCGGCAATTATGAATAATTATACATTTGCAAGTTAAAAAGACAGATTTGTTTGGTTTGTATAACATTTGACTCGGCTAAAACAGAGGAAAGCCTAAAAAAAAAAATTATTGACATGAGAATGATTTTCATTTACAATATAAACATGAGAAATATTCTTAAATAATAAAACCTTTAAAACAAGAATGAAGCAAAGGAGGATATGTAGTGCAAATAGGCAATCCCCAAAAAATATTAGAACATCCAAAATCTAATTATGTTGTAGATTTATTGAGTTAGATTATTTGGTAAAAAGCATAGAAAATAACTCTAGAAATTTGTTTAAAAAACTATTATAATAATTAAAAACAACCAAAAAGAGGTGTTAGTATTCATGAACATTAAAGTGGCCGGAAAAGACGACGAAGATAAAGTGGTGCAGCTTATGAAGGAGTTCATGGAGTATTACAAAGAAAAGCACCCGGAATGGGGAAAACCACCATTTTTGAGCAGGGAAGAACTGTTGTGGTCTTTTCACGATGCCCTAAAAAATCCCCAAACGGCCGCATTTATTCTTGTTGAAGAAGGAGATGAACCCATTGCCGTTTCTTCAATAACCTTCTGGCACGGTATGAACATGGGAGATACCGTTATTACCATTGATGACCTGTATGTGAAGCACAAGTGGCGCAACCTGGGAGTAGGCAGCAGAGTGGTTGAGTTTGTTGTAGAAATGGGCAGGAGAATGGGTTTCTCTTTGATCGAGGTCATGCTGGAAGACAGGGATACCAGAGCAGAGGAATTCTGCAAGAAATTAGGTTTTCGAAAAGCAGAAAATCGTAGATACCAAAAGAAAATCAAACTAGCAGTTTAAGGTACCATTAAGGTGCCTTTTTTCTTTGGAGAGGAAAACGTCAAAAATTGTAGAATTAAGATAGTAGTAGGTAATTATTAAATTAGGTTCTTCTACATTTTAGTTGAGTTAAATGTCATGC
>DFNM01000124.1:0-6283 GCA_002376045.1 Firmicutes bacterium UBA3567
ATCGGCAACACTGTAGAGGGTTTTTTACATGCGAAAATCCTCTGTTTTATATGATACCAAATAAGCCAGTCATGAATTATCGACTGGCTTTAGTTTCTTCTGTGGTTTGTTTTTTTTCATAGAAGTTAAAACTAATATTTTTTGAAGGGGCTATCGTTGATACAGCATGTTTGTAAATCATTTGTTGTTTTCCTTCTACATCCAGAATTATTGTGAAATTATCGAAACCTTTAACCACTCCTTTCAACTGAAACCCGTTTACCAGATATATCGTAACGGGAATATTTTCTTTCCTAATCTGGTTTAAAAAACTATCCTGTAGATTGATTTGTTGTTTACTCATTACGCATATTCCCCCCAAAAAAAATATATTTTAAATACTTATTCTAGTAAAGTGCTGTATTTCCTGCAGTAAACTTTTAATTTTTTCCTTTGCTATTTTCACAGGGTCGTTTTTTAAAGGATTAATCCACTTAATCCTGTTATCCCTTCTAAACCATGTGAATTGACGTTTGGCGAATCTGCGAGTATCCCTTTTAATAAGTCTAACGGCTTCTTCCAGTGAATATTCTCCTTTAAGATGTTTGATGATCTGTTTGTAACCCAGACCTTTCATAGAATTTAAATTTTCATTATACCCCATTTCCAGTAGCATCTTAACTTCCTCAACTAAACCTCTTTCAATCATTTTATCTACTCTTTTATCAATTTTTTTATACAGAATTTCTCTAGGCATTGTTAACCCTATAATCAAAACATTATAAGGTGATTTGGTTTCCCTGGTTTTTTCTTCATAATAGGATATAGGTTTTCCTGTTTGATGATAGACTTCTAATGCTCTTATGATTCGTTTTACATCATTGGGATGAATGCGTTTAGCCGAAAAGGGATCCACTTCTCTCAATTTGCTGTATAGAAAATCGTTCCCATACTCTTTTGCTATTTCCTTCATTTTTTTTCGAAAATTCCAGTCAATGGTCGCTTCTGAAAAATAATAATCATCGACCACTGCTTTTATATAAAGGCCTGTTCCTCCAGCAAGAATAGGTAGTTTTCTTCTATTATAGATCTGTTGTATAACCTTTTGGGTATCGTTCTGGTAATCAGATACGCTGTATTCTTCATCCGGTTCAACGACATCTATCATGTAATGAGGAATACCTTTTTTTTCTTTTTCAGTAGGTTTTGCCGTTCCTATATCCATGTACCTGTATATTTGCATTGAATCAGCTGATACAACTTCACCATCAAATTCTCTTGCCAGCTCCACTGCCGTCTTCGTTTTACCTGTAGCAGTCGGTCCAGCAACCACTAACAGCGGAATTTTTTTTTCCATTTAAGCTTAACCCTCCACTTCAACCCCTTCTGAGAAATTTCTTTTCAAGATCATATCTGTTCATCTTTATAATGCTAGGTCGACCATGAGGACATGTGTATGGATTTTTGGTACACCGCAAATCACTTAATAACTTTTTCATTTCTGAAATATGCAACTCATCCCCCGCTTTTATAGCAGCTCTGCACGACATAATGATTAATAGCTTTTCTTCCTGAGAAACGTTTTTGCCAAATTCCATTATATCATTGATAATTTCTAAAAGCGTATTGTGGTTAACATTACCTTTAAAAGCCGCTGGAATTCCCCTTATTATATATGATTTGTCACCAAACGGTTCAAAATCGAATCCCAGGGATTTGAAATATTGGGTATTTTCTTCTATTACCACCTTTTCCTCTTCGTTTAATTCAACAACAATGGGATCTATTATCTGCTGACTGTATCCCTTATTACCTTCAAGGAACTCCTTTTTAAATTTTTCATAAAATATTCTTTCATGGGCTGCATGTTGGTCTATTATATACAAATCCTCATTACTTTGCGCAATTATGTATGTGTTAAATACCTGACCAATTGGATGCATCAAAGGCAGGGTTTCAACTCCTTTATCATTATACTGTGTTTGATTTTCAAAGACCTTGTTGGGGTTAATATATTCTCTAGTTAGATCTCCATCACTAACACTTGAAAAAGTTTGTTTATAACTATCAGATGTGCCGGCTTCATCATTGTTTTTCTTGTTTGAATCGAAATTTAACTCTATGTTGTGGAACCCAGTTTTTTCAGTATTACCCTCTGTTTTATCATTTTCCCCACCATTGGTTTTTTTAGCGTAAAACCTAAAGACGTCTTTATCTATCTTTGGTAATATATTATTGTTTCTCAATCTCCCTGATACACTGTTTGATAGGAACTCCAAAAACTCTAATTCACTATCAAATTTAATTTCCGTTTTTGAAGGGTGAATATTTACATCAAGCCTATCAGGCGGCAAATCCATGTGTAATACAAAAATGGGATATCTTGCTTTTGGAAGTAGTTTCTCATAACCTCTTTCTATAGCTTTTGACACTTCTGTGTTTTTTATTACACGGCCGTTTACAACAATACACTGATATTTCCTGTTCTTTCTGCTTTCTTCCGGTTTTGATATGTATCCATAAACTTTCCACATTTCGTTTCTAAAATCCACAGAAATCATGTTTTTGGCTGCATTTTTTCCAAAAACATTCACAATAACATCGAACAAATCTCCACTTCCCATACTGGTAAAAACTGTTCTATTATTGTTCCTAAAAATGAAAGCAATATCAGGATGGGCAAGGGCATATCTGGTTACTATATTACTGATAGCTGCAGTTTCCCAGGCTGTAGTTTTTAAATATTTTTTTCTGGCAGGAACATTGTAAAACAGGTGTTTTACTTCTACAGTTGTACCATTAGGGATGCCTACATCTTTCACCTCTTCTATTTCTCCGCCTTTTAATGTTATGCACGTACCTGCTTCCATATGTGCTGCTTTTGTTAACATTTTTACCCATGCAACAGCAGCTATAGAGGGTAAAGCTTCTCCTCTAAATCCCAGGGTGTAAATTTTAAACAAATCTTCCGATTTAGATATTTTGCTCGTCGCATGTCTTTTAAAAGCCAAAACAGCATCATCTTTATCCATACCTATACCATCATCTGTTACTTTAATCATTTTTTTCCCGCCTTCTCTAATGTCTACAACAATTCTCTTCGCTTTCGCATCGATTGAGTTTTCTATTAATTCTTTTACAACAGAGGCAGGATTTTCAACCACTTCTCCAGCAGCAATTTTGTTTACCGTGTTTAAATCCAATATTTTTATCTTTCCTCCCAAGGGCATCTCCTCTCCCCAGTCAAAAATCTTCCAGTTTTTTCTTGATGTTAAAAAGAAAGTTAATTGCTTCTATGGGTGTCATAGTATTAATATCAATATCCCTAATCTCTTTTATTATGTTTTGTTCCCTAATCACATTTAGGTTAAGCTGACCTTGTTTAAAACCCAGATTGTTGGTATGCACTTCATCTTTTCGAGTTGTTTCTTCTGATTTCTTTAAAAGACTATTGTTAGGGTCATTATCTTCCAATTCTTTCAATCTCTTTTGGGCTTTCTTAATTACTTCAATAGGTATACCTGCTAATCTCGCAACATGAATACCATAGCTTTTATCAGCACCGCCTTTTACAATTTTTCTTAAAAAAATTATATCTTCACCCTTTTCTTTTATTGTGATTCTATAGTTTTTCACACCATCCAGTTTCCCTTCAAGTTCGGTTAATTCGTGGAAATGAGTAGCAAACAGTGTTTTTGCCCTTATGTGCTTATGAATATATTCGATAACAGCCCATGCTATGCTCAACCCATCGTAAGTGCTGGTACCGCGACCAATCTCATCTAAAATCAACAGACTTTTGTCTGTTGCATTGTTTAAGATGTTTGCCACCTCATTCATCTCAACCATGAAAGTGCTTTGGCCGGAAACCAGGTCATCAGAAGCCCCCACTCTTGTAAATATCCTATCAACTACTCCTATCTTTGCCGTTTTGCAGGCAACAAAGGAACCTATTTGTGCCATTATTACATTTAAAGCCACCTGCCTCATATACGTGCTTTTGCCCGCCATGTTAGGGCCGGTAATAATAGCCATTTGGTTTTCCCCACAATCCAGGTATACGTCATTGGGGATAAACAGCTGATCGTTCATTTTCTCAACAACCGGATGCCTCGAATCTCTCAATTCAATCCTGTCCTCATTATCAACTCTTGGTCTTACGTAATTGTTTTTTAATGCTGTGATTGAAAAGGATAAATACACATCAAGCTCTGCAATGCGTTTTGCCGTCTTTTGAATCCTAGATATCTCTTTTGATACGGTATCTCTAATTTCTTTAAAAACGGTATACTCCATTTCTTTGAGTTTTTCTTCTGCTCCCAATATCTTTGATTCATACTCTTTCAAGTCAGGGGTTATGTATCTTTCAGAATTCACCAGGGTTTGTTTGCGTATATAATCATCAGGAACGTTTTTAATATTGGTTTTTGTTACTTCAATATAATATCCAAACACTTTGTTGAATCCTACTTTTAGAGATTTTATACCTGTTCTTTCCCTTTCCTTTTTCTCAAGATCAGCTATCCATTTTTTACCTTCTTTGGCAGCAACCCTTAATTCATCAATTTCCTTTTTATACCCTTTTTTGATTATACCGCCTTCCTTTACTGTGGCTGGTGGGTTTTCCACTATTGATTCCTGAATTAGATCAGTGACATCCTTTAACTCATCTATTTGATTGCGTAATTCTATTAACCTGATTGACATGGCTGTTGATAAAATTTCTTTGATTTTAGGAAGCCTTTTGAAAGAGTGTTTGAGAGCAATCAGATCTCTACAGTTGGCGTTTCCATATGTGATTTTTCCCATGAGCCGTTCTAAGTCATATATGTCTTTCAGTTGTTCTTTTAGCTCTTCCCTCATTAAAGCATTATTCTTTAAATCCTGCACCGCATCAAGCCTCTTATTGATTGTTTGGGAATCTATAAGAGGCCTTTCTATCCACTCTCTAAGCAGTCTTGCTCCCATTGCTGTTTGAGTATTATCTAAGATCCATAAAAGACTACCTTTTTTCTCTCCTTCCCTTAGAGTTTTCGTTAGTTCCAAATTCCTTCTTGTCCAAAAATCAAGCAGCATAAAACCTTTTGGCTGAATAGTTTGAATGTTGTTCAGATTATCCAAGCTCATTTTTTGAGTTCGTTCTAAATACTCCACAGCAGCTCCAGCAGCCCTTATGGCATATTTCATTTTTTCACAACCAAAACCTTCTAAAGACGTGGTTTTGAATTGAGCTAACAATTTATTATAAGCACTATCAAATTCAAAATAATGTTGCTCAAATTCATTAATCTTTATGTTTAAGATCGATTTAACCCTCTTTAAAAGTTCCCTGTTTTGTAGAAACCTGGGATTTACTATGCACTCAGCAGGATTCAATCTTGCCATTTCATCTATAAAGCTGCTGTATGTGTCATCCGTTTCAATCTCAGTAACTTTGAAATCTCCAGTAGAAATATCTATACATGCTATACCAAATTTTGTTTTATTACAATAAATGGAAATCAAGTTATTGTTTTCCTTTTCATCTAATATCTGTGATTGAATGATAGTACCGGGTGTGATAACTTTCGTTACTTCCCTTTTTACAATGCCCTTTGCTGTTTTGGGATCCTCAACCTGTTCACATATAGCAACTTTGTATCCTTTCTTTATCAGGCGAGCTATATAGCTCTCTGCAGTATTATGGGGAACCCCTGCCATGGGTATATTGTTTTTAGAATCTCTAGTAGTTAAAGCAATTTCCAGTTCCCTCGCTGCAATTTTAGCATCTTCATAAAACATTTCATAAAAATCACCCATACGAAAAAAGAGGATAGAATCCTTATATTGATTTTTTATGTTTAGATACTGTTTCATCATAGGTGTATTGCTCATCGAAGCTTGTCCTCCCCCAAAAATCTATACATTAAAACTATTGAGCTACCAAAACACCTTCAAGGGTCCATGTCTTAGGAGTAGTAATTTTTACTTTTACCAGCTTTCCTGATAATCTTTTGGGTTCTCCTTCAAAATAGACCAATTTGTTTGTCCTCGTTCTCCCTACCAAAAGGTTCTTTTTGGAATCATATCCCTCTACCAGAACTTCAACGGTTTTGTCCTTTAATTTCATGTTTTTTTCTTTGCTGATCCTATTCTGCAAATCCATCAAACGCTGCAACCGCTCTTTTTTTACTTCATCAGGAACTTGATTTTCCATTTTTGCTGCAGGTGTTCCCTTTCTTTTTGAATACATGAAAGTAAATGCTGAATCAAATCTAATTCTTTCGACAACATCTAGCGTATCTTCAAAATCTTCTTCAGTTTC
>DFNM01000124.1:6693-10172 GCA_002376045.1 Firmicutes bacterium UBA3567
AAGATAATGTTCTTTTGTATAGTTTCTATTCATTTTTTTGAGGATAGATGTGCTGCCGGATTGGACGGGTAAATGGATGTGCTCACATATCTTTTTGCACTCTTTGATGGCTTTTATCAAATCATCAGACAAATCCTTCGGATGGGAGGTCATAAATCTTATTCTTTCAATTCCTGGAATTTCATTTACTTTATACAACAAATCCGAAAACCTTACTTCTTCAGATAAATCCTTACCGTATGAATTAACATTTTGACCCAAAAGGGTTACTTCTTTAAAACCCTCTTCTGCAAGCTTTTTTACTTCCTTTATAATATCCTGAGGTTTTCTACTTCTTTCCCTACCTCTGACATATGGAACTATACAATAGCTACAGAAATTGTTGCACCCGAAAGATATAGTTACCCACGCTTTGATATTGCTATCGCGTTTGGCAGGAATGTTTTCTACTATGTCTTTGCTTTCATCCCATATTTCGATTACCCGCTGATCCTGAGATACCACACACTCCAGTATTTCAGGGAATCTATGAGTGTTGTGAGTTCCTAAAACAATATCCACAAAAGGAAACCTCTCATGAATTTTGTGTGCAACATGTTTTTGTTGAACCATACATCCACAAACTGCTATTACCAAATTGGGGTTTTTGTTTTTAAGCCTTTTGAGGTTTCCAATGCTGCTAAAAACTTTTAATTCAGCGTTTTCCCTAACACAACACGTATTAAAAACAATGATATCTGCCTCTTCATAGCTTTTTGTCGGTGTATGACCCATCTTCTCAAGCATACCGGCTATTTTTTCTGAATCGTGCTCATTCATCTGACAGCCCCATGTAATTATGTGGTACTTCACTGCCATCACCTCACAATACTATCTATAACTTTTAATTCTTCTAATCGCTTAAGGGCTAAATTAAAGTCGTTCCATACCTGCCATTTAGATTTTTTGAGAGCCTCTCCCGTTTTTCTTAGCAAAAATGCCGGGTGATAAGTGGGTAAAACCCAGATGTTATCCCGATAAACAAACCATTTTCCTCTTTCTCTGGTTATGCTTTTTTTACCAAAATACTGCAAAGCAATTGAACCTAAAAGTATTATAACTCTGGGATTTACTATAGAAATTTCCATTTCAAGGAGTTCGGAACATGCTTTCACTTCCTTAGGCAAAGGATTTCTGTTTCTCGGAGGCCTGCATTTTACAACATTTGTTATGTAGATCTTTTCTCTGCAAATTTTCAGTTTCTCAAGCAATCTATCCAAAAGCTTGCCAGCTCTTCCTACAAAGGGTTTACCCTGTTTGTCCTCTTCAAAACCCGGTCCTTCCCCTATCAACATTAAAGGTGTGTATGGTGATCCACATCCAGGGACTTTTTGGGTATGACATTCAGCCCTATATAATTCACATTTTTTACATTTTTGGACTTTTTCTCTTATAAGCTCGATAGTAATGTTTTTCTCGAACAGTTCGATGATTTCTTTTTTCTTTTTGGGCGTAATATTCTTTTTATCAAGTACCACTTCTTTTTGTCTTATTTTTTCACGTATGATAAAAAAAAGTTCTATTTCAGGTTTACCTTTTTCAATAACAACTCCATCAAATGCTGTTTTAACATCTTTAACAGTGAGAACCAAGAATACCATTCCTTTCAGTGAATGTCAACCTTATTATAGCACAAAAATTTTTTATTTGAAATCATTTGTTCCCTTTTGCCGAGGGAACATAGACAATGGTCTCCACTGGATGATAAACATCTTCATGCAAAAACTCTTTTTCTACCTCCCTTTTGTTTTCTATAATTTTCCAAACACGGACTCTGTAACCCGGTTTGCCTTTTTCTATGTATATTTCCCCTTGTTCCACATCTCCTTTTCTTTTTATCTTAATGCCTGGAGGGATTTTTTCAACTATTTGAGAAACAATCCTTATTTCGGGAATGTTCATATCTTTTGATCCGTAAAACTCCATTAAAATTTTTTGTCCTTCAATAATTTGTGCATGCAGTAATAAGTAATGGTTTGTATTGTTTTTAAATTTAAAATCTATTTCGTCATAATAAACTGTTGCATCCAAACCCAAAACCACGTAGTCCACTGGTCTTGAATGGGGCGTTCTTTCAATTACTTTTAAATCTGTCTTCAAAACAAGGTTATAGAGGGTAGATGATACCTGGCAGATTCCTCCGCCAACTTCCATTTTTACCTCTTTATTTATATATGCGGGAGCTTTTTGATAACCCATCTCATAACTTCTCGGCCCGAGCATTTCATTAAATGAGAACACTTCACCGGGAGCTATTATCAACTTGTTTAATTTTTCTACGCCAATAATTATGTTATTCACCCTTTCCGGTTTGTCAGGATCAAAAGCGGTAGAAAAACTCGAAATTCTTTTTTCAATTTGCATCGCTTTAGCAGTTTCCGTCGTAAGTGCAGGCTTTATTTTTTCAACAGGTATAATGAATTTTCTATTATTCTCTTTAAAAAGGGTTTTATTAAATAATACTTGAAATTTGTTTTCATCCAGTTTTTGACCTTCCATTGAAGGCACTATAACAACATTGCCGTTTTCTATCTTAAAATCTGCATTCCGTGGAGCTGTAGATATCTTGTTATTTAAAAATTCCATTAATTGTTTTAATTTCTTTTTATTGTATTTAACATATTCAATCACATCTAAATACCTTTTCTGTCTCAAAATTTTGTACCGCAGGATAATGTTTTCTATTTTATTTTTCCCTCTGCCGACCAAATAGGCATCACTAGTTATTTTGTTTATATCTAGATGGATATCAATGTTCCGGGGAAACAAGGTTATTTTTTCATTATTATTTATAATTAAACATACAGGTTTTTGCAGCAAGCTTTCTGTTTTTTGTTTTAAAAAAACTTTGCATTGTTCTCTGGTTTTTCCTCCAAGGTGAAAATCATAGAAATAGACACCTTTAATTATTTTATTTCTATTTATTAAAAAATCTGATACAACCACATTGCATACGCTTAACACAATTGCTACAACAATCAATATTATTCTAAAACTTTTTATCATTTTTTCCTCCGCATACATAAATTTTTTAAAAACAAAATGAGAAGGATTAACTTCCTCCTCAGTGTTATCAATGCATATTGCTTATATCACGGTAAAAAATTTATATAAAATCAAACCTCCTGCACCAGCTTATAATAACAGGACCTTTACCCTTATCTGGAGGTTTCTTAACTCAAAACACATTATTATGACTGTTGGGTGTTCTTTTTGAACAATAATCTGGCATAGCGTTTATTGTTTTTTCTTAACCTGTATATTTCTTCAGTTAAAGCCTTAATTTTTGCGTTTTTTTCATTCTCTATAGCCTCTATTATGTACATCAGTACTCTTCTTGCGATTCGCAATCTGTTAATTTTTTCTTGGAGTTTTTCTATTTTCTTTTTTAAAATCATAATCTCATACATTTCACCCATGTTCACACCTCCAACCAGCCG
>DFNM01000231.1 GCA_002376045.1 Firmicutes bacterium UBA3567
CTGTTTTGGAGAAGAACCTGAATAAATTGCTCCTTTGTGATAACTCTATCCAACCTGTGAGAAAAATGCTGACTCCCTGCCTTCAGCCTTTCGGCCCTTTTCCCTTAAAAATAGGAGAACCGTCCCTTCTGGGTTTTAAGTTTTCTATACCAAAATTGCCCCCGAGCAACCTGGCGCGAAAAATGGAATTTTCCCCAAATCGATTTTTTATATCATCGATAATGTGATTGATTTTCTTTAGTTTCTCGTTTTCCTCAAGGAAGGACATCTGAGATACATCCTTTTGAAGGTTGGAAAGGCTGACTCCAAGAAGGCGGATTTTGAAAGACCCATCCCAATTTTTAGAAAAAATTTTCAGAGCAGTTGAATAGATTTTCTCAGTCAGGTTTGTTGGTTCAGGGATGGTAGCAGAACGAGTAATGGTTTTAAAGTTGTTTTTCCTTATAGTTATCGTTATCCTTTTACCCGTGTAGTTGCCTTGTCTTGCTCTTCGGCCGACAAGTTCGGCCAGGCCTAACAGCACCTGTTTTGCCTCTTCCAGGCTGCTGATATCCCTGGGCAAAGTTGTGGAGTGGCCTATGGATTTGGCCTCATCAGAGGAGTGAGGGTTTACCGGGCTTTTATCCTTTCCCCTTGCCAGGTCGTGCAGGTGCCTCCCCACTACTCCAAAGTTTGATTCGAGGATTTCAACAGAGGTACGGGCTAGATCTCCGATGGTTTTTATGTTCATTTCCTCTAGATGTTTGGCCAGCTTTAACCCTACTCCTATGAGCTTACCTACTGGCATGGGCCATATTTTTTTTGGTATATCTTCGGGTTTTAAAACCGTTATACCCCGAGGTTTTTTCATGTCCGATGCCATTTTGGCCAGCAGCTTGTTGCAGGAAATCCCTATAGAACAGGGAAGATCCAGTTCTCGGGCTATGCGTTCCTGGATGGTCTGGGCGATCTCCAAAGAGGAGCCAAAAAGCCGATGGCATCCTGAAACATCAAGCCATGCTTCATCAATGCTGTACTGTTCTACCACAGGGGTGTAATCTTTTAATATATCCAGAATCTTTCCGCTGAAACTGACATACAAATGGTAATCAGGTGTGATAAAAACCCCTTGAGGGCACAGTTCTCTGGCCTGCCAGTTAGGCATGGCAGTTTTGACACCAAATTTTCGTGCTTCATAGGAAGCCGTTAAAACGATACCGGTACGCTTTTTAGGATCACCGGCTACCATAATGGGTTTTCCCTTCAGACTGGGGTCTACCGCCTGATGGCACGAAGCATAAAAGGCATTCATATCTACATGGATAACGGAGAGCAACAGCATCCCTCCCCGAACATAAGTTTGATTTTATTATACCAAATCACAAAATGACTTACAACATCGGGATCTGGCTGATTATTTGCAGGAGTCCTGGCAAAAGCTGTGAATAGTTAATAAATGTAATGAAATACTAATATATATGTAATAGCTGCGAGCAATGGAGAAAACAAATGAACAGTACTTTGGCAGGCCTGGTGGCGGCTCTAATTGCTTTAAAAATAAATAATAAGATGCTTAGCATTAAAAGAGAGGATGCTTACATAACATACGCTGCTCCTATTGTAGAAGAGACGGCTAAAACCTTTAGTGCATTACTGTTAAAGGCATCGGTTTTCGGCACTCATGTGGTTTTCGGTCTGGTAGAAGCCCTTTACGATTATACCACTTCTAGAAAAGGTATAGGAGTGGCAGCAGGCCTAATTAGTGTTGTAAGCCATGCTCTTTTTGGTTTTATAACGGTTTTTGTAATGACGGAATCGGGTTCAGTTTTTATTGGGTTGGTCAGCGGAGTGGTGCTGCATGGGTTGTGGAACACTACAGTAATTAAGCTGTTGGAGAACAAGTCGAGTTGACTCCCCTTTCTTTTGAAAGTATAATAATTATAATAAAAAATTATATTTGATCGTACGAATGGTATCAAGCTGCTTTAAAACAGTCTTAGCACAAAAAAGGAGCGCTAGGGCTTTTTTGTTGTGCTCAAAATGAGGTGAAAGGTATGGGTATATACTCCCTTTTGAGTGAATCAAAGTGCTACAATAATGTGTTGAATTATGTAGCAGACAACTATAAATCCATAATGGTGTATGGAGTTGGAGAATCTCAGAAAGCTTTTCTGGCTGCAGGTATCAAAAGAAGGCATGCTAGACCCATGCTTGTAATCACTTCCAATTCCCTGAGTGCCAAGATGTTTAAAAATGATTTGAGTTTTTTTCTTTCTTCCGAGAAAATACTTTATTTTCCTTCCGGGGAAATCCTCCCCTATGAGGTGGCGGCCTACAGCCCGGAACTCCTGGCTCAAAGGCTTACAGTATTAGACAGCCTATCAAGGGGAGAATGTCCGGTGGTAGTGTGTTCTATTGATGCCATGTTCATGAAGCTCATACCCCCGGAAGTTTTTAAAAGATGTATCCTTTCTATCCAGGTGGGTATGAGCATCGAGCTGAATGAGCTGGAAAAGAATCTTGTATACATGGGGTATGAAAGGGTAAACACCGTAGAAGGAAAAGGCCAGTTCGGTGTAAGGGGGGGCATAATTGATGTATACCCCTATACGGCAGACAATCCTTACAGAATAGAACTTTTTGGGGATGAGGTTGATTCCATAAGAGTTTTTGATGTAATGGACCAGCGCTCCATCGATAAGATTGAGGAAATGAAGATACCTCCTGCCAATGAACTGGTTCTAAATGATGAGGTTAGAAATGAGGGCCGCCTGAAAATATTAGAGGAACTGGAGAAACGATGTGAATCCTTCGAAGGCGTTGGTAAAATCAAAGAGGCCCAAAACTTAAGGGATAAAATAACAAAACAGCTGGCACAACTAGAGGAAACCCTGTATTTTGAGGGAATGGAGCTTTATATTTCTTATTTTTACCATAAGCTATCAACAATCCTGGACTACTTTTATGAATCTCCCTTGGTAATTCTGGATGAACCGAGGAAAATAGCGGAGTCAGCCGAATCCTTTTTAACAGAAAATCATGAGACCTATAAGACCCTTCTATCTAAAGGAGAAATTCTGGCTTCGCAATCCAATATATACTACAGCTTTAATGAATTGATGGATATTTTAAGCTCCCATCAACACCTCCAGTTTGCATTGCTGCCACAGAGCAGCGAGCTTTTCGAACCCGACAGGATTGTATCAGTAAGTGCCAAGACCATGCATGCCTTTCACGGCAAGCTGGATCTCCTGCTGGAAGAAGTAAAGAGTCTCAAACAAAACGGATATTGTATCATCATCCTTTCAGGAACAACTGAAAGGGGAGAACGCTTGAAGGAAAGCCTTGAAGAAAGGCAGCTGGAAGTGCTGCTAAAGGAAGACGTCACAAAGGAAGTAATCAAAAGAGGTCAGGTGATTATAACTCCTGGAACGATAGAAAAAGGTTTTGAATTTTCCGACATAAAGCTAGCCGTTATATCAGACAAGGAAGCATTTGGAAAAGCAAAAAGGAAAAGGATAACAAGGAAACAGACGACCAGGAACGTGATGGCAGCCTTTGCAGATTTGAATGAAGGTGACTATGTGGTTCATGCCAGCTATGGTATTGGTAAATACGTAGGTATACAACGGCTTAAAGTGGAGAACACATACAAGGATTATGTATGCATAAAATATGCCGGTGATGACAAGCTTTACATCCCCACGGATCAAATGCATTTGATTCAAAAATATATTGGTCTAGAAGGTAAGGCACCTAAACTCAGCAAGCTTGGAAGCAGCGAATGGTCAAGGATAAAAAGCAGAGTTAAGGCATCCATAAAAGAGATGGCTGATGAGCTGTTAAAGCTTTATGCTGCCAGGGGAGCCATTGAGGGCCATGCCTTTTCCCCCGATACTCCCTGGCAAAAAGAGTTTGAGGATTTGTTTCCATATGAAGAAACCCCGGATCAGCTTCAGGCCATTGCACAAGTTAAGGCGGATATGGAAAAACCCAAACCAATGGATAGACTCCTGTGTGGAGATGTGGGCTATGGCAAGACGGAGGTTGCCTTGAGAGCGGCTTTTAAGGCGGTTATGGATGGGAAACAGGTGGGTGTGCTGGTTCCAACAACAATTTTGGCCCAACAGCACTATACTACTTTTACAGACAGGTTTTCGCCCTTTCCCGTGAGAATAGAGGTGATCAGCAGGTTTAAATCTCCCAAGGAACAGAGGCAAATCCTGCAGGATTTAAAACAGGGAAGGGTAGATATCATAATAGGAACCCATAGGCTCCTGCAAAAGGATATAAAGTTTAAGGACCTGGGATTGTTGATCGTTGATGAGGAACAGAGGTTTGGAGTTGCCCATAAGGAAAAACTCAAGCAAATGAAGAAAAGCGTGGATGTTTTAACCCTTACAGCTACTCCCATACCCAGAACACTGCACATGTCATTATCAGGGGTAAGGGATATGAGCATCATCGAAACTCCTCCTGAAGACAGGTATCCTGTTCAGACGTATGTGGTGGAGTATAATGAAGGGCTTATCAGAGATGCCATCCTGAGGGAGATTGGCCGCAATGGCCAAGTTTATTACGTGTTTAACCGTGTTGAATACATTGATAAAGAAGCGTCAAGACTTGCCCAATTGGTACCGGAAGCCAGGATAGGTGTAGCCCATGGCCAGATGCCGGAACATCAGTTGGAGCAAGTGATGATGCAGTTTTTGAATGGGGATTTCGATGTGCTGGTATGTACAACGATCATTGAATCGGGCCTGGATATACCCAATGTTAACACCCTTATTGTTATAGATGCTGATAAGATGGGACTTGCCCAGCTGTATCAACTCAGAGGTAGGGTTGGTAGATCCAACAGGCAGGCGTATGCCTATATAACATACCGCAGGAACAAGATATTGTCTGAAGTGGCGGAAAAAAGGCTTCAGGCAATAAAAGAGTTTACCGAATTCGGGTCGGGATTTAAGATTGCCATGAGAGATCTGGAAATAAGAGGAGCAGGCAACCTTCTGGGGCCTCAGCAGCACGGCCACATGGTTTCCGTTGGCTATGAGCTTTACTGTAAGCTTCTTGATCAGACCGTTAAGGAACTTAAAGGTGAAAAAATCAAAGAAGAGGTTGATCCCACCGTAGATTTGAAAGTTGATGCGTATATAGATGAAACATATATAAGGGGAAGCGAAGAGAGAATTGATTTCTATAAGAGGATAGCAGCAGCCGAATCCACGGAAGAGATCAATGATTTAGAAGAAGAAATAGAAGATCGATATGGGGAGATGCCTGAAGCCACCAGGAATTTGTTTGGGATTGCGCGGATAAAGGTTGTTGCCAAATCATTGAAAATTGCTTCAATCATAAAACACCAAAACAGAATAGAATTTACGGTGCAGCAAGGGGATTTTAATCTTGAACAATTCAAACCCCTTGTTGACCTCTACAGACGCAGAATTACCTTTTATTCATCCGGTGCCCCCAGGTTTGCTTTAACAGAAAAAAAACGAACAGGGTACAAACTCATTATCCAGGTATTAAAAATACTGGAAACTCTTAAAGGTTTTAAAGCATCACAGGGTGTTGTATAATGATAACAGCCTTGAATTCTTAGAAAGGGGAGGAAACAATTGAATCGAAAATGGGCGATTTTTGTTTTGCTGATAGCCGTCATTCCACTGTTGGTAGGGTGCAACCTCATCGTGAAAGAAGAAAAAGCAGGTAAGGAAATTGACGGAGAGTTGGTTGTGGCTGAAGTAAATGATAAAAAAATTACCAAAGCGGAATATGACAGTAAACTTGAAGACATAAAGAAAATAATGGAACAATACTATGGTGAAAATGTTTTCGAATCAAAGGATGGGAAAAAAACCTTAAAGGAGATAAAGCAACAGCTGCTGGATGAGCTGATTTTCAATGAGATCTGCCTTCAAAGAGCAAAGGAAATGGGTATTGAAATCACGCAGGAAGAACTGATGGAGGAATTAAATGCATTGGAAGCACTGTATGGCGGTAAAGACCAGTTTCAGGTGGTACTTGAGGAGCAAAACATGACACAAGACAAATTTAAAGAGGAGCTGTATTCTCAGCTCATTATTCAAAAGCTGAAGGATGAGATTACACAAAATGTGGCGGTATCGGAAGATGAAATAAAAAAATATTATGAAGAGAACAGGGATGAATTCAAAAAGCCGGATGAAATAAGAGCTCGACATATATTGGTGAATTCCCGGGAAGAAGCAGAGGAAATATTGAAAAAGGCTAAAAACGGTGAGGATTTCGCTCAGCTTGCTAAAAAATATTCACAAGGTCCATCCAAAGACAGGGGAGGAGACCTGGGATATTTTACAAGAGGCGCAATGGTTCCCGAATTTGAAGAAACGGCTTTCAATATGGAAGTAGGAGAAATCAGTGATGTGGTAAAGACTCAGTTTGGTTATCACATTATTAAAGTTGAGGATAAAAGGACGTATTCCCTTCCTGATTTTGAAGAAGTAAAGGATTATATCAAAGCCAAACTGTTAAAAGATAAAAAAGAGGAGCTTTTTCAGAACAAATTGGAGGAATGGAAGCAACTAAGCAGAATTAAAAAATATATATAATTTTTAAATCCCTTTTGATTAATCAAAAGGGATGCTTTTTTCTTATGTGTAAGGTGAATAAAATGGTTGTCAAGGTTGTATACTATCATTAAAGGATGTAATTGTTAATTATTGCAAGAAAAAGGAGGGCTGGTTATTGAAGGCAACAGGTATTGTAAGACGAATAGATGATCTGGGTAGAGTAGTAATTCCAAAAGAAATAAGAAGGACACTCAGGATTAGAGAAGGAGATCCCCTTGAAATATTTACAGATAGAGAAGGAGAAGTTATCCTCAAAAAGTACTCTCCAATAGGCGAATTGGGCGAGTTTGCCAAAGAATATGCTGACTCCCTCCATGAAGCTGTTGGCCATATTACCCTGATAGCTGATAGGGATGCCATTATTACCGTTTCAGGGGCTCCGAAAAAAAAATATATGGACAAAGCCATCAGTGAAGCCGTTGAAAGAGTTATGGAAAGCAGGCAGAGTATTGTAGTGAAGGATGAAACGGATAACAGTTATTATCCAGTTTGTGCTGATGAGACAGATAATGAACGCAGGTACACGGCACAGGTGATTGCCCCTATTATTGCAGAGGGTGATCCCATAGGGGCAGTAATACTGCTTTCAAAGGAAAAGGGTGTGAAAATGGGTGAACTCGAATTGAAGCTGGCCGAGACAGCAGCCAGTTTTTTGGCCAAACAAATGGAACAATGATAAAACGTAAAAAGGATTAAGGAGGGTAGAATGAGTATAAAAGGTAGCAACTTTTAAGGTTGCTATTCTTTTTTGTGCTGTTTGAGGTTTACATGACTTTCTTTATATGGGATAATAATATGTGATTTAAGTAATACCGCTAGATTTTGTGATAAAATTTTATAGGCAGGAAAGATAAAAACAGAATATTTTTAAAATAGAATAACTTATACTAACATGTGAATCCAGATCAAGGAAGGCGGAACCTATGAGAGAAAAAAAACAAAATTTCCTGCAGGGGGCTATGATACTGACAGCGGCAGGTTTCATCGTGAAACTTCTGGGAGCCGTTTACAGGATACCTCTTGCAATGATTATCAAGGACGAAGGAATGGGTATATACCAGATGGCTTACCCTGTATACGTTACTCTTCTATCCATTTCAACAGCGGGTTTACCAACGGCGATCTCTAAAATAGTTTCAGAAAAAAGGGCGCTTAATAAATACAGAGGAGCACTGAGGGTGTTTCATGTATCCCTTGCGGTGCTGGCAGGCATTGGTTTTGTTTTTACCCTTTTGTTGATATGGAGTGCTGATTTTTTAGCCAATAGCGTTATAGGCAATTCCAAGGCGGTATATCCTCTAATAAGCATTGCCCCTGCTATTTTTTTTGTTTCCGTTATGTCTGCCTTTAGGGGTTTTTTCCAGGGTATGCAGGTCATGACCCCATCGGCAGTTTCCCAGGTTGTGGAACAGCTTGGAAGAGTTGTAACGGTATTTGTTCTTGCGATAATTTTGCTTCCTAGAGGCACAGAATACGCTGCAGCCGGAGCGGCTTTTGGTCCTGTATTTGGTGGAATCCTGGGCCTTCTGGTGCTTCTTGCTATTTATTTTAGGAAAAAAAGTTCCATTTATCAGGAGAACAGACAATCGAGCCGGGAGAGCCTGGAAAACCCCATTTCTATTATTTACCGGCTGTTTGCCTTTGCCATTCCTATTACTCTGGGAGGCCTTATAATTCCGGTGATGAATCTTGCCGATGCCGCCATTGTCAACCGACGCCTGCAGGTTGCAGGATTTACCATAAAAAGAGCTGCTGAGCTTTATGGTCAGCTGACGGGGTTGGCGGCACCTCTGGTGAATTTTCCTCCTGTGTTGACTATTGCTCTGGCTACCAGCCTGGTTCCGGCAATATCAGAAGCTATAGCCCGGAAAAATCATGCTCTGGTAACTTCCAGGACCACTACAGGAATCAGAATTACACTCATATTTGGGCTCCCAGCTGCTGCTGGTTTACACCTTCTGGCCACACCCATTATGGAAATGCTTTACGACAATCCGGAAGCCGGAATTCCCCTGTCGGTATTATCCTTCGGAGTCATCTTTTTGACCCTTAATCAAACTTCAGCAGGAATTCTACAGGGCACGGGGCGCACATTGATTCCTGTGAAAAATTTGTTGTTTGGTGCAGTAGTAAAAGTTCTGTTAAACTACACCCTGACGGCTATCCCGGAAATCAACAT
Organism: Firmicutes bacterium UBA3567; assembly: GCA_002376045.1. Taxonomy (GTDB): domain Bacteria; phylum Bacillota; class Thermosediminibacteria; order Koleobacterales; family UBA3567; genus UBA3567. The sequence continues at coordinate 8,776 of DFNM01000231.1, forward strand.
CAAAGGTGCAGCCTTCGGTACAGTAGCAGCTTTTATGGTGTCATCCCTTTTAAACCTACTGGCGGTTCACAAATTTATTGGCTTCAGATTTGATGTGAAACAGCTGCTTTTAAAACCCATCATAGCTACAGCTTCAATGGGTGTTGGCGTTGTGTTTACATACAGTAAGGTTTTAGAGGTGACCGGAAGCAGCAACCTGTCTACCCTTACTGCCATCGGAGTTGGTGTTGTTGTTTACATGCTTATACTGCTAAGCATTGGTGGTATCTATGAGAAGGACCTGAAATTGATTCCGGTAATTGGCCCTAAAGCAGCTGACTTGTTTAAGAAAATCGGGATTTTAAGGGGGTAGTATTGCGTGAAAGGCAAAATACACATTGCGGGGTTGGGACCGGGTTCCAAGGAATACATATCCCTGGGTGTGCTGGATTTGCTGAAAGCCGGAAAAAAGGTGTATTTGCGCACAGAACAGCATCCTGTTGTTCGGTATTTAAAGGAGCAGGGTATTGGCTACCGTTCTTTTGACTATCTTTACGAAGCGAAGAGTAGCTTCGAAGAGATTTATGAAAACATAGCAGTTCACCTTGTTGATGAAGCCAACAGTGGAGAAGAAATAGTTTATGCTGTTCCCGGCAGCCCCCTTGTAGCAGAAAAATCCGTTGAGTTGATTTTAAATAAAATCGATGATAGGGATAGAGTAGATATTATCCCTTCAGTGAGTTTTCTGGATTTGATTTCGAAAAGGTTTGGGTTGGCACACGGTGATGTGGAGTTGATAGATGCTTTAAACATTGAAACCGGTAAACTGACAGGCAGAGACACCATAATTGCCCAGGTTTACAACCGGATGGTTGCTTCGGAAGTAAAGCTTAAACTGATGGAGGTATACCCTGATGACTTTGAGGTTTTCCTCATCATGGGGGTAGGAATCAAAGGTATGGAAAAGGTAGAAGCGATGCCTCTTTATGAAATCGATAGACAGGACTGGATTAACCACCTGACGAGTGTATATGTTCCAAAAATCGAGATAAAAACTAAAAAAAGATTTATTATGGATGATCTGGTGGAAATCATGCAGCAGCTCCGGGGTGAAAAGGGCTGTCCATGGGATCTGAAACAGAACCATGAATCATTAAAACACTACCTGATAGAAGAAACATATGAGGTGATAGAAGCCATTGATGAAAAAAATATGGACAAACTTATGGAAGAACTGGGTGATCTTCTGCTTCAAATAGTTTTTCATGCCAGGATTGCTGAAGAAAACAACGGTTTCAATTTTAATGATGTTGTAACCTGCATAAGCGCAAAAATGATTAGGCGGCATCCCCATGTTTTTGGTAAGGTAAAAGCTGATACACCCCATCAGGTTTTAATAAATTGGGATAAGATAAAAAGGGCAGAAAAAGGTCTCAAAAGTTATGCTGAGATGATGAAGGATGTTCCCCGACATTTACCTGCTTTGATGAGAGCAGCCAAAGTTCAGGAAAAGGCAGCAAAGGTAGGGTTTGATTGGGAAAAGGTGGATGAAGCCCAGGAAAAGCTTTTTGAAGAAGTTAATGAGTTAAAAGAGGTATATAAAACAGGAGATAGAGGTAAAATAAAGGAAGAAATAGGAGATGTGTTTTTTGCAGCGGTAAATGTGGCCAGATTGTTAAAAATAGAACCGGAAATGGCTCTGAAAGATACCATTACCAAATTCATCAGCAGGTTCTCTTTAATAGAGAAACTGGCCAGACAAAGCAACCGGGGTTTGGAAGAGATGACCCTTGAGGAGATGGATGCCTTATGGGATAAAGCGAAAACTATGTTGAATAAAGAAAAAAATAACAAAAAACGTCAGGTTTAGAAGGATTTTTTATTTGTTTAGCGAAGTGTCCTTATGAAAAAAATATATTCAAGGAGGGGAATAAGTTGAATAAATCCGAACTTATTAATGCTATTGCTGAGAAAAGTGGATTGACTAAAAAAGATTCTGAGAAGGCTTTGAATGCTTTTGTTGAGGCAGTAGAAGAGTCATTGACAAAAGGTAATAAAGTTCAATTGATCGGTTTTGGTACCTTTGAAGTTAGAGAAAGGAGTGCCAGAAAGGGCAGGAATCCTCAAACAGGGGAAGAAATCATGATCCCGGCTGCCAAGGTCCCGGCATTCAAACCAGGTAAAGCCTTAAAAGAAAGTGTGAACAAATAAATACAGATTTATAAAAGACTAAAATCAATGCAAAAAATCAGGTTTTTTACAACCTGATTTTTTTCATGGAAGGGTGATTTGGTTGAGGCTTGATAAGTTTTTAAAGCTTTCCAGATTGATAAAAAGGCGGAGTGTTGCGAAAGCACTGTGTAGCCAGGGATGGGTAGAAATAAATGGAAGAACTGCAAAACCGGGGAACAATGTGAAGATAGGAGATATTATAACACTGCACATGGGAGATAAAACGGTTCGGGTAAAGGTCAAAAAATTGCAACAAGATGTTAAAAAGGATGAAGCACCTACAATGTATGAAATTGTTAGAGTTTAAGTATATTTTAGGCAGAGCAACAAATACTATTATTAAAAAACGGAGGGGTTTGTTTGAAAACCAATAAAAAAATTGTTGCTCTGTCACTTTTATTTTTAATGATAATTGCTGCTGCTGTGGGATGTATCCAACCCGGGCCCGGTGTTAAAAAACCTAAAATCCCTGAAAGCATAAGCCGTGGGGAAGGTAAGGAACCTCAACTCGTGGTGTATGTTGTTGAAGATAAAAAAAACAGCAAAATGAATTTGGAGGAATATGTTGCAGGAGTTGTGGCGGGTGAGATGGATACTGATTGGCCCATTAATGCTTTGGGAGCCCAGGCCATCCTTGCGAGGACATATGTGCTTCAATTTATAACAGAAAAAGGCAGATCAAAGTATAAAGATGCCCATATTTCTACCGATATTACAGAAGCCCAGGCATGGGATGCAACAGCTGTGAATGACAATGTAAGAAAAGCATTAGAAATGACAAGGGGCAAGGTGGCAGTATACGATGGCGAGTATATAAAAGCCTGGTTTCATGCCCATTCTGGAGGAATAACTGCTAGAGCTAAAGAAGGTTTGGCATACAAAGAAAAAGAACCCCCTTATACAAAAACAGTGCAGTCTCCCGATAAAGATGCTGGTCCTCCCGATGATAGGGAGTGGAAAGCAGTATTTACCCCCGATGAGGTAAGGCAGAAGATCAAAGCCAAGCTGGGTAGGGATGTTGGAAAGATTACACACATTGCTGTTTCCCGGAAAGGCGAATCCGGCAGAGCTTTGACCATAATGGTTAACCAGGTAGATATCCCTGCACCTGAACTTCGTATAGCCCTTGGAAGCACCAGAATGAAATCTACGTTGTTAACAAACCTGGAGATTACAGATGGCAAAATCGTAATGGTAGGTAGAGGATATGGTCATGGAGTGGGAATGTCTCAATGGGGTGCAAGGGTTATGGCTGATCAGGGTAAAAGCCCGGAAGAAATTATAAAATATTATTTTAACAACATTAACATCGTGGATTTGTGGTAATAAGGGAAATCTTTGATACACAGATGCACAGATGCAAAGGGACGGTTCTCTTGTTTCTTTGTTTCTTCATGCCTTTGCAA
>DFNM01000043.1 GCA_002376045.1 Firmicutes bacterium UBA3567
CTTCCAGTGAAGCTGCCTGGGTAAGGATACGCTGGCGGAAGAATTTCGGGCGTCCCATGGTTTTTACCTCGCTTATCCGATTTTTGATAATATAGTTCGCCATCCAAATTCTAATTCCTCCAGCGATTTTCTCAACAGAGCGAGGTGTTCGAGGTCCCGCCGGCCTGTGGATTTGCCGTATCTGTGGACTTGTGGACAGCAAAGCTGCCCACAGGGCCCACAGATGCTTGGACAGCGCAGTGTTGCTTAAATGAGCAAAAACAAACTGAAAAAGCAACAGTTTTCCTGCAATGAACAATAACCCCACTATTGGCGCTGCCCACAACTCCACAGGCACGCCGACTACGAATAACACTAATAATGATAAAAACTAATTTAGTTTTCAAGGATCACTGAAAAACATTGCCCCGGTGAATCGTCCGGCGCTGTAATTCACCGATAATGTTTCGTTTTTATTTTTCATCAATTATGCGCTTCTTGCCAGGAAAGGGATTATTATGGTCATAGAAGTTTTTACATGAACCACTACAATACTCGCAAGTACTCTTTTCTTTTATTATTTTATACAACTGTCTTCCAGTAATACCTGCACCCACGATTCCAACCGTTATAATAATCACTGTTTCCATCTTAATCCTTCCAAAAAACTTTATAAACCCAATAATCTGCCTCCCTGATAAACTATGAAAGACATAATCCAACCAAGAACCAGACTATATCCTACTGCAAAGAATGTCCACTTCCATGAGTTAGTTTCTCTTTTAATGGCGCCAATTACCGCTACACATGGTACATAAAAGAATAAGCTGATAGTGCTGTCCATTGTGAACTAATCACTGGCGTTAATCCTTCCTTTCCAACTCCATAAAGCACACCTAGTGTCACTACGATAACCTCTTTGGCCAGAAAGAAGACCGAATATCAAAGACGCATCAGCTTCCCATGTCCCGAATCCAACGGGTTTAAAGATTAGTGCTAGAAAGCTTCCAATTCTACCAATGATACTATGCTGGCTGGCATATTCTACACCTACAGGCAAATTAGACAATACCCATATAATCACCACAACACCAAATATGATGGTTCCAGCTTTTTTGATAAAAGCACTCCCCTGCTCCCACATGTGAATAAATGGTCCCTTCAATTAAGTGTATAATGAAAATGCTTTTTTTCTTGGTTTTGGAGGTGGCGAAAAAAGCCTTCGGCATTCCCATAAATGTTGATTATTAACATATACATTTACATTACCCACGCAAAATAGCGAAGAGCCGTAAATATGTTATAATATATTTAGCAAAAGTGAATCTTTATTTGTAAGGAGGGTTAGTAATGACTACTGCAAAAGAAGAAGCTAAAAAGCTTTTGGAGAATATTCCTGAGCAAGCAACTTGGGATGATATCATGTATCAAATGTATGTAAAGAAAAAAATTGATGTTGCAGAGAAAGCGGCTCAAGAAGGCAAAATTATTTCTCATGATGAAGTTAAAAAGAGGGTATTAGGAAAATGAAAATTATCTGGACAGAACCAGCAGTTGATGACTTGGAAAGTATTAAAAATTATATTGCCAGGGATTCTGAAGTATATGCCCTTCAGTTTATTCAGAAGATAATCAACTGTATAGAAAAGGTATGTTCTTTTCCTAAAATAGGAAGAGAAGTTCCTGAAGCTAATAATAAAAACATTAGAGAAGTGATATTTTCCAACTATCGTATAATATATCGTATAAAAAGAGAATCCATTTTGATTTTAGCTATTATTCATGGGGCTAGAGATGTAAACATAATAGACATTAAACCATGGGAAATTATTTAATATGGCTATGCAGTTAACTCAGCATAGGTAATCGTAGAAGTAGAAGTGCATGCTACCAGAAGTCTGTCAAACAACCAGTTTTGTATCCAGCGGCGGTTAAACCGATAACAAAATTCTTCTAAATATAACTGAAGATGCTTTTTGCCTAACCCATGATATGTACCTTCTATAAAAGCTTTAGCATTATTAACTACAGTATACAGTCATTTGAGAAATTGAGAATCATCATAAGGTAAGCCATATCTGGTAAAAAATAGATAGATTGGTCATATATAAGTGATTAATTGTAATATTATGTATCATTTCCCAGGAAACGTATTCCACAATAATTATTGTGAACGGTATTTTTTAAAACGTTTCTGGCTTCCTTAACTGTGGATTCTGCTTTTGTTACGAGTTCCTGTGTGATCCTGTTTACTTCCTGGACGGTCTCACCTGTGCGACGCTTTAATACCCTAGCAATACTCAATACCTTGTTTTTGGCACTGCGGCAACGGTCCTGAAATCTGGTCCTTACTGCCGCACCAGTTTCATTGATCTTCTTGACAGTGCGGGTAATAACTTTTATGCCGTCCTGGAGCAGGCCTGCATCGGTGGGATGATGTATATTGGATTCTACCACTGTGGTATCTACACGCAGTTTTCTGCCTCGAATTATCTTCTGCTCCCTGGCTTTCTGCAACAATAATTGATTCAACTGATCTACTACCTCACTGCCGTATTTTTTGGTCAGCTTGATTAGAGTAGTAGAATGGGGAACCTTTTCTGTTAAACCTATATGGCAGAAACAACGCTAACTTATACTGTCGAAAACCTCATTTACCAGAGTTTCAGAGATACATCATACGAATATATGTTTCAACCTTGACTGTTGGCCTGCCTATTTTAGTGTTGAACCTCTTGATATACGGCTCAGAGAAACGAGGATCATCAAGGATTTCGTCTATGGCCTGTAAGGTGATTTGGAACAGAAGATATTATGATGAGAATGATAAAATGCACTGGCGCGATCCTGCAGAATGGATTGTTCATGAAAACACACACCCGGCAATTTTAACCGAAGAACAGTGGAAAGAGATAAACAAACGTATTACCCGCAGAATGCCAAAGGGAGGAGAAAGACGGGCAAAATACCGCCTTTCTGGTCTTATGAAATGCGGTTACTGTGGAGCAGGTATGGTTTCACGCAGATATAGTAGTAAAGGGCCGCACAAAAACAGATTTATTTTTGTCTGCTCAAATTACCAGAAATCAGGGGGGTGTCAATTCACTTACATATTCGTAGATGAAGCGGATGAGCAGGTATTTAATGTAATTGAAAGCATGGTTCGTGGAAAAATAAATTTTGGCAAGGAAGAAATGCAGAGAGCTGTTGAATCACAGGAGAAAGAATTTAAGAGGCGGGAGAAAATTATAGATCAGAAGTTTCAAAGACAAATTCAGGCTTATGAGAATGGTCTTATTTCAGAAAGAGATCTGCGTATTGTATTGCCCGGGATAGAGTCGAAGCCGAAAGAAAACTGCTTGAGAAACAGAAAAAAAGGGCTGCTGATTTTAACGCTTTCGAAATAGAAAATAAAATAAAAAAGGAAGCAAAACAGCTTCACTGGTTGTGGAAAAATGGAGAACTCCCTTTAATCCAGAATATGCTTAAAATTATTTTTGAAAAAATAGTTGTAAAGGACGGACGAGTTGTTGATTGCGTTCTATCTAACGAACTGTTTGAAATGGATTAAATTTTTTCACCGGAGAAATCAAAGGGTTTCCCCTGAATATCATGTGTAAAACGATTGGTTCAGTATTTAACTTTTCTTCTCGTTTCTTCTGTATTTCAACAAAAGCTTTGATTTCCTTAACCAGCTTCTTTGCCTTGTCTAATCCAATTAAAGAATCCAGTTCCTTCATAATTTCATCCAGGCTCATTGACTTTTCTTCATTTTTTTTCTAACCTAAGAGGAACCTGTTCTTCTTCCAGTTCTCTAAATAAAACAAAGGCCTCTGCTGTAGTGATTTCGGCCTCTTTCCAGCATATCTAGTACTCTTTCGTAATCTAGAACTGAACTCCTATTCCTGTTATCCATAAGTTGGAGCACTCCTAAAAAGTAAAAAATTTTCTATTAACATTATATGTAGAATATAACGTTTTTGTTAAAAAGAATTTACGAACTTTGCTTTGTAAATTATATACTAACACTACCGGGACCGCTCCCTTTTCCTCCATCTATCCGTTTCATCTACTAATAGTAGCCTTAGGCAGTAGAGACTTCGCTTTGTTATACAAGCTCATCCAATTACCTCTAGCCTCCCATGGGGTTCCTGTTCGTTGGGCCGAAGATTTGCCGCTAGCTTCCTTCAGATTTTGCGTCACCGCAGACACCCTTGCCTTAAGCTAACGGCTACTGCCTTCGCCGTTCAGGACTTGCACCTTATAGACAACGACCATGCCGGGCGCACCAAAAAAGGCTACAGACCTGCTTTGTCAACAGCCTGAATGTACTTAAATTAAATAGGGTTCTTCTCCATATTAGTTGATTTTAAATTTACTCAAACCCACACCGGTCATTCTGGAACTTGCCAAGACCTCCATACCACAAAGTGGCACCATCAGAGGAATGAAAACAGGTTGATGTGGAATAATACCTTTGCGGCTGGTGAAATAAGGTCGACTCACCCTGGTGCCTCGAGCCCGATGTCAAGACGGACCTCAGCGGCCTGGTGCACCACAGATTGTTGCTCCCTTATTTGGGAAGTACGCAGGGTAGATTGCTTTTTAATAGGCCGTTGCACCACCGCTGCTAAATTTTAAAGCCGCAAAAGGAGAGAATTGTTATGGAAATACTCTATGAATGCTGTTGTGGATTGGATGTTCACAAAAAAAGTGTTACAGCATGTATTATTACTCCTGATGGAAAAGTAATAAGAACCTTCGGCACCATGACAGATGATATTGTTGAGCTTGTAAATTGGATTAAAAGCGAAGACTGCAGTCATGTGGCCATGGAAAGCACCGGTGTATACTGGAAACCAATTTATAACCTTCTTGAGCTTGAAGGCATTGAAGTTTTTGTTGTTAATGCCAGACACATCAAAGCAGTACCTGGGCGGAAGACTGATGTTAAAGATGCTGAATGGATTGCGGACCTTTTACGGCATGGTCTTTTAAAAGGCAGCTATATACCCTCTCGTGAGCAGAGAGAACTTCGAGAACTGGTACGCTACCGCAAGAAACTAATTGAAGAAAGGTCTCGTGAAATCAGCCGTATGCAAAAGGTTT
>DFNM01000079.1 GCA_002376045.1 Firmicutes bacterium UBA3567
TTGTATCTACACCGGGCAATGAAGCAGTCAAGGCCGCCGCAAGGCGCCCATAAGGGTTGTCTTGACTGTCGAAGCCGGCCGGTGTAAAATTCTTAAGCCGGGCAAGACTATCTAACCAACCCACGTTTTTGAGCACAGCTTTCATAACCTATTTATTGGGAAGGTCATCTCTGTTGTTCGAATTAATAACCCCAAGAAAAAAATCCCTTCAGCGGAAAATGAACTAAGAAAACACGCAACCCCTTTTTATTAATCGATTTTCATCCTGAATTCATCACTGGTTATTTTAAAGTTAATTCAAATACAATTGCTATTTTTTTGTAAAAACCTCATGTTTTTTCCTCCAATTTTATTCAACATTAAAGGAAAGCCACCAAAAATGGCTTTCCTTTATATTATACTAAATCTGTATAATTTAATTAACACCATTATTTTTTTAGCCCGGTTTATAAATTCCAAAAAAATTTTGTCAATAAAATATACATACCAAAACCGATAAGTAAAATCCCGCTTATTTGCGGAAAGGATGAAGTGTAGTGCTGGACTGTCTTTAACCGTTTAACAAAACCGGTAAAACTTCCAATAAGAATCAGCAAAAATCCGTGCCCAAAACCATACACAAAAAGCAGCGAGCCTCCGTAAAATACATCACCCTTGCCTGCTATGAATGCAAGAATAACAGCCAGCACCGGTGTCGCACACGGTGAAGCCGCTAAGCCGAAAAACAGCCCTGCTAAGTAGGCACCTAAAGCTCCTTTAACTTTAACAGGTAGAGATTTTATCCCTGGAATGTTAAAATGTAATACTCCAATAAGATTTAACCCCATCAAAACAGCTACAACTCCCAATAATAGATACCAGCCTTTGCCCAAATGACCAAATATTTTTCCCAAAAGTGAAGCACTGACACCCAAAATTGTAAAGGTAGTACTCAGCCCAAACACTATTAAGATTGATAATATCGTACTCCTAATCCTTGACTTGTTTTCATATCCCCCGATATAACCTAAAAGCACAGGAATCATTGCCAGCACACAGGGATTCAGACTTGTCAAAAAGCCACCCAAAAATACCATTAAGTAAAGCGCTACAGAAGGCTGTCCAATACCCCGGGTTATTTCATTTATCAGTTGTTCTAACATCCTGGTTTCCTCTTCTCTCCTTCAAACATTTTCAATTGTCCCTACCTAATCAATTGTTTTCAATATGGCCTCTTCCAATTCAGCCTCGGTTGCAAAACCTATTTTTTCAAAGACCATGCGGTCATCTTTAAAAATATATATGGTGGGAACGCCCCAGATTTTGTATTCTCTTGCAAGTTCGATCCCTTCTTCCGTGTTCACATCAACCACTATAAAAGCTATTTTTTCATGGTATTTTTCTTTTAGAGCCAAAATCACGGGCTCCATCCTTACGCATATGCTTCATTCATCAGAATAAAACTCCAAAAACACCGGTTTACCGGTTTCCTTTGCCCTTGTCATTTCCTGTAAAGGGTTTTTAGTAATTAAATCGTTTTTGTGCGAATCTGTTAAAAAGAATTTCAACACGACTAGCATAAATATTAATATAATGATGAAGACATGCCTAGTTTTCACCTGACAACCTCCTACCCTTTTTTATAATAATAATTCTTTAAAAATGTTGTTTTCCCTTCAATGTGATTGTTTTCACCAGATTGTAATAATATTAATCCAGAAGTTCAAATCATAAATTCCTATTAAAATTCAAAGAGCACAATCTATTAAACAATCTTTGATCTCAGGCATAGGATTTTAGGTATTCAGCATGTCAAAACAAAGAAGGCTGTTGATATATGCAACAGCCTGATAAATGTTTTCTTACACACTGTTCAAATCCCTTTTTACTTTTATAATTCCACCGTTTGTCCCGGTTCCATAATAACTATCTCTGAAAAGCCTGCTGCCTTTACCTCGAATTGTTTTGGATCCTGTTTTAAAACATCAAACATCAATACAAATGGCATGCAAGCATATGACCATTTCCAACATCCTTTAACGGCGGAATCACTTCCTCACATATTTTTCCTTTTTTTCTGTAGCATCTTGTGGAAAATCTACATCCTTTTGGAGGATTAACAGGAGTAGGAACGGTTCCTTCCAATATGATACGTTTCCTCCTCTGTTTTTTATCAACTATAGGTATAGCAGATAACAAGGCATTAGTATAGGGATGCAAAGGGTGCTCAAACAATTCAGCCGTTTCGGCATATTCTACGATCTTACCCAAATACATGACTACTACTCTATTACTGACGTAGTATATTACACTCAAATCATGAGCTATAAACAAGTAAGTTAGATCATATTGCTCCTGAAGTTCTTCCATTAGGTTTATTATTTGTGCCTGCACTGAAACATCAAGGGCTGATACAGGTTCATCGGCAACTATAAACTTAGGCCTCATAGCTAAAGCTCTAGCTATTCCAATTCTCTGTCTTTGGCCTCCACTAAACTGGTGAGGATATAAATCTATGTGTCTTGGATTCAAGCCTACTCTATTAAGAAGTTCATATATCCTCCAGTTTCTTTCAGCAGGATTTACAACTCCAGCTTTTTTTAAAGGCACAGACAATATCTCACGCACAGTTTTTCTGGGATTTAGAGAGGAATAGGGGTTTTGAAAAATAATTTGAGCTTTTGCCCGAAAGCCTTTAAGCTCAGACTGAGGTGTCCGGGTTATATCCCTACCCTTAAAAAAAATCTTCCCATCATTGGGTTCATACAACCTTAATATTGTTCTTCCGAAGGTAGTTTTTCCACAACCGCTTTCTCCAACCAGACCCACAGTTTCACCATCAAATATCTGCATATCAACGCCATCCAGAGCTTTTATCTCCTCGGTTTCTTTGCGTGCTAGAGTTCTCGCCAGTATGCTCGGTTTTTTGTAAAAATATTTTTTTAAGTTTTTTATTTCAATAAGGGGTTCACTCATTTTTTCACTCCTTTTTTTTCCAAAACAGGACTAATTGTTTTAAATATAATTTATACACCGAACATATCTGCCTTCTTCAATCTCTGTCAATGGAACATTCTTCTCTTTACACTTTTTAATTGCATATACACACCTGGGAGCAAAAGCACACCCTGGAGGCATCTGGAGCAAATCAGGCACACTTCCAGGAATCACATAAAGTTTCTGTTTGTGCTTAACAATTCTCGGAATGGATTTTAACAGCCCCTGAGTGTATGGATGCTTTGGATCCTCTATGATGTCATCCGTTTTGCTCCTCTCTACAATTCTGCCAGCATACATAACAGCTATTTCGTGACAAAACTCAGCTGCAACACCCAGGTCATGAGTAACCAGAATAATACCGGTACCATGTTCTTCATTGATTCTTCTTAATAAATCTAGAATCTGTGCTTGAATGGTAACATCAAGGGCAGTAGTGGGTTCATCTGCCAGGATAACCCTGGGATTACATGCGAGGGCTATTGCTATAAGCGCCCTCTGCTGCATACCTCCACTGAACTGATGGGGATAATCGTAGTATCTTAAGTCAGCCGAAGGTATTCCCACTTCCTCCATTAAACTGATAACCTTATCTATTTCCTTCCGTTTTCTCCTTCTCCGGAAGAAATCAAAACCATTCCATCCATCTTTTTTGAAAAAACCGTGGATTACCATAGATTCGCGAATCTGCTCTCCAACCTTAAACACAGGGTTTAAGGTTGTCATAGGATCCTGGAAAATCATAGAAATTTTTCTGCCCCTTATTTTCCTCATTTCAGAAAGGGGCTTTTTCAACAAGTCTTCTCCTTCAAAGAGGACCTCACCTTGTATGATTTTCCCCGGATGAGGTAACAACCTCAATATGGAAAGCATTGTCGCACTCTTACCACATCCTGATTCTCCAACAAGGCCCACAATTTGGCCCTGTTTCAGGTGGAAATCCACCCCATTCACAGCTTTTATCATCCCACTGTCTGTTGGAAAAACTGATGTAAGATTCCTGATCTGTAACATGGCCTCACCTCAATCGATTCTTAATCTTGGATCCAAAATATCCCTTAACCCTTCACCCAGGAGGTTTATACTTAAGACAAGAACAACCAATGCCATACCTGGTAGAGTAGAAATCCAGAAAGCATTCATCATATGATTTTTACCACTTTGAATCATTGAACCCCATGCGGGAATTTCCGGTGGAACACCCAATCCCAGAAAACTCAAAGAGGCCTCAGCCACAATCAGATACCCCAATCTCAATGTGGCCAAAACCAGAATGGAATGAAATATATTGGGCATTATTTCTGAAAGTATGATAGTAAAATCATTTTGCCCAAGAGCTTTGGCCGCTTCAACGTACTCCTTGTTTTTTTCCGAAAGCATTTCTCCTCTAACAAGCCTGTAAAACTCCACCCAGCTTTTAAAGCTCAAGGCAATTATCAAGTTCCAAAATCCAGGCCCCATAAAAGCCATAGCCCCAATGGTAAAAATCAAAAAGGGAAATGCCAGAAGCAAATCTGCCAGGCGAGAAAGCAGGGCATCAAACCTGCCATGGAAATAACCGGCTACTGCTCCTAGTGAACTGCCCACCACAACGGAAATGGATACAGTTATAACCCCGATTAAAAGGGATACTCTGGAACCGTAAATAATTCTAGATAACAAATCTCTACCGATGGAATCTGTACCCAGGGGATTAGACCAATCTCCCCCCAAAAAAATAGGGGGTTTCAGTCTTATTGATATATTCGATTCAGCAGGATCATGAGGACACAAAAATGGTGCAAAAACTGCCATCAGAAAATAAACAACCAGGACAATTAATCCCACAAAGGCTAAAGGGTATTTCTTTAACCTGGACAGAATATCTACGGCAGCATGTAGATATTTCCTGTATTTAATTTTAAAAGGGCTTTCCTTAAAATTAAAATTGGAAGTTAATACCTTTTCCTGCAGCCTAGCCATAAGAAGCCTCCCTTAAAGTTGTATCTTGGGGTTCACAACAGTGTAGATTATATCAACAATCAGGTTTGCTGTGATATAAACAAAGGCATAAAACATAACTACCCCCTGCACAAGAGGATAATCCCTTGCAAATATAGCATTTACCACCATTCTTCCAATACCAGGCCAGCCAAACACCGTCTCAATAATCATGTTTCCTCCAAGAAGCACACCCATCTGCAAGCCAACCACAGTAATGGTAGGAATTAAAGCATTTTTGACGGCATGTTTTGTAATAACCAGCCATTCAGGCAAGCCTTTAGCCCTTGCCAGCACAATATAATCCTGCCTCAAAACCTCCAGCATACTGGATCTCATAACCCTTGCAACTATAGCTGCCATAGCTGACCCTAAAGAAACTGCTGGTAAAATTATGTGCTTCAAAGTATCTATAAGAGCCTCCAGGTTTCCAGTCACAATGGAATCAAACACATATAAACCCGTTATGTGAGCAAGCTCCACTCCATAACTGATTCTCCCCTGAGTAGGCAGCAGGTTTAACTTGACAGAAAAAATAAGAATTGCTACAATTGCAAGCCAAAAGTGAGGCATTGAAATACCAAAAAACGACCCGGCCATAGCAAATCTATCTATCCAGGAATTTTGTTTCACTGCTGAAATTACACCTACTGGTATAGCAATAATGAGAGCAAACATCATAGCAAACAGAGCCAGTTCTATGGTTGCCGGCAGTGTTTCTTTAATTAACTCCATTACAGGCATTCCTTTAGTGAAGGATTTTCCAAGATCGAATTTTAAAAGCCCTTTGAGAAACAAAAACAGCTGTATATGAAGAGGCTTGTCGAGATTAAATTCCTTTCGTAAATTGGCAATCTCAGCTTTTGATACCATTCCAGCTTTTCCCATCATGATATCAACGGGATCCCCGGGAGTAAGGCGCATGAAAAAAAATATTATGATAGCAATTCCAAGCATAATAGGGATTGCCAGAAGTATTCTTTCAAGTATTTTAATTCCCTTCATACCCCACCTCCATATCTGGTTTTCTCAAAAAAAGGGGCAAATAATTTATTGCCCCTTTACTCCTCAATATATACATCATGCATGTTTTCCCTGCTGTCCATACTTGGTCTCCAGTTTTTAACATTGGAAGTGGCTGCTTCAACGGATATTTTAGCATAGCCGAAAATCCATGGAGCATCGTTGTATATTATCTCTTGAGCTCTGTAATATAATTCTTTTCTTTTTTCATCATTTACCTCTTTTCCTGCCTTTTCCAATAATTCATCCACTTCAGGGTTTGAATAAAAGGAGTAGTTCCCCCTACCACCGGTTTTAAGCTTGGGATTCAGAAAGTCAAAGGGATCCAGATAAGCATTACCCCAATCCGTAAGGTATATCTGCCTTGAACCCTCTTTCATTTTTGCTTTAAGCACAGACCATTCCCATTTCCTGACTGATGCATCTATTCCTACATCTTTCAGCATCTCCGCTATAACCAGAGCTTCCTCTTCCCTGAAAGGCTCGGTATCAATGACCACTTTCAAATCCTTTACTCCTGCTTCCTGCAGCAGCTGTTTTGCTTTTTCCGGGTTGTATTCATAGGGTTCCAAATTGGGATGTGCAGCAAAAGCATAAGGCAGCATTGGTCCCGGCAAACGGACTGCATATCCTTTATAAAGCTCCTTTATAATCTTATCCATATCAATGGCGTGATTGAGAGCCTTTCTTACTTTTGGATTGTCAAAGGGAGGCATTTTGTTATTGATTTCTATGGCATATACTCTCGTTCCTTTGGCTTCCTTAACCTGGATTGATTCATCCTGTTTCAAATCCTCAATCATATCCTCCGGTACCCGTTGAATTATGTTTACTTCCCCTGTTTTAAGAGCCGCCACAGCCGTTGATAACTCAGGTATCATTCTGAAAATAACTCGTTTAAGCTTCGGGGGGCCTACAGGTGGTATTTCAGGAGATCCCCCATAATAATCATCAAATCTCTCCATAATAACCTTATCATCCAATTTGCCTTCAACAAATTTAAAAGGACCGCATCCAACTGGTTTTTCCAGAAATCTTTCCAGCCCCACCTCTTCATAATAATCCTTGGGTATGATCTGCTGATGACACAGAGCCTGCAGAATAACAGGGAAGGGTTCTTTCAGCTTGAAAACCACGGTATACTCATCTGTTGCTTCAACCTGTTCAATTGGCCCTAAAAGCCCTTTTCTTGCTGCCGTCTGACCGTTTATGGCGCCCTCTTTGATTATTCTATTAAAGGTAAATACTATATCTTCAGCCGTCAATACCTCTCCATTGTGGAAAACAATGCCTTTTCTAATCTTAAACTCCCATTCCGTAGGTGAAAGAGCCTTCCACGATTCCGCTATTTGCGGTACCACCTTACCATCAGGACTTCTTGTTACCAGGCCATCAAACATATTCCTCAAAATCGTTTCTGTTTCTCTGTCTCGGTAATTTGCAGGATCAAAAGTTACAATACTGTCGGTATTTAAGGCTATTACGATTGTTCCCCCACCTTCTTCTACCATTACCTCTTTGTGTTCACTTGAATCCTGTGCAGATTTTTCCTGTTTTGAACCACAACCACCCACTAAAACCAAACTAAACATCAACAAAACAATCAAAACTACTACCCAACTCACATCCCGTTTTTTCATAAAATCCCCCCTTTAAAATTTAACCTTAAATCCAGTGATTTAAGGTCAAAAAGTAAGGTTACCCATCCTCAAACTTATTGGCTTTAGCCATGAAAAATAAAGGGAGAAACCCCCGTTAAATTATATCACAACACATAAGGGTATGTCAATAAAATTCGGAATATTTAGATTGTATTGAATTCCTGCCTTTGGGTATTCATGCGATAGCAAAAGGGAAACTGTTGTAAAAAACGCAAGGCCAGGAACCTTTGAAAAAGCCATGTAGCAGGTGTTCAAAAACCCCTGACTTTCAAGATCCATTATCATCCTCATCATACACCTCATACTCCACATCATCAACAACCATGTTATCTTCTTCTGAACCATGGTTATTATAATAATAACTGTTTCTTCCCTCTTTATCCTTAACATACTCATCAAGCTGTTCCAGCAACCGCATCAGGACAAAAAGTAAAACAAAACCATCATCTATAAAACCAAAACCCAGCACTGGATCAGGCAGCAGATCGATAGGAAGCAAAACATAGATTAAAGCCCCTAAGATAACAGCCTTTTTAAAAAAAGAAACCCGGGGATCTACCAAATATTTGATTGTATATGACAGGTTTCTTACAATTTTAAACCATCTGTTCATAAAAATCCCTTCCTTGCACTGTATTTCTCAATCATATTGTTTGTTTAATCAAAATTATAAAACACTTCTTAAAATAAAACAATCAAACAAACACTTAAACAAACAGAATTACGGCATAATCATTCAAAATCAGAGAAATGACTGGTAAGATGAACCGGAATCACAGTAGAAGGTTTAAAAAGCTTTTAAAAGAACTTGTTGGCGTTCCAAGCATTTCAGCTACAAAAGGCGAGGTGGATTGGATGTAAAGGTTAGCCATTTTATCGTATTTTTTGTTATAATAAAGAAGAGTCGGGAGTGATACCACATGCTGCATGCTGTTCGTATAATCCTTTGTCTGACCATGGTTTTTGCTTATCTCTTTCAGGTATTTCTAAAGCATCCCATAGCCCCCACTGTTGTAAGCATCCTAACAGCTGCCGTTATCCTGGTTAGTTTTCCTTACATAAGCAGAGTTAACAGGGTCGTTTCCAGCCTGCTTTTTATAGCGGGAACCTATTTTTTGTTCGCTAATAGCAATTCAATTTCAGCATATCTGAAAGCCATAAGGAGCAACACCGGATTGCTCTCATTCTTCGTTGTGGTTCCCATACTCAGCATTCCTTTCCGATTTGAAAAATACCAGCAAGCTCTAAAAATGTTTTACAATGCCAATATAAAATCAAAAAAACAATTTTATCTGTTTACTTCTGTGATTTCCTACTTTTTTTCAGCCCTTGTTAATGTGGCTGCCATTCCCATAGTACTGGAAATTGTTTCTGTGAACACGCAGCTAGCAAAAGACAGAATCTTACCCAAAGTGTTGTTGAGGGGTTTCACTGCGTCAGCGTTGTGGGCCCCAAGCTTCTTGAGTGTAGCTTTGGTCTTGAGCCTTACAAACGTTGACTGGTTAGAATTATTACCTCCAGGGCTTTTCCTTTCAGTTGTTTTCGTGTTGTTCGGCTGGATACTTGAATTCAACAATATAACTGATAACTTCAATATCTTCAATGAGGACTCTCTTGACTTCGATAGGAAATCCTACACAAAATACATCAATCAGCTTTTAATCACCTTTATTTTACTGTTTGCTTCAATCATATTCTTTAATGAATACACTTCTTACGGCATTCTCGTTATCGTACCTATCGCTTCTATTTTGTTTCCTCTACTGTGGACCATTGCTACAAAACAAAAACAGTTCTTTAAAAACGAATTGCAGCAGTATATTCACAAAAAGCTGCCTGATGTTAAAAACGAACTGGTATTGTTCGGAATAGCGGGGTACATTGGCCATGCTATTTCTCAGTATTCCAACTCCTCTAAAGTCTTCGAGTTTCTCCAAAGTCTCAACACGCTGCACCCCGTGATTTTCTCCTTCTTGATAATTATAATCATAATAGCCGTGGCACTAATCGGACTGCACCCTCTTGTTTCCGTAACCACCCTTGCTGCCCTGCTGAGCACATTAAATCATGGATTTTCCAATGTTTATCTGGCATTAACTTATTTATCGGGGTATACACTGGCAGTAATCCTGTCTCCTTTTTCCGCTACAATTCTTGTGACTTCGGGATTGTTTAAAATTTCCCCCTTTAAAATCGGTCTCAAAGCAAATTTGATATACTCCCTTTTGTGTGCACTGATCTCAAGTTTGTGTATCGGGATATTCTTTTTTTGAGTTTTTTATGCCTTTTAGGGCCTTCCCATTTAAATAATCAAATCTCTTGCCCTGAAAACTACCTCTTTTTTCCATCAGATTCTCAATTTTATCCCTTATTCTCCACCAGCTGGTATTCCAGTTAACAAAAAGGGTGGGTTGTTCCGGCGCTCTGCTTACAAGGCGTTGTACAGCAATTTCAGGATCAAGGTGCTCCAGAAAAGTTATTACTCTCTCTATGTATTCCTCTCTAGAGATCAGGTGAATTTCACCTTTTTCCAGCATTTCCGCTAAGGGTGTTCCTTTAACTACATACAGGGAGTGGAGCTTAACAGTATCGATTTTTAAAGCTGAAATTATTTTTGAGTTTTCTACTACATCTATCATGGAATCCCACGGCAGATTTAATATTACATGGGAACATATTTCAAAATCCCTCTGCTTTATCCTGCTGACAGCATCAATAAACTCTGCCAGGGAATGACCCCTGTTTAATTTCTTCAATGTATGATAGTTGACGGTCTGAAGCCCTAATTCTATAGTGACATTTTTTTTAGTTTCAAGCTTTACCTGATCCAAAAAATCCAGATATTCTTCACTTATACAGTCAGGTCTGGTGGATATCGACAGTTCCACAATTTCATCATCTTCTAATGCTTCAAAAACATATTTTTTAAATTCTTCAAGGGGAATGTATGTGTTTGTAAAGGTTTGGAAATACACTATAAATTTCCTGGCATTATATCTTTCTTTAATGTGAGGTCGCAACCTGTTAATTTGTTGTTTTATTGTATATTCTGGTGATTGGTTGCCAAAAACTCCTCCTTCTTCCCCACAGTATATACATCCCCCGACCCCTAAAGTTCCATCTCTATTGGGGCATGTTACAGGCAGGCACACAGGAAGTTTATAAACTTTTTCCCCATACTTTTCCTTTAGATAGTCGGAATAGGTTCTATAATACTTCCTTTTATTGAACACATTAAAAACCCCTTTTATAAGTTGTTCTTTTGCTATAATTATAACACTTATCAAAGCTCTTTGTATAATTTTAATTAATAAACAGCTTGAGCTTCACCTTTAACAGTGAAGCTCTCAATTAGCTCTTCAAATATTCCATTACCCAGTCCATTATTTTCTGCTTTCTGGATTCATCCCCCTTTTCCCAGATCTCTTCAAACAGCACTCCCATTCCAGGAATGGCAGCTTCGTTTTGTGATTCAATAGCATCTTCAATGTATCCTCTTATTTCAGTTCTCGACCTTCCTTCAAGATTTTTTTTGACGGCTTTTCTAATATCTATATCCATGGGTGCAGGTACAAATCATACCTCCTCTTTGT
>DFNM01000113.1 GCA_002376045.1 Firmicutes bacterium UBA3567
TGACATTTAACTCAACTAAAATAGAGAAGAACCACAAAAGTTTTGTTACATTTAAAAGGATAGGTTTGGAGGAGTTATATTCAATATGTATGATTACAAAGCATTGATGCTGATTATTTGTCTTACTACTTTACTGGGTCAGGTAAGTATTCATCCTTTTAATACTGCTTTTAGATTTGGATTAGGTCCGCTAATATTTGCTTTTTTGATATTGCTAAACAGAAAAAAACTACATCCCGCTTTGACGGGTGTTTTAACGGGTGTTTTTGTTTTGTTATTCAGGTCAACAATAAACCTTTTTCAGGGGGTAGTGCTGCAAACGGCTCTAAACATTCACTTTCCCGCTATGGTTTATTACATTGCAATGGGTTTGGGGTTTAGGCTTATCAACATCTCTCGTTTTGATAACAAGCCTTTTGTGCTGGGAAACCTTCTAACGATTGTAGATTTTACCTCAAATGTAATAGAGATCTTCATAAGAATTATAACAGGAGAAGAAGTTTCTTTTTTTGCCCTCAATCTGGCCATGGTAGCAGTAATCAGGATGTTTATAGCATCGGGAATTTTTACCATGCTTAATTACCAGAAACTGCAGATAATACATTCTATAGAAAAGAAAAACTATGAAAACCTTCTTATTAAAACGTCCAATCTGTATTCTGAAATATTTTTCCTGGAAACTACCAGTTCCCTCATTGAAGAGATTATGGCAAAGAGTTATTCCCTTTATAAGACCCTTTCCAGGCAAAAAAGTGCTGAAGCAAAAAAATTTTCAAAGGACCTCCTCAACATAGCTACTGATATTCATGAAATCAAAAAACATTATAACAGGATTGCCGCGGGTTTAAAGAAACTATTAGATGAAGACAACCTGGATGAAGCGATAAATACTTTTAAACAGGTTGTTCAGGTGCTTTTAGAAGCAAACAAAGATTACAGCAAAAACCTGAAGAAAGAGATTCAGTTTGATGCAGAAGTGGAATATGACTTTGTATTGAAAGACCTTTTCGCAATTGTTTCTATTCTTAACAACCTTGTTTCAAACGCCATTGATGCTATACAGAAAGAGGGATGGGTTAAGATTCACGAGTGGGAAGCGGGAGATAATGTGATAATTGAAGTCAAGGATAGCGGGATGGGAATTCCTGATGGGAACATTGATTATATTTTTGAGGCTGGTTTTACTACCAAGTATGATCCTTCCACAGGAAAAAGTTCTACTGGAATCGGCCTGGTCCATGTAAAATCACTGGTAAAACAGCTTGGAGGGGAAATAAAGGTCAGATCCAAAGTGGGAGAAGGTGCGGTTTTCAGGATGGTGATACCCAAAACATCCGTTGTTAAACCCTGATGAGGAAGAAAGGGGGGATAAAAGTGAGAAAATTTAAATTTTTCATCGCTGATGATGATAGGGGAGTTCGGCGGATGCTGCGGAATATAATAATGGAGAACAAACTGGGGGAGGTTGTAGGGGAAGCTGCTGATGGTATAGAAGCGGAGCAAAGTATAATGAACCTGATGCCGGATATTGCTATAATAGACCTGCTTATGCCCCGGCAGGATGGGATTGAGGCGGTTAAAAACCTGAAAAACATGGGGTACAAAGGTATTTTTATAATGCTTTCCCAGGTGGAACAAAAAGAAATGATCAAAAAGGCGTATGAAAAGGGGATAGATTACTACATCACAAAACCCATAAACATAACGGAGGTTTTACATATTATAAACCGGGTAATTGAGGTTATGGACCTAAAGAGTGTTTTAAAGGGAATAAAACAAAGCATATCACAAATTGGCGAAAAAGTGGAAACCGGTGAAAGATGGGAAACCTCAGATAACCAAATAAAGTATTTAACTGAGAACATTTTGATGGACATGGGTATTTTGGGTGAATCGGGAAGCCATGATATTATTCAGATAATGCTGTTGCTTATACAGGAAGAAGACCCATATAAAGTTCTTGAGAACTTGAACGGCTTATATGCCAGGCTTGTAAAAACCTTCAACAAAAAGACTAACAGGAATAAAATGAATGTAAAGGCGCTAGAACAGAGAATAAGGAGAGTAGTAAAAACAGCCTTAGAAAACCTAGCGGCTCTTGGAGTAGAGGATTATCAGAATCCAAAGTTTGAAGACTACGCTTTTCGTTACTTTGATTTTGCCGAAGTGAGGAAGCAGATGCAGAAAATCAAAGGAGTTAAGACTTCAAAGACCAAACTAAACATCAAAAAATTTTTGAAAGTAATGTTTTTCGATTTACAGAAAAAATTGAGGGAATTGGATTGAGCTTTTTTATGAAGGAATTAATGCTTTTGTGTGGAATATTTGTATATTATACAATAAAATGCCAAGAAGGTGACAGCATTGAAAATTGGAATACCCCGGGCTTTAAGCTATTACACTTACTATCCCATGTGGAAAACCTTTTTTCAAATCCTTGGTTTGGAAGTAGTGGAGTCTGATGCAACTACAAAAAAAATCATGGATGACGGGGTAAAAGAGGCAGTTACTGATGCCTGTTCTCCTATAAAGCTTTATCACGGCCATGTAATGAATTTAATGGATAAAGTTGAATGCATATTTGTTCCGCGGCTGGTGAGTATCAACAGGGAAGCTACTTTCTGTCCCAAGTTTTTAGGTCTTCCCGATATGATCCAATACACTATAAACAATCTGCCTCCTCTTCTGAGCCCGAGAATCGATTTAAAAAAGGGTAAGGGTGAGCTGCTTAAAATATGTTACCGTGTCGGGTCGAAGTTTACAAAAAATCCCTTTTTAATATACAAAGCATACCGGAATGCCATACAGGAACTGAAAAACTACGCTGCGAGTTTTTTAAAAGGAGCAATACCTCCTCTGAAGCTGGATAGTTCTCAGACGCAGAAGGGTGACATAGCCCTTGCGGTTTTGGGGTATCCATACATGCTGTATGACCCATATTTCAGCCTTAACCTCATCAAAAAACTCATCGACCTGGGCGCAAAAGTCTACACGCTGGAAATGTTACCTGAAAAAGCAAAGCTCAAACAGGCTGACAAACTAAAAAAAACTCTTTTCTGGACTTATAGCAACAGTATCATTAGAACTGCTTATCATTTTTTTGAAAACAAAAGGGTAGATGGTGTTATTCACATTACTGCTTTTGGGTGTGGCCCGGATTTTATTGTTGACAAATTGATGGAACTGGAAGCCAAAGAAATCCAGATGCCGTTTTTAACAGTAATCCTTGATGAACAAACGGGTGAAGAAGGACTCAAAACCAGGTTGGAGGCTTTCGTGGATATGTTACGATTGAGGAGGATCAGGCATGAAAATAACATATCCCTACATGGGTAATTCCCATATTGCCATTAAAAATCTGCTGGAAAGGCTGGGTAATGAAGTAGTGGTTCCCCCCAGACCCAGCAAAAAAACCCTGAGTTATGGTACCCAGCACGCTCCAGAGTTTGCATGCCTGCCTTTTAAGATATTATTGGGCACATATATTGAAGGCCTGGAAATGGGAGCAGATACCATTATATCGACAGGGGGAGTGGGTCCATGCAGAGCGGGGCTTTATACTACCCTGCAGGAAAGGATTCTTAGGAGCCTCGGGTATGAGTTTGATTTTATAACCCTTGAGCCCCCCAGCAGGTACCTGAATGCCCTTTACAAAAACATAAAAAAGATCATAAACAGGCCCATGACTTTAAAAGAGTTCTGGCATGTAATCAGATTTGTGTGGGAACAGTTGAAGCTCTTTGATATGGCTGAAAGAAAATCCTTTGAAATAAGACCCCTTGAAGTTAATCAAGGGGAAACATCTAAGGTTTACAGGGAATGTGTTGATATTATAGCAGAAGCCCGAACCATTGAAGAATTAAAGGAGATTAAAAATGAGGTCATCAAAAAAATGGATTCTATTGACCGGAGAAAGGATTTTGAACCCGTTAAAGTGGGGCTTGTAGGAGAAATATACGTTGTGCTGGAACCCGCTGCCAACCTTGAAATAGAGGAAACCCTGGGGGAGCTGGGAGTGTATGTAGAACGTTCCATGTTCTTTACCCATTATACAGTATCCAATGCTATCATGGATCTTTTCCATCTTGCCGGAGAGAGAAATGTAAAAAAGGCTGCCAGGCCTTTTTTCAATGAAATGTGTGGTGGGCATGGTCGGGAATCCGTCGGGAATGCGGTTTTGTACGCAAAAAGGGGCTTTGATGGAGTTATACAGCTTTCTCCCTTTACGTGCATTCCCGAAATAGTGGCGAAAAGTGTGCTGCCAGCTGTTGCCAAAAAATATGATATAAGCGTCCTTTCCCTCTCCCTGGATGAACAAACAGGGAAGGCTGGATTGCGTACCCGTCTGGAAGCTTTTGTTGATCTGCTGTTCAAAAAGAAACAAAAGAAAGAAGGTAGATTTGCATGAGCAGTTTCCTGGGCGTTGATGTGGGTTCAGTCAGCACCAACATAGCCTTGATTGATGAAGACTTGAATTTAATTGAGAAGGTTTATTTGAGAACCATGGGTAAACCTATAGAAGCTGTGCAAAAGGGTCTAAAAATACTGAAACAGAAAATATCCGGGAATATCGATATAGCGGGTGTGGGAACCACCGGCAGCGGAAGACAGCTGGCAAGCGTGATAGTCGGGGCAGATACCATCAAAAATGAAATAACGGCTCATGCTGTTGCGGCCCTCAACATAGAGCCTGATGTTCAGACCGTTATTGAAATTGGGGGTCAGGATTCAAAGGTCATTATTTTAAGGGATGGAATTGTGATAGATTTTGCCATGAACACAGTGTGTGCAGCAGGCACGGGTTCCTTTCTGGATCAGCAATCAAACAGGCTTAATATACCCATTGAGGAGTTCGGAAAGTATGCGTTGAGGTCAAAATCTCCTGTGAGAATAGCCGGTCGATGTGCCGTTTTTGCAGAATCCGATATGATCCACAAGCAGCAGATGGGTTACAGGCTGGAAGACATTATTAGGGGTTTGTGTCAGGCCCTGGTAAGGAACTATTTAAACAATGTGGGGAAGGGTAAGGAAATTCTGCCCAAGATACTGTTTCAGGGTGGAGTTGCAGCCAATGTGGGAATGAAGGCAGCTTTTGAAGAGGCTCTGGGATATGAAGTGGTGGTTCCGGAGCATCACGATGTTATGGGAGCCATTGGTGCGGCCATCCTTGCCAGGGATGCCGTCAGCCACAAAAAATCAACGAATTTCAAGGGTCTGGAGATAATGGATGCAAATTACACTGTGGATAGTTTTGAGTGCAGCGGCTGCCCCAATCGCTGCGAAGTCATCAACATAAAAATGGAAAACGAAGTTATAGCCCGGTGGGGTGACAGGTGTAACAAGTGGAAGAATATAGGGGTGTAACTTTTTGAATGGGACTTCGGGCAAAATCGGGCCGGAATCACCCGGCACTCAACCGATATTAAGTGCCGGGCAGAACCTTTAATGTGCCTTGTGATTGATGCCTGCCTCATCCAAAGAAAGTGTATTGTTATACCAGAAGCTGTAGTATCTTTAAAGGAAAGCAAAAAGCAATAAGTGATCTGGAGATTAAGCTTTAACCCATTAAGCCCCCTAACTAAATTGGACACTTGTGGTCTTAACAAATACAGTAAAAGTGTTAGGGGGTAATTAAGATGCAAAGGAAGAAGTATACTAAAGAATTTAAAGAACAGGTAATCAAAGAAGCAATGGAAACAGGTAATGACTCGGCTGTAGCCAGACGATACGATTCAAATTCCAATATGGTTGCCCGCCGGGTCAGAGATTGTTGGTTACCATATTGGTCTTCGATGTGAGGGCAAGGATGCCTCTAGAGTTTTGGAGCAATCTTTATGGAACAGAATTATTAAACGGTAATAAAAAGCCAGCTATCCGTGCTGATAACGGACCGCAGTTTACATCCCATATCTTTGAGAATATCTGCAGCAACCTAGCGTGACTTTACTAAAAGTTTAACAAGCTCCCCTCATCCCTTGCATATAAAGGGTTTCAGGGACAATGATGTGTATATACAAAAAGTCATTTTACAATCAAAATTTCGTATTGAGGTTTACCGTTAACCCTTTTAGACTCAACAATCTACCAATACGTATATTTGCCGGCTGTTTATTTTTTGAAAGTTGAGATATTTAATTTGTACAGCATTTGCTAAGACTTGTCAATACCGTAATTTAATGTTATGTGTTTATCTTGTGATAATGTCACCTTGTAATTATCTTGATAAAATGTCACTATGAAGAGCGAGGTGCGTTATCTCATGACACAAAAACAATTAAATATAATTCCCTTAACCGGGCTTAATTCATATCAAGTTATGGAGTGAGGCCTGTCAAGGGCGGGCGAAGCCCGTTTACTTTACCCTGATTTGTTAGATTTGCTTAGTAAAGTCACGCTGGAACTGAACATGAAATGATACCATGCAGGACACCCAACTTAAATGCCCATATTGAGTCGTTTCATAGAATACTGGAAGACGAGTGTCTTGGCTGCCAAGAATTTCAAAGCATGGCACCCAATGAGTTTTACAAAAACCATCTATTGAAAAA
>DFNM01000030.1:0-793 GCA_002376045.1 Firmicutes bacterium UBA3567
TGGAGATGCTTTTGAGGATGTACACCAGATGGGCGGAGGATAAGGGATACCAAGTTAAAGCTCTGGATATTTTACCGGGTGAGGAAGCGGGCATAAAAAGTGTAACCCTGCTCATTGAGGGAGAGAATGCCTATGGATTTTTGAAGTCAGAGAAAGGTATTCACCGCCTTGTGCGGATCTCTCCCTTTGATGCTTCTGGTAGAAGACATACCTCCTTCGCCTCTGTGGATGTTATGCCTGAAATCAATGATGATATAGAAATAGAGATCAGATCCGAAGACTTAAAGATTGAGACCTTTAGAGCAGGTGGAGCTGGAGGACAGCACGTCAACAAAACGGATTCTGCTGTGAGGATTACCCATATTCCCACCGGTATTGTGGTTCAGTGCCAGAATGAACGTTCCCAGCACAGCAACCGGGAAGCTGCCATGAAGATATTGAAGGCAAGGCTGTTTGAGAAACATCAGCAGGAACAGCGGGAAAAACTGGAGAAGCTGAGGGGTGAACAAAAAGAAATAGCCTGGGGAAACCAGATCCGCTCGTATGTTTTTCACCCATACAACATGGTGAAAGACCACCGAACCAATGTAGAAGTTGGCAATATCAATGCTGTAATGGATGGAGACATAGATGTGTTTATAAACGCATACCTTAAAATGTTTAAAGATTAATATTGCTATACCTTTTGTTTAACAACTTTTCGTTTTAAACCTGACGATGCTGTTAATAATAAAAATTTATATATTGAGGCCGACCTTAATCAATGTCGTATATAGCTTTTTGGATGGAATCC
>DFNM01000030.1:1117-3922 GCA_002376045.1 Firmicutes bacterium UBA3567
TATAGCTTTTTGGATGGAATCCGGCGCTCAATCTGGTGTTTGCTTGTTGAGTTAAATTTGAGAATTGAGTATCGTTATACAGGAGTATTGTTGTTACCCGTAAGACACGCATTGAGCTGAGTGCCGGAGACAGGATTCAATGCTGTATCCTGCCGATGAATCCTTTCGGGGGCATCCTGCCCCTCATTCCGATTTTGCTCCTTCCCTTCGGCGGGTTCCATTTACCAAAAACCTGTAATGTTCCTTTTGATTAAAGCCGGCCTCTTTAGTGTGCTGTTTGATGTCTTTAAAATTAATGAATGATGCTGAATTAGCGGTATAGCCATTAAGATTAAAAATCCTTTGCATGATTGGCTTCCAACTCCAGAAGCCTCCGTTTAAGGTCCAATCCTCCTCCATAACCTCCCAGCTCTCCACTGCTGTTTATTACTCTATGGCAGGGTATAATGATGGGAATTGGATTTTTACCGTTGGCATTGCCCACGGCTCTAAAGGCCGTGGGTTTTCCAATTTTTGAAGCGATTTCAGCATAAGATGCTGTTTTACCGTAAGGAATTTCAGTAAGGGCTTTCCACACCTTTTTCTCAAAGGGAGTTCCGGCCAGATGGAGTTTTACATCAAATTTTTTTCTCTTACCTGCAAAATACTCTTGCAGCTGCTGAACAACATCCAGATTTTTGGCCGGGTTTTCAATTATGCTGTATTGAGGAAACCTTTGTTTCAGCCAGTGTATGCAGAGGTTTTCCTCTTCATTGGGTAGAGCGATTTTGCACACGCCTTTTTCTGATGAGGCTATTTTTAGCAGGCCTATTTTAGAATTATATCTTGCTAAGTATATGTATTCCACGTTTATAAGCCTCCATTTTATCAATTAGTTACAGCTATATTCCATTAAGCCATATAAAACATTTGTCTTAAATGCTTTCAACGGCGGTTTCAATTATTTCCTAAAAGCTATCCAAGTTGGTTGATGCAGCACTAGTTTTTAAACCAACTGTTTTGGAGAAGAGCCGTCCTTATAGACTTTGTAAATGTGTTCGAATTCTATGTCGTTTTTCCGACACATTTTTATGACGGCCTCCACCTGGTTTTCCCCGATTTTTCCTGCCAGGCCGCAGGATGAGCTTATCTGGCGGGGGACTGGAATCAACCTGATATCCAGTCCCATGTCTTTTGCAGTTCTCTCAAATTTTAGAGCCAGATGAGTGGAATGAAAGGTTACAACACAGAAATCTTCCATTTGTTTATTACTCCTTTGTTATCAGTATTTCGTATTCCGATGCTCCCCTATCCTTTATTTCTACACTAAACCCCAAATTCCTTGCATACCTGCTTACATTTTCTTTGGCAACTTCAGCATCTACCAGCACAGTTATTCGCCCTTCTGTTAGCTTATCCAGGGCCTGTTTTGTTAATACAACCGGTTCAGGGCAGGAACGCCCTCTGGCATCCACTGTTTTATGCTCCATGACTCACCTCTCCCCTCCTGTTGGCTTTAAGTGAACAATAAGTGTTTAATAATCCTATTAAGGCTATGACAACAATTCCTGCAATGACGGCTATTTTACCGTTTAATGGTACTCCTTTAGGTGATGCAGCCAAACTGAAATTGTGAGCTATACCGGCACCTACAAGCATTCCCAGAAATGTAATTGCAGAATCGGTATTGCCTTCTCCAGCAAGAATAGTTTGTCTTAACGGACAGCCGCCTAAAAGCACAGAACCGAAACCTACCAGTAACATTCCGAGGAAATTCCATAGACCATCATTATGGGCAATGGGCTGGTTTTCAAAACCCGGGTTAAAATATCCAAATATAAAATTAAAGAGTAAGGCAAAGATAAAAATGGAAACAAATCCCAAAACAAGGTGAGGATCTTTAATTAAATACAAATCTCTAATTCCTCCTGCCATGCATATGCGGCTCCTCTGGGCCAGTATACCTACAAGCAAACCAGCTGCCAGTGAAACAATAATAGGAGCATGGGCAGCGCCTGGGCCTTTTTCACTGAAGAAAATAAAACCGGGTTTTGTTACAAGAAAAACCAACAGAATCAAAGCAATAGCTGGAAGAATGTAGCCGTTTACAGGATTTTGTATATAAGATCTTCCAAGGGTGAATCCTTTTTTGATAAACTGGGTACCGATAAGTATTCCTGCTATAAATCCCAGTATTCCTACCATTGCATTCAGGTCTCCTCCAGCAAGACGGAGCACCATCCTCAGGGGGCATCCCAGGAAAACAAGTGCTCCTATCATCACAAACATTCCCAGGACAAATCTTATTATGGGAGACGAACCTCCATTTGACCTGAATTCTCCGGTGAGTGAAGCGATAATGAAAGAACCGAGTATAAAACCCAGTATTTCAGGCCGTATGTACTGGACAACCCCTGCTCTGTGCAAACCTATTGCGCCTGCAATATCTCTAATGAAACACGCAACACATATACCCATATTTAATGGGTTACCAAATTTGACGAGTGAAGCAGCAAGAATGCCGATCACCGTTCCTGTAAGAATAATACCTTTTCTGTCATTCATTTTGTTCCATCAGCTCCTTTCTAATATTTGACAATTTCCAGTTCCTAATGTTTATTATAATATCAATGTTTCAATGATAGTTATCGGAATCATTAATAAGTTAAATACAACATATAGATATTATCTATAATATGTTGACTAAATTTTTCTAATCTGGAATACTTAGAATAGAGTCTTTATTTTTAGGTTCTTCTCCATTTTAGTTGAGTTAAATGCCATGCAAACCCAATCCGGTCGACAGTTAAATCATTATAGCTTTCT
>DFNM01000233.1 GCA_002376045.1 Firmicutes bacterium UBA3567
ATTTTCTACAATGGCTTCTTTTGTATGAGGATGCATACCAACAGATGTGGTGTTTATTATTACATCTATATCCTCAACTGTTTTCAATAATTCCTTCTCATTGAAATCAATACAATCGATATACATCGAATTGCTGTAATCAGCTAGATTTTTCGCAAGTTTCTCAGCCCTTGCAGAAGTCCGGTTGGATATACATATTTTCTGGACCCCTTCTTTTACAAGCTGAAAGGCTATTCCCTTTGCAGCACCACCAGCCCCCAAAATTAAGATGTTTTTATTCTTTACTTTTATTCCCCTTGCTGTCAGGGCCCTGGTAAACCCCTTGCTATCAGTGTTGTATCCCACATATTTCCCTTTATTATTTACAACAGTGTTCACTGCTCCTATAAAACTCACTTCTCTGGAAACCTCATCCAGGAAACCTATTACCCTTTCTTTGTAAGGGATTGTCACATTGAAACCTCTAACAGAAAGAGCTTTTAATCCCTCAACAGCCTGTTTTATTTCTTCCGGTCTGACTTCAAAAGGCAGGTACACCATATTCAATCCATAATGTCTTAAGAAACTGTTGTGAATCAAGGGAGATAGTGTGTGTTTCAAGGGATAACCCAACAAACCCAGCATTCCTGTAGAACTGTTGATCTCCAAAACTTTCTCCTCCTTTTTTAGCGCTCCGGCGGGGTTAAGTGGCCTTTTTTTATTAAAAAATTTAGCACTGCTTTTTCAATGCTTCTCATCAATCTGGTCCACAAAAATTCTTTCTTGCTTATGGGAATAACCAAAATGGTATAAAGACCCAAACGGTTGCCACCCAAAATATCGGTAAAAATTTGATCACCGATGACTGCCGTATTGGATGGTTTAGTTTTTAATATTTGCATTCCTTTCAGAAAAGATTTCTTTCGTGGTTTTTTTGCTTTGTATATAGTTGGGATACCAATTTTTTCTCCAAAGGTTAAAACCCGGTGCTTTTTATTGTTCGAAACAATGCACAACTTTATCCCTAAATCTTTAAACCCCTGAAACCATTCACTGATGTCTTTGTTCACCCTGGCCTCATTCCATGGTACCAGTGTGTTATCCAGGTCTACAATTACACCTCTTATCCCTTTTTGTCTTAAAAACTCTGGTTTGATTTCAAAAATACTGTTAAGGTATAAATCAGGACACAACCAGTTAAACATAAAGCCCTCCTCGATTGTGATGCTGTAAGGTTATTATAACACAGTTGTTTACAAACTAAAAACTGCCAGGAATTGCTGGCAGCTTTTAGTTGCATTTTTAACCTTCCAGATTCAAATCCAAACATTATGATGACAAAACAGCATATCTCAAAAGAAAGCAAATCATGTTTCTTCTGTAAATTATCAACGAAAATTTTTATTATAAAGATGGACTTATCAATGTCTCGGCACTCAATTCAATGTGTGTTTACGAGTAACAACAATACTTCTGTATAACGATACTTAATTCTCAAATTTGACTCAACAAGCAAATACCAAATTGAGTGCCGGATTTTGCTCCTTCTCTTCGGGGACTCTGTTTACCAAAAAACTATAATGCTCCATTGATTTAAGTCCAGCCTTTTTGTGTGTCATTTAGCGTCTGCAATCTTAACAAATAATGCTGAATTAAGGGTACAGCCATTATTATAAATAAGCAATTATGATGATGAATGGGACCAACCATTTGGACTCACATTACGAGTTCCACCCTCCTGCACATATGCCCTATTACTAGAACACCAAATATCGTCCCCCCCTGCATCGAAATACCCATCGGGGCCTGCGCTTTGGAAAACAAATTCTCGGTTTCCCGACGGAGTACCATATCTGTAGTAACGCCCCCACGGATCTTTTATGCCATCTGTTCCTCCCCATTCGATGCCCTTCTCATTGAGGACGGTTCCTATGTCCGATTCATCCGGATAACGCCCTTTTCCCTCATCCGCACAATAGGCCTCAACGATGGTCTTCATTGCAGCCAGATCGGCCTTGGCACGGCTCACGCGGGCCTTGTCTGTATAACCCAGTAACTTTGGCACCATCACAGCCGCCAGAATGGCGATAATAGTTATGACTACCAGCAGTTCGATCAGCGTAAAACCTTTCTGGTCACGTATTGTTTTACGCAAGTTCATGTAAAAATACCTCCCCATTATATTTTTGGGCAATCGGTCTGTCTACCTGCCCCAGCAGAATTTACGCAGGCCCGAAACTCTCCCTTTGTTTGAAACATGGTCACCCCCCTCCTGGTAAGAAAGCCTTTCAACCAGATAGCCAACTCATTATCCTTAAAATTTACTATATTTCCTGTTAGAACCAGCCTTTAACGAGCATTCTTATATCAATTTCTTCTATTTTAAAAAAATTATAACAATAATTTACTATTTATGCAACAAAAAATAAACCGTTTGTGTAGAAAGACTAAAGTTTAAGCAAACCCCTAGGCTGATTTCCAAATTTATTGAACAGGAGCAAAAGGATTGGGTCTACCCAACTCCGTCGTAAAGGAAGGAATAACATCTTCGTTATTTGTTAACGAATAGGCTTTTATCTCAACCTTTAATGTTAAAGTTTTGTTGTTAAAAACTATTGAAAAGCTTTCAATGCTTAACAATCTTGAAAAGTTTTCAATGTCTTTTAAAAAATCTTTGATCTGTGTATAATTACCTTCCAAAACCAGGTTTATAGGAAGAACAACATATCCGTCCCTGTTTTCAATTTTTTGTGGAATGATCCCAATTTGTTCTAAATTGTTTTTTTTAATGATTTGATCTAATTGGACCAACAGCTCTGGAAACTTTTTTGTCTCTGGAATTTTATTTTGCAGTTTATCATTAAATTGTTCAATATGTTCGTAGAGCTTTTTTGTAGTTTCCAGTTCAACTTTCTTTTCCTGATATTCACTACTTATAACTTGAATGTGTTTGATATTAGGTTTTAAAAAACAAATGTAGTAAATACCGGACAGGATTACGAATATACTCAATATTATTAGAAAACTTTCTCTTTTCGTTAATTTTTTCCCAAACACTTATTTTTTTCCTCCATTATTAATACTACAAACAATTTGAAAATATAGTATTTTATTTTCTAACTGGTTCTGTGTATTAATAAAGCTTAGATTTACATCTTTGAACAAAGGAGAATTTTCAAGCCCGGCAATAAACTGTGCAATCATTATATTAGAGAGGGCAAATCCTTTCAATACAATTTTTTTGTCATTATAAAAACTAACATCTCTCAGTTGAATCCCTTTTGGAATAATGTTTTCAATCTCTGTAAACACTTCTGATAAAAAAATTTTTTGATTAACAAGCTCATTGTATATATTTAATTGTTTAACAACTTGCTGAGCTTCTTCTCTACTAAATCCTTTTTTTTGTAGCAAGATTTCATGTTCATTTAATTGCGCTTCGACTTGCTGAACTTTCGAATTCACATATTTTACTTTTTCCAGAACAAAATAATAACCTTCTACTAAAATAACAGCTACAAATAAAATTACTAAAAAGCAAAACACCACTTTCTTTCTTCGCTTTTTACTATTTAAAATGCTTGGTGGTAGAAGATTGATTTCCTTCAAAATACATTCATCCTCTCAAAGCCATACCAATAGCACTGGTTAGAAGATTTTTTTTATTAAACAAATCCTCATTTAACCTGGGATCTGTTTTAATTTTCCTGCACGGATCAAGCATCTTAACTGGTATATCAAAATTCTGTTGGAATATGTCTTTAATACTTTCTATAGTTGAACCTTCACCGCAAAGGAGTATTTCTTTAACTTCAACACCCCGGTTTTGAGAGCTATAAAAATTTATAAACCTCTTTACCTGATTTATAAATCCCTCTGTATTAGTTGATAAATAAGCCTGATGCTTGCCCGTTTCAGCAAGGTCCTCACAGCCTATATTAATTGTTCTATTCAAACGCAAATTGCCGTTATAACTTATAATCATGTTTGTTTCTTCTGGGCCTATATTTATAATAGCCGACAATCTATTTTTTTGATCATAATTATGCCGGAAAACTCTCAATATACTAATAGCATTTATTTCAATAGCAATAGGATTAAGCCCCGCTTTTTTTATGGATTCTAAAAGAGCTTCTGAAACGGAAAGGGGAACGGCGACAAAAAGGATTTTTTGATGTTTGACATTATCAACAAACACTTCTTCTACAATCTGAAAATCAGTCAACACTTCTTCAGAAAAAAATGAAAGATAGTCCTGGGTTTCCCATTTTATCGCTTCTTCGAGTTCTTTTAAGGACATTTTGGGTAAAGTTAAATATCGTGATAAGACATTTCTGCCTGGAATACCGCTGACAACTTTTTTGGTTTTTATTTTTGATTCTTTTAGGCTTTCTTTTATCCTTTTTCCGATTAATTCAGGTTTGTTGATTTTTCCATCTTTTATTGCTCCTTTAGGGGCAGGTATAATTTTATAATTAATTAATTGGCCAGTTTTCTTATTGAGTTCCACAATTTTTATCAATTTGGAATCTATATCCATTCCCAAAATCGAATTGCCAAAAAACAAGTAAGTCACCTTCTTTTCTCAACTCTATTTGAAATCAATTTCTATAACTTCTATATTCCTAACGGTATCGGTATCATAAGTAAAATATAATTTTTCCTTTACAAGTTTAAAGCATTTTATCCTGGAATCATAATTTATTTTTAAGTCTGCATTTCCTCCTCCTTTATGTTCTGAATCAATTTTTTTACCAGCAGCCATTCCGCCATTGATAACAA
Organism: Firmicutes bacterium UBA3567; assembly: GCA_002376045.1. Lineage (GTDB taxonomy): Bacteria > Bacillota > Thermosediminibacteria > Koleobacterales > UBA3567 > UBA3567. The sequence goes on from DFNM01000233.1 coordinate 4,762, forward strand.
GCTCCTTCAGTTTTTTTAAATTAGAGAACGAAATTTCATTTTCAGCTAGCAAATAACTGTCTATTTTCCTGTTTTTACTTCCTTTCCCAAAGTTGATTACAATATCTTTTTGCGAAATTAACAACAATAGATCTTCATCAGGATCCCCGTATGTTATTTCTCCATTTATAGTTATATCCCCCTCTGCTATAACAACATATCTCCCATTAATTTCACCGGAAATATTTATATCTCCAGGTTCGACACGTGTTTTTCCTTTTTTTCCCTTGCCCTTACCTTTCTTTTTGTCTGAGCCCTCACCCTGATCTTCCTCTCCCTCATCTTCTTCATAATAATCCCTTACTATTATAACTTTATCGGTTCCGTAATCTAATCCATTAAAATCTTTTTTTCCTTCAAACCTGATCACATCCGATCCTGAGATGGATTCTATGTTTACATGCCCAAAATCAATCTCATCTTCAAGGGTTTCCCCTTCAATCATAGCACCGTTTATTTCTAAATCACTCAAGCTCTTCAGCGAAACATTTCCTTTTATTGTAACTTTATCATCCAATATGACCTTTCCATTTGAGTGTATATCTCCTGTAATGGTAATTTTTCTTGTGGGGTTCTTCTTTGTAGCGAATTTTAGTAGTTCATCCCCTGTTTCCTGAAAAACCACTGCGGCATAATTAAATATTTTCGGAAAATCGGGATAAACTTTTACATCCGCTGAAATTTCCCTTTTGGCTTTTTGATTTTGACCAATAGATTTTATATGATATGTATTATTATAATCTTTAGTTATTGTTACAGAATAGGTATTACCTTCATAAAAATCTTCATCACTCTCAAAGTTATAGGGATCTTTCCAAAAACCCGGCTCGTTTTTTAGACGATACAGGGCTTCTTCCAACCCGGCTTCTGCCATATAAGAGACTATTTTGTGATTTTTATCATAATTGGCTATTTTTAATTCAATGTTAGATGCGAAAATTATGCCTGTACCTAATATAAACAATACTAAGGCTACAAAAAGTGTCATTATTAAAGCCGAACCCTTTTGACAGTAATGGGTCATAAATTGCACCTCATTTTCTCGAATTTCTCGGGAAAATCTTTGTTTCAAGCTCTACGCTATGATCTTCTTTTTTAACCTCAATACTTATGAATATTAACGAAGCTTCTTTTTTGAATACAATATTTTCTACATAATTTGCAACAGTATTGGATGTATAATTTTTTTTCCTCATTAGTTTTTTATCTTTATAATAAAACTCTATATTCTCACCTTTATTTGTTACTATGGAAATTCTGTTTCCTTC